>NZ_VBVX01000062.1 GCF_005981925.1 Streptomyces albidochromogenes
GAGCCGGGGTGAGGGACGGGCGCGGGGCGCGCGAAGGCGGGTGCGGCCGGAGGCGCTGAGCGGTCGGGCCCGGTAAGGGGCCAACCGTCCGTGGGGTAGTGACAGAAAGGGATTCAATCCGTAGGGTTCTGAATATGGATATGCACACAGTCGTGCTGGGGACGTCCGGGACGACCGCAGCGGATGTCATCGCCGTCGCCCGGGGCAACGCCAGGGTCGAGCTCTCCCAGGAGGCCGTCACCGCCCTCGCCGCCTCGCGCGAGATCGTCGACGCCCTGGCCGCCAAGCCGGAACCCGTCTACGGCGTCTCGACCGGCTTCGGAGCCCTCGCCACCCGGCACATCAGCCAGGACCTGCGCGCCCAGTTGCAGCGCAACATCGTCCGGTCGCACGCCGCCGGCATGGGCCCGCACGTCGAGCGCGAAGTCGTGCGCGCGCTGATGTTCCTGCGGCTCAAGACCGTCGCGTCCGGCCACACCGGCGTACGCCCGCACGTCGCCCAGACCATGGCGGACCTCCTCAACGCCGGCATCACCCCGGTCGTCCACGAGTACGGTTCGCTCGGCTGCTCCGGCGACCTCGCCCCCCTCAGCCACTGCGCCCTCGCGCTGATGGGCGAGGGCGACGCGGAGGGCCCCGACGGCGTCGTACGCCCCGCCGGTGAACTGCTCGCCGCGCACGGCATCGCCCCCGTCGAGCTGCGCGAGAAGGAGGGCCTGGCCCTCCTCAACGGCACCGACGGCATGCTCGGCATGCTGATCATGGCCATCGCCGACCTGAAGCGGCTCTACACCTCCGCCGACATCACCGCGGCCCTCAGCCTCGAAGCCCTCCTCGGCACCGACAAGGTCCTCGCACCCGAGCTGCACGCCATACGCCCCCACCCGGGCCAGGGCGAATCCGCCGACAACATGCTCCGCGTGCTCGCCGGCTCCGGGCTCACCGGACACCACCAGGACGACGCCCCCCGCGTCCAGGACGCCTACTCCGTGCGCTGCGCCCCCCAGGTCGCCGGCGCCGGACGCGACACCATCGCGTACGCGCTCACCGTCGCCGAGCGGGAGCTGGCCGCCGCCGTCGACAACCCCGTCGTCCTGCCCGACGGCCGTGTCGAGTCCAACGGCAACTTCCACGGGGCGCCCGTCGCGTACGTCCTCGACTTCCTCGCCATCGCCGCCGCCGACCTCGGCTCGATCTGCGAGCGCCGTACCGACCGGCTCCTCGACAAGAACCGGTCGCACGGCCTGCCGCCCTTCCTCGCCGACGACGCCGGCGTCGACTCGGGCCTGATGATCGCCCAGTACACGCAGGCCGCCCTGGTCAGCGAGATGAAGCGGCTCGCGGCGCCCGCGTCCGTCGACTCGATCCCGTCCTCCGCGATGCAGGAGGACCACGTCTCCATGGGCTGGTCGGCGGCGCGCAAGCTGCGTACCGCGATCGACAACCTGACGCGGATCGTCGCCGTCGAGCTGTACGCCGCCACGCGCGGCATCGAGCTGCGCGAGGGCCTCGTGCCCGCGCCCGCCTCGCAGGCGGTCATCAAGGCCGTACGCGAAGCGGGCGTCGAGGGTCCGGGTCCGGACCGGTTCCTGGCGCCCGACCTCGCGGCGGCCGACGCCTTCGTACGGGCGGGCCGGCTCGTCGGGGCCGTCGAGCCGGTGACCGGCCCGCTCGCGTAGGCGGCGGCCGGACCGGCGGAGTGATGGAGCGGGGCCGTGCGTCAGATCACCGGACGCGCGGCCCTTCTCATCGAGTACGCCATGAATCCGGCGCCCACGCCGAGGAACGCGGTGCCGCCGATCAGGTACGGGGTGGTGTCCACGCTGCCCGTGTCGGCCAGCGCGAGATCCCGGGAGGACGTGGCGGGCGGCTGTGCCTGCGTCGCGGGCTGCGGCTTCGCCTCCTTGTCCGCCGTGGCGTTGGCGGACGGGACGAACCACAGAGCACACAGCAGTGTGCCCGCGGCGGTGGCGGTCAGCAGCGGTCGGCGTGCGGACACGTGATCGATCCCCCTTGAGGCAACCGGGAATTGGCCGTGTGCGCCGATGCTAATGAAAGCAGCGGGTCGCAGGAAAGTCGCGAGGGCCCGGCGGCCTACGCTCCGAGGCATGAACGCAACTGAGACGTCACGCTTTGTCCGGCTCCAGGTCGAATTGGTGCTGGAAATTTCCGATGCCGAGGAACTCACCGAGGCCGCTCTCGCCCACGTCACGGAGGACGCCCACGCGGCGGACGTCGAACGCACGCATGCCGAGGCCGCCGTGCGGGAAGACGTGGCGGAGGCCCTCGCCCACCTGGTGGACCCGTTCGATCTGATCAGCGACGTCCCCGGTGTGGAACTCGCGCAGGCCTCGTGGAGCAGTGAACGGATCGACTACAACCCCGACGCCGTGGAGTGGGACCTGGATGACGACGACGAGGAGGGCCCCGCGTAGCGTTTCCGGTGAGCCGGGCGGGCCCGGCCGGCCCGGTGAGCCCGGTGAAGAAATGCGCGCCGCCGCCGCAACCGGCGGCGGCGTGGCTGCGTCGATCTCTGTGATCAGTGGTGTTCCCCACATTCCTCCCAGATGTGGAACGGACGAATCGGTACAGGTGTTTAGAACATTGGCAGGGTGACGCTGCCCAGCGGCCCTGCCCGGGGATCTTGTGGGGAATCGGCAACGATGGAGAAGCGTGTGATGACGGACAGCAAGCGGCGCAGGGGCCTCATGGCCGCGTCCGCACTGCTAAGCGGCGTTCTGGTCCTTTCGGCCTGCAGCGACGGTGGCGACAAGGGCGGCGGCAGCGCCCAGAGCTCGAAGAAGTCGCAGGCCGAGGTGGACGAGGCCGCGGCCAAGGACACCTCCGAGGCCCGAATAGCGATCACCCCCAAGGGCGGCGCCGACAACGTCAGCATCAACCGCGGCACCAAGGTCTCCGTCAGCGAGGGCAAGCTGACCGAGGTCACGATGACCTCGACCGCCGGTGCGAAGGTGGCCGGCACGATCGCCGCCGACGGCAAGAGCTGGAAGCCGGACGCGCAGCTGGAGCGCTCGACGACGTACAAGATCTCCGCGACGGCGGCCGACTCGGCGGGCCGCAAGGCGCACGAGAACGCCTCCTTCACCACCGTCTCGCCCGCCAACAGCTTCATCGGGAACTTCACGCCCGACGACGGCTCCACGGTCGGCGTGGGCATGCCGGTGTCGATCAACTTCGACAAGGCGATCACCGACAAGGCCGCGGTCCAGAAGGGCATCACGGTCACGTCGAGCAGCGGCCAGGAGGTCGTCGGCCACTGGTTCAGCTCGCAGCGGCTGGACTTCCGCCCCCAGGAGTACTGGAAGGGCGGCTCCAAGGTCACCATGAAGCTGGCTCTCGACGGCGTCGAGGGCGCCGACGGGATCTACGGCGTCCAGGACAAGACGGTCACCTTCACCGTGGGGCGCAACCAGGTCAGCACCGTCGACGCCAAGACGAAGACCATGACGGTCACGCGCGACGGCAAGACGATCAAGACCATCCCGATCTCCGCGGGCGCGCCGGACAACCCGACGTACAACGGCCAGATGGTGATCTCCGAGAAGTTCAAGGAGACCCGGATGAACGGTGCGACGGTCGGCTTCACGGACGACGACGGCAAGGGCGAGTACGACATCAAGGACGTGCCGCACGCCATGCGGCTGTCCACGTCGGGCACGTTCATCCACGGCAACTACTGGGGCGCCGACTCGATCTTCGGCAGCGCCAACACCAGCCACGGCTGCGTGGGCCTGAACGACGCCAAGGGCGCGAACGACCCGAACCAGCCCGGCGCGTGGTTCTTCGACAACTCGCTCATCGGTGACGTGGTCGTCGTCAAGAACTCCCCGGACAAGACCATCAAGCCGGACAACGGCCTCAACGGCTGGAACATGGACTGGGAGCAGTGGAAGGCCGGTTCCGCGGCCTGATCCTCACGCTGCCGGCTCCTTCCCCGCAGCGATCCAGCGGCGGCGCCACCCCGAAATCGGGGCGGCGCCGCCGCTGTTCGCGTTCCCGGGCTTCTCATCCGGCTCTCAGACCGGCCTTATCCAGCCATCAGGAGCCGCCCATAGCTTCGCGCCATGTTCTTCACCTACCTCCGGCGCGAACTGCGCCGCCGCAGAAAGACGGCCTTCGTCGTCGCCTCCGGCCTCGCGCTCGGCATCGCGCTGGTCATCGTGGTCGGCTCGGTCTCCGCCGGCATGGGCCGGGCCCAGGACAAGGTCCTGGAATCGCTGTACGGGCTGGGGACCGACATGACGGTCACCAAGGCCGCGGCGCCGCCCGGCGCGAACGACACCGGCCGGGGACCCCGCTTCGAGTTCGACGCCAAGGACAGCGGCGACGACCAGGAGCAGAGCAGCGACCGGGTGCTGGTGCAGGGCTTCCAGACCCTGGCGTCCTCCACGGTCGCCGAGGTGGCGGACCAGGACGGCGTCGCGGACGCCGTCGGCGGCCTGAGCCTCCAGGTCCTCAAGGTCAGCGGCGAGTTCAAGCGCGGTGAGATCGAGAAGGCGCAGCCCGCGCAGCCCGCACAGCCGGGCGGCGCCGGCGGCGGCGAGGGCAGGGTGCGCGGCGGCGGAGCGGCCTTCGGCGTCGACTCCTTCTCCGTGTACGGAACCGACGTCACCGAGCCCGCGCTCGGCCCGCTCACCTCCTCCAGGATCACGGCGGGCCGCACCTTCACCGAGGCGGAGACCGACGCCAAGGTCGCCGTCGTCGACAGCGCGTACGCCAAGGAGAAGAAGCTCGGCATCGGCGAGAACATCACCGTCTCCGGTACGCCGTACAAGGTCGTCGGCATCGCGACGGCCGAGAGCGCGGACGCCGCCGCCAACGTCTACCTGCCCCTCGCCCAGGCGCAGACCCTGGCCGACGTGAAGGGCAAGATCACCACCGTCTACGTCAGGGCCACCGACTCGCAGCACATCGACGACGTCAAGACGGCCGTGCGGAAGAACATCCCGGGCACGACCGTCACCACCTCCGCCGACCTCGCCGCCACCGTCTCCGGCTCCCTGTCCACCGCCACCGACCTCGCCGCGAGCGTCGGCAAGTGGCTCTCCGTCACCGTACTGGCCGCCGCCTTCCTGGTGGCCGGGCTGCTCACCTCGTCGGCGGTCAGCCGCCGCGTACAGGAGTTCGGCACGCTCAAGGCGCTCGGCTGGAAGAGCGGCCGCGTCACCCGCCAGGTCGTCGGCGAGGCCCTGGCCAACGGTCTGCTCGGTGGGGCGCTCGGCATCGCCGTGGGCGTCGGCTGCGCGTACCTCGTCACCGCGATCAGCCCCACCCTCACCGCTCAGCTCGGCGGCGGGGGCGGTGGTGGCGGCGGGGCCGCCGCCACCGTGACAGGCCCCGGCGGTGGCATGGGCGGCCCGCTGCGGCAGGCCACCGGCAAGGCCGTCGACATCGCCCTCACCGCACCCGTCTCCCTCACCACCGTCGGGCTCGCCGTCGCACTCGCCGTCGCGGGCGGTCTCATCGCGGGCGGCTTCGGCGGCTGGCGCGCCTCCCGGCTGCGCCCGGCGGACGCGCTGCGCCGCGTGGCGTGAGGCGCGCGGCCCGATGCGCGTCGGTTGATCCGCGCGCCCGGGCGCGGCGCGCTCGCCCCCCTCGTAACCCTTCCTCGCACCGCAGGAGTTGACCCCACCCATGTACCAGCTCAAAGGCGTCACCAAGCGCTACCGGCGCGGCAAGGACACCATCGACGCGCTCGCGGGCGTCGACCTGACCATCGAGGACGGCGGCCGGCTCGTCATCCAGGGACCCACCGGCGGCGGCAAGTCCACCCTCCTCCAGATGCTCGGCGGCCTCGACAGGCCGACGACCGGCAGCGTCGAACTCGACGGCGTCGACCTGGCCGCGCTGCCGGAGGCCCGGCTGACCAGGGTCCGCGCCGAGAGCATCGGCTTCGTCTTCCAGAGCTTCAACCTCATCCCCACCCTCACCGCCCGGGAGAACGTCGAGACGGCGCTCGTACCGCTCGGCCTGAAAGCGGCGGACCGCCGCGAACGGGCGGCTGCGGCACTGGACTCGGTGGGGCTGGGCGAACGGCTCACCCACCTGCCCGGGGAGATGTCCGGCGGCCAGCAGCAGCGCGTCGCGATCGCCCGCGCGCTCGTCAAGCGGCCCAAGGTGCTGCTCGCCGACGAACCCACCGGGAACCTCGACGAGTCGATGCGCGACGAGATCATGGAACTGCTGGAAGGGCTGTGGAGGGAACACGGGCTGACGTTCGTGATGGTCACCCACGACAGCGCCCTCGCCCGCCGCGCGCCGCGCCTCGCCACGATCCGCAAGGGGCGCGTCACGGTGACCGAGAACGCGGCGGCCTCGTGACGCCGGCGGCGGAAGCGGGGTGACAGGAACGGCACACCGTTGAACTCGCGTGCGGGCCTCGGGGTCCGCGCGCAAGCACGCCGTCGTCACCGCCGCCCACAGCCACGACCTGCCCGCCGACATCCCGCCGCGGGCAGGTCGTCCACGACCGGGGCGGCCTCACAGCGACCGTGGCCGCCGTCGACGGGCGGAGCGGCGCCGAGGCGGTCGACGCGTACACCGAACTCGTACCGCGCGACCCGTCGGACACCCGCGCGCTCCCCGGTGGCCGTCCCCGCCCACCGGGGACCGCGCGGGCCGGGGGCGGTGCGGACCGGCCGGTTCAGCTCTCCGGCACCCACACGTAGCGGACGTCCGGCTCGCGCTCCTCGTTGCGCGAGCCGTCCGTCCGCTCGGCCGCGCGAAAGCCGTGCCGCTCGTAGAAGCGGTGCGCCGGCCCGTTGACCTGGAAGGTCCACAGCTCCAGGCCGCCGGGCGACCGTTGCTTCGCGAGCCGTACGAAACGGTCCCCGATCCCGCGCCCCCGGTGCTCCGGCGCCAGGTACAGCTGCTCGATCGCGCCGGGCTCCAGCGCCATCATCCCGACCACGGCGCCGCCGCTCTCCGCCACCCACGTCTCCTGCTCCGGCACGACGACGTACCGGAAGAAGTCCCGCACCCCGTCGTCGCTGTGCGCCCGCCGCACCGTGGGCAGCGCGGCGTCGTACGACCGCAGCCACACCTCGGCCACGGCGGCGGCGTCGACGGAACCGGCCGCCCGGCGCAGGGTCACTTCCGCGTCACTCATGCGACGTACTCCGCATCCGTACCCCAGTTCGCCAGTAGTTGCAGGGCCTCCTGTGACGGCGAACCCGGCTCCGCGTGGAAAGTGATCAGGTGCTGCTCGGGGTCGTCGGCGAGCGTCAGCGTCTCGTACGCCAGGGTCAGTTCACCGACCAGCGGGTGGTGCAGGCGCTTGCTGCCGTGGCCCTTGTCCTTGACATGATGCGCGGCCCACAGGCTCCTGAACACCTCGTTCTTCACCGACAGCTCGCCGACCAGCGCTGACAGCAGCGGATCGTCCGGATGGCAGCCCGCGTCCAGCCGCAGGTAGCTGACGACCTCGCACGCCTTGGACTCCCAGTCGACGTACACGTTCCGGTAGTCGTCGTCCAGGAAGAGGAGACGGGCGATGTTGCGCTCCTCCACGGGCCGCGCGGTGATGTCGCCGAACAGTGAGCGCGCCATGCGGTTGCAGCCGAGGACGTCGGTGCGCCGCCCCATCACGTACGCCGGCACCCCGTCCATGGCGTCCATCAGGTGCTGCAGACCGGGCCGCAGGCGCTGCGGCCGCACCGGACGCTTCCGCTTCTGCGACGGCTTGGCGAGATGCGTGAGGTGGTCGCGCTCGGCGTCGGACAGCCGCAGGGCGCGGGCGATCGCGTCGAGCACGCCCATGGACACGTTGCGGCCGTTCCCCTGCTCCAGGCGCGTGTAGTACGCGACGGACACCCCGGCGAGCTGCGCGAGCTCCTCGCGGCGCAGACCGGGCACGCGGCGGTGCCTGCCGAAGTCGGGCAGGCCGACGTCCTCGGGCTTCAGCCGCGCGCGGCGGGAGCGGAGGAACTCACTCAGTTCGGCGCGCTGGTCCATGACAGCCAGTATCACCCCCCGCCGCACCGGGTACGAAGGTGAGCCTGTCCCCGCCAGTGGTACGCACAGCAGACCTACGCTCAACAGAGGGCTGGGTGGATGTCAGCAGGTCAGGCAGGCTTTCGAGCATGACCACTTCTACCTCCGCCCCGTCCGTGTCCACCGTCTCGTCCGTCTCCGCCTACGCGGCCCCCGCCGCCAAGGCACCGCTGGAGAAGATCTCCGTGCCGCGCCGCCCGGTCGGCGAGCACGACGTCCTGATCGAGATCAAGTACGCGGGCATCTGTCACTCCGACATCCACCAGGTCCGTGACGGCTGGGGCGAGGGCATCTATCCGATGGTGCCCGGTCACGAGATCGCCGGCGTCGTCACCGAGGTCGGAGCGGGCGTCGGCAAGTACGCCGTCGGTGACCGGGTCGGCGTCGGCTGCTTCGTCGACTCCTGCCGCACCTGCGAGGCCTGCCTCGCGGGCCAGGAGCAGCACTGCGCGAAGGGCATGACCGGTACGTACAACGCTCTCGACAAGAACGGCGAGCCGACCTACGGCGGCTACTCCACCCACCTCGTCGTCGACGAGAACTACGCCGTGCGCATCCCCGACGGACTGTCGCTGGACGTCGCCGCCCCGCTGCTGTGCGCCGGCATCACCCTCTACTCGCCGCTCAACCACTGGCAGGCGGGCCCCGGCAAGAAGGTCGCGATCCTCGGCCTGGGCGGCCTCGGACACATGGGCGTCAAGATCGCCGACGCGCTGGGCGCCGAGGTGACCGTACTGAGCCAGACCCTCCGCAAGAAGGAGGACGGGCTGAGGCTGGGCGCGGACCACTTCTACGCGACCGGCGACCCGAAGACCTTCGAGGAGCTGGCGGGCTCGTTCGACCTGATCGTCTCGACGGTATCGGCGCCGCTCGACATGGACGCGTACCTCGGCCTGCTGAAGGTGGGCGGCGCGTTCGTGAACGTCGGCGCTCCGGAGGAGCCGAACTCCCTCAACATGTTCTCGCTGATCGGCGGCAACAAGACGCTGGCCGGCTCCATGATCGGCGGTATCGCCGAGACGCAGGAGATGCTCGACTTCTGCGCGCGGCACGGGCTGGGCGCGGAGATCGAGCTGATCAGCGCGGACCGGATCAACGAGGCGTACGAGCGGGTACTGGCGAGCGACGTGCGGTACCGGTTCGTGATCGACGCGGCGACGATCTGACGGCGTGGGGGCCCGGTGTCTCCGCTCCCCGGCAGACCCCTGGCATTACCTGAGCGGTAATCGACGGCCGTGGTCCCTCCCGGAAGGATGTGACGCATCAGCCCGTCACACCGCCCGGGAGGGAACCCCATGAGCGCCTACGCCGTCGGTCACCTGCGCGCCGCCGCCCACCACGAGGACATCTTCGTGTACATGGAGCGGATCCAGGCCACCCTCGACCCCTTTGGAGGACAGTTCCTCGTCCACGGCACGGAGGTGGAGGTCCTGGAGGGCGAGTGGCCCGGCGACCTGGTGGTCATCGGCTTCCCCGACATGGCGAAGGCGCGCGACTGGTACGACTCCGAGGCCTACCAGGAGCTCCTCCCGATGCGCACGCGGCACGTCGCGGGGGAAGTGATCCTGGTCGAAGGGGTCGCCCCCGGCTACGACGCGGCGGACACGGCGGCCCGGCTGCGACAGCGGCACCGGGCGGCCTGACGCGCGGTGGCGTGCACCCCGGCGTCCGCCCGCCGCCGCGCGTCGTCCGTGCCGGCTACCCGGCGGGCAGCCGGTTCGTCACGGGCGGCCGGAGCCCAGCGCCGCGAGGCCGCGGGCGTGGTCGAAGGCCACCACCGTGTCGTTCGCCGAGGTCCACGGGGCCGCTCCGCACCACCCGCCGATCAGCCGGAACTGGGCGAGGGCCTCGGCGTAGCGCCCGCACTTCACCAGCGTCGCGGCGAGCAGGTGCCGTATGTGGGGCAGCCGGTGATCGTCGGGGTCCGCCTGAGCGAGGTCGGCCTGGACACGGGCGATCATCGGCTTGGTGGCCCAGGTGCGGTACGCCTCGTCACCGTCCTGCAGCACCGCCTCGTGCACGGCGTCCAGGTAGATGCCGGAGAGCAGGGAACCGGCCGGCGCCGACACAGCCGCCTCCTTGGCGAACTTGAACATGAGCTTGTGGGAGCCGTACCACTTCTGGCACCAGTACTGGAGAGCCTGCCAGTGGGCGTCGTAGTGGTGCGGCGCGCGAGCCGTCACCTCGGCCCACAGGCCGTTGAACTCGTCGCGGGAGAGACCGAGTCCGCGCGCGGCGGCGACCATCGTGATCCACGGCGAGGGGTCGCGCGGCGCCAGCCGGGCCGCCTCGCGGGCGGCGTGCATCGCCGTCGGCAGCAGCTCGGCGAACAGCTCCATCTGACCGTCGGAAGTCTCCCGCGCGTACTTCACACCGCGCGCCGCCCAGGCACGCAGAAGGAGGGCGTGCGCGTGCACGACGACGGCGTCGGCGTCCTGCGGCATCCGGGCACGCCAGGTCCGCAGCCAGCGCTCGTCCTCGACGGCGACGTCCGCGAAGATGCCGACGAGCCGCCAGCGCGCCTCCCAGTCCGCGTCGTCGGCGGCCGAGGCCAGCAGGCCGGCGGCGGGCTCCCAGTCACCGCCGCAGGCGGCTTCGACGGCGAGTTGGAGGGCGGGTTCGTCGCGGGGCGGGCCGGAGCGGCCGGCGTCGAGCTGATCGCGGGGGACGAGCCCGTAGGCGGCCGCGTCGAAACGCTTGGCCTTCTGGTTGCGCAGGGCGACGCGGGTGACATGGACAAGAGCCCAGGCAAGAACGGCGAGGCCGACGACGGGGATGACGAGGTCTGTGAACACGGGACGTAATCATCCCAGGTCACGGTCACAGTACGCACACGAGCGGGAGAATTACCGGACTCGGTCGGGCGGGTGGACCGCGGCGCCGGCGCGGGCCGCCCACTGGTCGCGGTCCAGCGCGTACTCGACTTCGCCGTGTTCCGAGCCCTCGATGCTGTCGGGCCAGTTCCCGTACCAGCGGCGTACGAAGAGGAGGCCCGCCTTCTCCATCACGCGCCGGGAACGGGAGTTGACGTACATCGTGTCGGCGGTGACGCGCCGCACGCCCAGCTCGGTGAAGCCCTTGTCGATCAGGGCGCGGGCTCCCTCGGTCGCGTAACCGCGTCCCCAGGCGGCGCGGCCGAGGCGGTAACCGAGCTCGACGACTTCCGCGCTGTCGTCGTCCGTCGGCCGGAACTCGAACCACCCGAGGAACGCCCCCGTCGCCTTCTCCTCGGCGGCCCAGAAGCCGCGGGTCCCGATGCACTCATAGTGGTGCGTCAGCCGGGGCAGCACGCGCTCGACGACGAAGGCGCGGGAGGTGGGACGGCCTCCGTTGAGGTAGCGCATGACCTCGGGGTCGCTGTCGAGGTCGACGAGGCGGTCGACGTCGGTGGGGTCGGTGCTGTCGGCGCGGGGGCCGGTGTCCGGGCCGGCCTCGGCGAAGGGGCGGAGGACGAGTCGGTCGGTCTCCAGGAAGATGCGGCGCATCGTCCGATCGTCGCGCTGGCCCGCAGCGCCCGCCACCGAATAAAAGCGGGCGGGACGCGGTCAGTTCGCGGACGCCAGGACCGCTCGTACGAACGCGGCGGGCGGCGCGTACGCGTGGGCCTCGACGTAGTGGGTGATCAGCTCGGGGGCGGCGTAGACGACGCCGTCCCCGACGACGCGTATCTCGGCGCTGCCGCGCGGACAGGTGTCACGGGCGCCGAGCAGGCCGAGCGTCCGCGCGGCGCACCAGGGGCAGAAGTGGTAACCACGGGTCTGCTGGGCACGGTGGGTCCGCTGCATGCCCCGGAGCGCCTCCACCAGCCCGGCGGGGGCGTCGCCCTTGGCGTAGGGACGGACCCGCCCCAGCCAGCCCACGTTCACGTGCGGCACCGCTCGGGGGGCGGTGGGAGCTCTGGTGGGAGCGCCGCTGTCCGTGTCGTAGGTGTACGGCGTCAAATCCGCGTAATAGGTCATGGTTGCTGTCTACCAGCCGGATCGCACCGACCGGGCAGAGGCGGGCCCGTCGCACCGGCGCGGTGTGACGGACCCGCGCGTCAGTCGGTCTTCGCCACACCGATCGGGCAGCTGACCCCCGTGCCGCCGATGCCGCAGTAACCCCCGGGGTTCTTGTCGAGGTACTGCTGGTGGTGCGGTTCGGCAGGCCAGAACGGGCGGGTGTCCGCCGGGAGGATCTCCGTGGTGATCGTGGAGTGGCCGGAGTACGTGAGGACCTTCTGGTACGCCTCGCGGGACGCCTCGGCGGCCGCCGCCTGGGCGGGGGAGTGGGTGTAGATCGCCGAGCGGTACTGCGTGCCCACGTCGTTGCCCTGGCGGAAGCCCTGGGTCGGGTCGTGGTTCTCCCAGAAGACCTTCAGGAGCTGCTCGTACGAGACGACCGACGGGTCGAAGACCACCCTGACCGCCTCCGTGTGCCCCGTCAGGCCCGAGCAGGCCTCCTCGTACGCCGGGTTCTCGGTGTAGCCGCCCTGGTAGCCGACCAGCGTCGTCCAGACGCCGTCCGTCTGCCAGAACGTGCGCTCCGCGCCCCAGAAGCAGCCCATGCCGAAGTCGGCGGTCTCCAGGCCGTCGGGGTACGGGCCCACCAGCGGGTTGCCGAGGACCGTGTGCCGGGACGGGACGTCGAACTCGGGGGTCGGGCGGCCCTTCAGGGCCTGCTCCGGGGTGGGGAGCTGGGGGGTACGGCCGAACATCATCACTCGGTCTCCTTCACGGGGGGCGGCACCGGGGGGAACACCTCGGCGCCGCCCGGAATTCCGCCTCGTCGTCAGCCGGGCAGGGTCGCCGGGCTGCCGCCGTTCGCCTCGTAGCCGGCGACCGCCAGCGCGCGGTACACGGCGTAGTCCGCCGCCGGGTCCGGGCTGTGCGTCCAGGGCAGCGCGCCGACGTGGCCGTCCACGTGCCGCAGCTGGTTCATCGCCTCCGCCCAGCGTTCGGCGCGTACCAGGAAGAGGATCAGCAGGTGGCGTACGTGCGCCAGCACCGGGTCGTCGGGGCGGGCGGCGTGCACCGCGTAGAGCGCGCCCTCCATGGCCTTCGTCACCACCGCGCTCTGGTAGAAGCCGTTGACGAGGTTGACCTCGGGCAGGTGCTCGTACACGGCGAACAGGGGCAGCGCCGCGAGCAGCGAGCCCTGCGGCGCGCGGGCGGCGGCGGCGGTCGCGAAGGTGTCGGCGGCGTCGCGCGAACCGTGCCACTTCTCGCTGCGGTAGCTCAGCGCGGCGAGGTGCGCGCCCATGTGGGCCGGCGCGCGGTCCAGGACCTTCGCCCACAGCTGGTCGAACTCCGGCTCGGGGTAGGCGAGTCCGCGCGCCACGGTCAGCTCGGTGATGTACGGGACGGGGTCGCCCGGCGCGAGCAGCGCGGCCTCGCCGCACACCGTGCGGGCCTCCTCCAGGATGATCCGGAAGTCGTTCGTACCGGGCGTCGACGTACGCCACGCCTGCTGCACCAGGAACTCGGCGTGCACCTGCGCCCCGCCCGCGTCCTTCGGCGACTCGGCCCGCCAGGCCCGAAGCCAGCGCCCGCCCTCGCCCGGGTGCTGGGCCAGCTCCAGGGAGGCGGCCCCGGCGAACGCCTGCACGCGCTGCCAGCGCACCTCGCCGTCCTTCGGCGTCCCCGCGAGGAGCTGTGCGGCGGCCCGCCAGTCCTGCGAGCGCTGCACCACTTCCAGGACGTCTTCCAGGTCCTGGTCCGGGCCCGGCATCCGTACGTCGAGCAGCTCCTGGCGTACGAAGCCGTAGTCGGCCGGGTCGGCGGCGTCCGGGGAGCCGGGCGCGACCAGGCGGATGCCGCCGCCGCGCCTGCGCAGGACGAAGGGGCCGATGACCGCCGCCAGCATGCACAGAGCGATCAGGAACCAGAGAATCTCCATGGCTCCATTGTCCCGGACCGCGCGGGGACGGCGGTGGGCGGAGGCGCGGACGAACTACGCTCGTGCCTCATGAGCGACCACCACAGCTTCGAGACCATCGCGATCCACGCCGGAAACACCGCTGACCCCCTGACGGGCGCGGTCGTACCGCCGATCTACCAGGTCTCCACGTACAAGCAGGACGGCGTCGGCGGCCTGCGGGGCGGCTACGAGTACAGCCGCAGCGCCAACCCGACCCGCACGGCCCTGGAGGAGAACCTGGCGGCGCTCGAAGGCGGCAGCCTCGGGCTGGCCTTCGCGTCGGGCCTGGCGGCGGAGGACTGCCTGCTGCGGACCCTGCTGAGCCCGGGCGACCACGTGGTCATCCCGAACGACGCGTACGGCGGCACCTTCCGCCTGTTCGCCAAGGTCGTCTCGCGGTGGGGCGTCGAGTTCTCGGTCGCGGACACCTCCGACCCGGCGGCGGTACGGGCGGCCCTGACCCCCAGGACCAAGGTGATCTGGGTCGAGACCCCCTCGAACCCGCTCCTGGGCATCAGTGACATCCAGGCGCTCGCGGGCGTCGCGCGCGCGGCCGGCGTCCGCCTCGTGGTCGACAACACCTTCGCGAGCCCCTACCTCCAGCAGCCGCTGGCACTCGGCGCGGACGTCGTCGTGCACTCGACCACGAAGTACATGGGCGGCCACTCGGACGTCGTCGGCGGCGCGCTGATCGTCAACGACACGGCGCTCGGGGAGGAACTGGCCTACCACCAGAACGCCATGGGCGCCGTCGCCGGGCCCTTCGACGCGTGGCTGGTGCTGCGGGGCATCAAGACGCTCGCCGTGCGGATGGACCGCCACAGCGAGAACGCGAGGCGGGTCGCGGAGATGCTGACGCGCCACCCGCGCGTCACGCAGGTCCTCTACCCGGGGCTGCCCGAGCACCCGGGCCACGAGGCGGCCGCCAAGCAGATGAAGGCGTTCGGCGGCATGGTGTCGTTCCGCGTCGAGGGCGGCGAGGAAGCGGCCGTCGAGGTCTGCAACCGTGCCAAGCTCTTCACCCTCGGTGAGTCGCTGGGCGGCGTCGAGTCCCTGATCGAGCACCCGGGCCGGATGACGCACGCGTCGGTGGTGGGCTCGGCCCTGGAGGTCCCGGGCGACCTGGTGCGGCTGTCCGTCGGCATCGAGTCGGGCGACGACCTGCTGGCCGACCTCAAGCAGATGCTGGGCTGACCCGCCCGCCGCAGGCCGGAGGGGCGGATCGGCCCCTCCGGCACAGGGTCACCACCCCTCCAGCGGCGGGGCGATCTCCGACGGCGGTACCACCCAGGGCTGCTCCAGCGCGGCCCACACCGCGAACGCCACCGCCACGAGTGCCAGCAGCAGCCACAGCAGCCGTCGCGCCAGGACCCGGCGGCGCAGCAGGCGGGCGCCGCGCTCGGCGGCGCGCGTCCCCAGGTCGGCGGGGACCGGGGGGTGGGGCGTCTCCAGCATCCGGCGGACCTCGTCCTGCGTGCGGTCGCTCACGGCGTGGCCACCTTGCGCACCGGACCGGCCGGGGCGCGCGGTCCGCTGCGCATCGCGGCCGTCGCACGCGTACAGATCGCCCGCACCCGCTCCGCGGGAAGCCCGAGCTGCGCGGCCGTCTGCTCCTCGGCGACACCTTCGTACAGCCGCAGGACCAGCACCAGCCGCTCCTGGGGTGTCAGCCGCTCCAGCACCCCGCCGCCGTGCTGCCGGTAGTGCCACGCGCCGCGCGCGAAACGGGCGGCGAGCTCCTGGCGGGTGCGGTCGTACGGGTCCTCGCCGCGCAGCCGGTCCCAGTCCGCGTACGTACGGGCCAGCGCGGCGGTGAGCAGGCGCCGCGCCCGCGGGTTGTCGTCCGCGGGCTCCGCCGTCAGCAGTGTCGAGGCATGCAGCAGTCGTCCTGCCGCACCCGCGACGAACGCCTCGAACTCGCGGGCCCTGCGGCGATGCCGAATCGCCTGCCGCTCTCGCACGCCCTCATATCAGGGCAGGAAAGGGCCCGGGGTCAAGAGGTCGGCGGCACCTGCGCGCCGGTGGCCGCGGCCTCGGACCCCGCCTCGACGCCCGCCGCGCCCTGGCGGGCCGACAGCGCGGAATTGAAGCGCGTGAGGAGCGTGCAGAACGCGTCGCGCTCCTCCTCGGTCCAGCCGTCCGTCACCTGGGCCATCAGCTCGCGCCGCGAGGAGCGCACCTCGTCGAGCCGGGCCTGCCCGCGCGGCGACAGCTGGAGCACGACCGCACGACCGTCCTCGGGGTGCGACGTGCGCTTCACGAGGCCCGTGTCGACGAGCGGCGCGACCTGCCGGGTCACGGTCGACGAGTCGATCCCCATGCCCGCGGCCAGCGCCTTGACGCCCATCGGGCCTTCCTGGTCGAGCCGGTTGAGCAGCAGATAGGCCGCGCGGTCCATGGAGTTGCGGACCTGGCCCACTCCGCCGAGCCTCGTCTGCTCGGCGCGGCGGGCGAAGACGGCCACCTGGTGCTGGAGGGCATCGAGGAGGCCGGTGTCCGGATCAGTCGTCATGTCCTGGGAAGTGGGCATGGCTGGGGGCTCTCTTCGTGCGGTGGTCGGTGTGGTGGGGGACAGAGTACGCGGGTGCCGGCGGGTGCGTACCGGCGCTGCGAGAAACGGTGCGAAGCCCTCGGTGCCCGGCGGGCGCCCGGCCGGCGAGCTGCCAGACTTGCGGTCATGAGCTTCCGTACGGCCGATCCTTTCCGCAACCTCATGCTCGACGACATACGAGGGGCGCAGAAGATGCTCTCCGGGGTCGCGAGGTCCACGGCGATGGAGGGCAGCCGGCATCTGTCGCACCTGGTCGGGGCCCCGGTCCACCTGAAGTGCGAGAACCTGCAGCGGACCGGTTCGTTCAAGCTGCGGGGCGCGTACGTGCGGATCGCCGGGCTCTCCCCCGAGCAGCGCGCGGCCGGAGTGGTGGCGGCGAGCGCGGGCAACCACGCGCAGGGCGTCGCCCTGGCCTCGACCCTCCTCGGCGTGCGGTCCACCGTCTTCATGCCGCTCGGGGCGCCCCTGCCGAAGGTCGCGGCGACCCGGGAGTACGGCGCCGAGGTGCGCCTGCACGGCCAGGTCGTCGACGAGACGCTGGCCGCCGCGCAGGAGTACGCCGACACGACGGGCGCGGCCTTCATCCACCCCTTCGACCACCCCGACATCGTCGCGGGCCAGGGGACGCTGGGCCTGGAGATCCTGGAGCAGTGCCCGGAGGTACGGACGATCGTCGTCGGAGTGGGCGGCGGCGGGCTGGCCGCCGGCATCGCGATCGCGGTCAAGGCGCTGCGCCCCGACGTGCGGATCATCGGCGTACAGGCGGCGAACGCGGCGTGCTACCCGCCGTCGCTGGCCGCCGGGCGGCCGGTGTCGATCGACACGGCGCAGACCATGGCGGACGGCATCAAGGTGGGGCGGCCCGGCGACGTGCCGTTCGCGGTGATCAACCAGCTGCTCGACGGGGTAGTGACCGTCACCGAGGACGAGTTGTCGAGTGCGTTGCTGCTCTGCCTGGAGCGGGCCAAGATGGTCGTCGAGCCGGCCGGGGCGAGCCCGGTCGCGGCGCTGCTGAGCAAACCGGAGTCGTTCGAGGGCCCGGTCGTCGCGGTGCTGTCGGGCGGCAACGTCGATCCGCTGCTCATGCAGCGCATCCTGCGGCACGGCATGGCGGCGGCGGGCCGCTACCTGTCCCTTCGGCTGCGTCTGACGGACCGCCCCGGCGCTCTGGCGGGGATGCTGGCGGAGCTGTCGGTGGTCGACGCCAACGTCCTCGACGTGGGTCACGTGCGGACCGATCCGCGGCTCGGACTCACGGAGGTCGAGGTGGAGCTGCACCTGGAGACGAAGGGCCCGGAACACTGCGCGGAGGTCCGGTCGGTGCTGCGGGAGGCGGGCTACACCGTGATGACTTAAACGGATGACGCCACGCGATCTGGCGCTCTACGGTGGTGGGCCTCGCGTGCGGCTTCGCCGAGCAGGGCAAGGCCGGCAAACCTAGGATTCGCGTAGGAATCACCCACAACGGGGGACCACTTATGCCAGGAGCCATCCATGCCGAGGGTCTGGTGAAGACCTTCGGCGACGTCAAGGCCCTCGACGGGGTCGATCTCGATGTGCCGGAAGGCACGGTCCTCGGCCTCCTCGGCCCGAACGGGGCCGGCAAGACCACCGCGGTGCGGGTCCTGACCACACTGCTCCAGCCCGACAGCGGCAAGGCGGTCGTCGCCGGCATCGACGTCCTCAAGCACCCCAACGAGGTGCGCCGGTCCATCGGCCTGTCCGGCCAGTTCGCCGCCGTCGACGAGTACCTCACCGGGCGAGAGAACCTGCAGATGGTCGGCAGGCTCTACCAGATGTCCGCGAAGGCGTCGAAGGCCCGCGCGGAGGAGCTGCTGGAGCGCTTCAACCTCGCCGAAGCCGCCGACCGCACGGCCAAGACGTACTCCGGAGGCATGCGGCGGCGTCTCGACCTCGCCGCCGCTCTGGTCGTCAGCCCGCCCGTGATGTTCATGGACGAGCCGACCACCGGGCTCGACCCCCGCAACCGGCAGCAGCTGTGGGAGGTCATCCGGGAACTCGTCTCGGGTGGTACGACGCTCCTGCTCACCACCCAGTACCTCGAAGAGGCCGACCACCTGGCCCACGACATCTGCGTCATCGACCACGGCCGCGTCATCGCGCGCGGCACCTCCGACCAGCTCAAGGCCCGCACCGGCGGCGAGCGCATCGAGGTCGTCGTGCACGACCCCGAGCACCTCACCACCGCCGACGAGGTACTGCGCGCCTTCGGCAAGGGGGCGAGCAAGACCGAGCTGCACACCCGCAAGATCACCGTGCCCGTCGCCGGCGGCGCCAAGCTCCTCGCCGAAGTCATCCGGGAGCTGGACATCCGCGGCGTCGAGATCGACGACATCGGTCTGCGCCGCCCCACCCTCGACGACGTCTTCATCTCCCTGACCGGCCACGCGGCCGCAGTCGCGGAGGAAGAAGCGGAGGCCGCCAAGTGAGCGCCGTAACGGACACCGCACCCGGCACCCGCGCCCCTCAGCCGCGCGGGGGCATCGCCCAGTCGGTCTCCGACTCGCTGGTCATCGCCAAGCGGAATCTGATCCGGATGGCCCGGATCCCGGAAATGGTCATCTTCGGACTGATCCAGCCGGTGATGTTCGTCGTGCTGTTCACCTACGTGTTCGGCGGCTCCATCCAGGTCGGCGGATCCACCTCCGCCTCGGCCTACCGCGAGTTCCTGATGGCCGGCATCTTCGCCCAGACCGTCACCTTCGCGACCGCCGGCGCGGGCGCGGGCATCGCCGACGACATGCACAAGGGCCTCATCGACCGCTTCCGGTCGCTGCCCATGGCCCGCGGTGCCGTCCTCACCGGCCGCACCCTCGCCGACCTCGTGCAGACCGCGCTCACCCTGGTCGTCCTCGCGATCGTCGCCGTCATCGTCGGCTGGCGCGTGCACGAGAACATGGCCAAGGTCCTGCTCGGCTTCCTGCTGCTCCTCCTGCTCGGCTACGCCTTCTCCTGGATCGGCGCCCTGATCGGCCTGTCCGTCCGCACACCGGAGGCGGCGACGTCCGGCGGACTGATCTGGCTGTTCCCGCTCACCTTCATCTCGAACGCCTTCGTCGACGCGAACCAGATGCCGACGTTCCTGCGGCACATCGCCGAGTGGAACCCGTTCAGCGCCACCGTGCAGGCCTGCCGCGAGCTGTTCGGCAATCTGCCGCCCGGCTTCCAGACCTCCGACGCGTGGCCCATGCAGAACCCGATCCTCGCCTCGGTGCTGTGGTCGCTGCTGATCCTGGTGGTCTTCCGCACCCTCGCCGTGCGCAAGTACCGCTCGGCGTCGATCTGACCGCACGCGCCGACGATCCGACCGTACGCACGACGAAGCCCCCGGCCGGGACTCCCGGCCGGGGGCTTCGCGCTGTCGTGCTCAGCCCTGGTACGGCTTGGCTTCGAGGATCCTCACCGACGCCTTGTTGCCGTTCGGAAGCTCGTACTGCGCGTCCTCGCCGACCTTCTTGCCCATCACGCCGGTGCCCAGGGGCGACTGCGGCGAGTAGGTCTCGACGTCGGAACTCGCGTACTCGCGGGAGGCGAGCAGGAACGTCATCGTGTCGTCCTCGTCGCCGTCGAAGGCGATCGTGACGACCATGCCGGGGGCCACCACGCCACTGGTGGTGGGGGCCTCGCCGACCTTCGCGTTCTCCAGGAGCTGGGTCAGCTGGCGCACGCGGAGCTCCTGCTTGCCCTGCTCCTCCTTGGCCGCGTGGTACCCGCCGTTCTCCCGCAGGTCCCCCTCCTCGCGGGCAGCCGCGATCTTGCCGGCGATCTCCGTGCGTGCGGGACCCGACAGGTACTCCAGCTCGGCCTTGAGCTGGTCGTACGCCTCCTGGGTCAGCCAGGTGACGCTCTCGCTGGTCTGGGTCACAGGTGCTCCTCGTCGGTACTTGGAATACAAAGCAAGCATCGCCCTACCCAGAAGGATGTGCCTCCAGGGGCGGGCGAAACCACGAGCCTAACAATTCAGGCGGAAAAGGGGGAGGAGGAAAACACTCGAAGCGGTAACGCCGCAGGTCAGCGGGTGGAACCGGCTTCCGCCGTGCAGCCTGTCAGCTCGGTGCTGGTCGCCCTGGCCGTCGTACGGACCGTGTAGATCTCGTCGACGCGGTCCTTGCCGGGCGCGTCGACGCGCACGTCCCTGCGGCCCACTTCGCCGCCGTCCTCCGCGAGCGAGCGCAGCGTGCAGGTGCCGGTCGCCTCCGGGTCCTTGCGCACCTCCAGGTGCACCTTCACCTCGGAGTCCGAGACGGTGTCGAACTTGATCAGCTCGGCGCTGATCTTCTGGCCGGCGATGTAGTCGTAACCGAACCAGGCGGTCATCGCCAGGAGCGCGGCGCCCAGCACGGCGCCGACGATCTTGAGCTTGCGGTCCGCGCGCTCGTCCGCCGACCGGCCGTAACGGCCCTCGGGAAGGTCCTGGCGCACCGCGGTCATGATCGTTCCTCCTGGATCCGGAACTCCGGAATTTTCCGCCCCCCGATTCGGTCACTATAGAAGCCGCTTATTGCGCCGAATCACTGAGGATCGAGTCTTGACTGAGCAGCTGCGACTTATGGCCGTTCACGCCCACCCCGACGACGAGTCGAGCAAGGGTGCGGCGACCATGGCCAAGTATGTGTCCGAGGGGGTGGACGTGCTGGTCGTCACCTGCACGGGGGGCGAGCGTGGCTCCATCCTCAATCCGAAGCTCCAGGGCGACAAGTACATCGAGGAGCACATCCACGAGGTCCGCAAGAAGGAGATGGACGAGGCCCGCGAGATCCTCGGCATCCGCCAGGAGTGGCTCGGATTCGTCGACTCGGGCCTCCCCGAGGGCGACCCGCTGCCGCCGCTGCCGCAGGGCTGCTTCGCACTGGAGGACGTCGACGTGGCGGCGGGCCGGCTCGTGAGGTCCATCCGCGCCTTCCGGCCGCAGGTCATCACGACGTACGACGAGAACGGCGGCTACCCGCACCCCGACCACATCATGACCCACAAGATCACGATGGTGGCGTTCGAGGGCGCGGCGGACACCGAGAAGTTCCCGGAGGCGGAGTTCGGCCCGGCGTACCAGCCGCAGAAGCTCTACTACAACCAGGGCTTCAACCGGCCGCGCACCGTCGCGCTCCACGAGGCGCTCCTGGAGCGCGGTCTTGAGTCGCCGTACGGCGAGTGGCTGGAGCGCTGGAAGGAGTTCCAGCGGGCGGAGCGGACGCTGACCACGTACGTTCCCTGCGCCGAGTTCTTCGAGATCCGCGACAAGGCCCTCATCGCGCACGCCACGCAGATCGACCCGGACGGCGGCTGGTTCCGCGTGCCGATGGAGATCCAGCAGGAGGTCTGGCCGACGGAGGAGTACGAGCTGGCCAAGTCGCTCGTCGATACGTCCCTCCCCGAGAGCGACCTGTTCGCAGGCATCCGCGACAATGCCTGATGTGAACGTAACCCTGGCAATGACGCAGTTCGTCCCGCTCGCCGCGGACAAGTTCGACAAGGACAAGGTGACCCCGGGTGTCCTCGGGTTCCTGGTGTTCGCGGCGCTGGCCGTCGGCGTGTGGCTGCTGATGAAGTCGATGAACCGCCACATGGGCAAGGTCGACTTCGAAGAGGCGCCGGACCCGGCGGCGGAGCGCCGCAAGGCCACCGCCTCGGCGCCCGCTTCCGGTTCCGGTTCCGCTTCGGCGCCGACGTCGGCGGACCCGGCGGGCGACAGCCCCAAGGACGCGTAGGGCGAGGGCGGGCCCGGCGGGGCTCGTTCCCCGGCCCGCCCTTGCCCGCACCGTGGCGTGCTCCGGACCCCGGACGCCCGCCGGGCGCGCCCATCGCCATGTGCGCGCCGGCGTGCGAGGCGCGGGGCCTGGGGCGGGCCCCGGTCCTTGAAGGAGCGGGCAGGGGAGAAGCTGGTACGCGCCGCGTACCCGCGCCGTACCCGCACCCGCTCACCCCCGCGCCGCCTCCACCGGTACGCCCATCACCTCCCGAGCGTGCCGATTCGGCACCATGCCGAGCCGCCACGCCTGCCAGCCCTCCGCCAGATCCACACCGCGCTCCAGGACCAGGCCGTACGCCTCGGCGCAGTCCTCCAGCTTGCCGTCGCGCGTCGGATGCGCCGCCCGCAGCAGCTGCGACAGCTCCTCCTGGGCCACCGCCGTGCCGATCTCCGAGCCACCCGGCGAACCGAACGGCAGCAGCGTGCAGCGCAGGAAACGCGCCCAGTCCTCGCCGCGCCGGTCGTCGTACGACGTGAAGAGCCGCGCCGCCTCGTCACACAGCTCCAGCGCCTGCGCCGGCCGGTTGTTGCCCGCGTCCACGATCGCCAGCTCCAGGCACGTCCACGCCTCGCCGTGCGCCACCCCGATCCGGTGGAAGTCGGCCCGCGCGTCGACCAGCAGCTGACGCGCGAAGCCTGAATTGCGCAGATTGCCCGTCTGTGCCGCGCGCTGGTCACGCGTGACGCGACCCGAGTGGTGGCGCGCACAGGCCAGCCCGTACACGTCCCGCATCCGCGAGAACATCCCCCGCGCCCGCTCCAGCTCCCGCACCGCCTGATCGACGTCCCCGCGCTCCTCCAACGCCTGCCCGAGGTAGTACAGCGTCCACGCCTCACCCCGCGCGTCCTCCGCCTCCCGGTGCCGCGACAGCGCCTCACGCAGCTCCTCGACGGCTGCCGACGGGTCGCCGTCCACCAGCCGCGCGCGAGCCAGCTGCGTCAGCGCCCACGCCTCGCCCCGGCCGTCACGGGTACGCCCGTACAGCTCCAGCGCCTCGTGCAGCTGCCCCTGGGCCCGCGGCACGTCGCCCCTGCGCAGGAAGACCTGCCCGAGCTGGAAATGCGCCCACGCCTGCCCGTGCAGACTCTCACTCGCGCGGTGCAGGACCAGCGCCGTGTCGAGGTGAGCGACCGCCGCGGCGAGATTCGCCCGGTCCCGCTCCACCGCCGCCAGCGCGTGCAGCGTCCACGCCCGGTCGCCGTCCAGCTCCGGCGACGCCTGGAGCGCCAGCGCCTCGCCCAGCTTGTCCGCCGCCTGGGCCAGATTCCCCTGGTGGTGCAGCGTGATGCCCAGCGAACACAGGGCCCGCGCGGCGCCCGCCTCGTGCTGCGCCTCGAAATACAGGTCGACCACCGACGACAACGTCGTACGGGCCTTGTCCAGCTCACCGAGCTGGCGCGCCGCGATACCCGTACGCCACTGCACCGACCGCACCAGCAAACCCTGGTCCACCGCCTGCGTCAGCTCGCTGATCTCACCCAGGCGGTACAGGTCGCCCCGCAGCAGGCAGTAGTCGCACAGCGCGCCCAGCAGATTCAGCACCGCCTGCTGGTCGACCCCCTCCGCCTGGCGCAGCGCCGCCGTGATGAAGCTCGACTCGTCGTCCAGCCAGCGCAGGGCGGCGTCGAGCGACGTGAAACCGTGCGCCCCGAAATGATCCGCCCGCGTCGACGTCTTGCCGTCGACCAGACGGATCACCGAATCCGCCAGCTCGCCGTAGTTGCGGATCAGCCGCTCCTGCGCCGCCGCCCGGTCCGCCGGCTCCTCCTCGTCCAGCAGCCGCGCCTGCGCGAAGGCCCGCACCAGATCGTGCAGCCGGTAGCGGCTGCCCCGCACATGGTCGATCAGCCCCGCCCGTGACAACGCCGACAACAGCCGCTGCGCCTCGTGCTCGTCGGTCGCCAGCAGCGCCGCCGCCGCGGCGGCCCCCAGGCTCGCGCGCCCCGCCAGCGCGAGCCGGCGCAGCAGCCGGCGGGCCGCGTCCGGCTGGTCCGTGTAGCGCAGCCACAACGCCCGCTCCACCGGATCGACCGGACCGTACGCCTCCAGATCCGTCGCCAGCACCCGTGGCGAACGCGCGCCCAGCGAGGACCCCGCCACCCGCAACGCCAGCGGCAGCCCCCCGCACAGCTCGGTGATCCGCTCGGCCGCCTCCGCGTCGTACGGCCCCTCCTTCTCCTCCGCCACCTCCCGCAGCAGCTCCTCCGCGCCCACCGCGTCCAGCGCCTCCACCGGCAGCTGGTGCACCCACGCCGGAATGTCGGCCGGCAGATCGAGCGGCTCGCGGGCCGTCACGAGCACCAGGCTGTCCGAGCGCTCCGGTACGAGCGTGCGCACCTGCGCCGCGTCACAGGCGTCGTCCAGCACCACCGTCACCGGCAGGCCCGTCAGATGCTGGTGGTACAGCTCCGTCAGCCTGCGCAACTGCTGCTCCTGCGAGGACCGCTCACGGAAGAGCAACTGCTCACGCGGAGCGCCGAGCCGGTTCAGGAGGTGCAGCAGCGCCTCCCGCGTCGACAGCGGCGCCTCACCCCCCGTGTCCCCGCGCAGATCCACCACGCACGCGCCCCGGAACTGGTCCCGCAGGTGGTGCGCCGCCCGCACCGCCAGCGTCGTACGCCCGGAACCCGGCGCCCCGTGCAGCACCACCACCGTCGGCCGCGTCTCGGTGCTCGCCCGCGCCGCGTGCACCCACTGCGCGATCTGCCCCATCGCGCCCCGCCGCCCGGCGAACGGACCCTCCGGCTCCGGCAGATGCCCGAAGGACTGCTCCAGTACGGACCGCCTGCGCGCCGCCTGGCTGCGGTCGGCCCCGCGCAGCTGCCCGACGGCGGCGGTCTTCTTCGCCGAGGCCCCCCGGGTCGCCGCCAGCAGGACATGCTGCTGGTCCAGGAACGGCCGTATCCCCCGCACCTCCAGCGCCGTCAGCCACTCCAACCGCAACTGCTCCGGCCCACCGGGCTGCGCCAGCGCACCCGCCCGGCGGTGGGCGGCGGGCCAGTGCGCGGCGGTGACCCGGCCCACGGTGGCGGCGGCCCCGGCCACGGCGACGACCGCCCCGGCGGCGAGCGCGGTGCCGGGGCCCGTACCGAGCGCCAGATCGGCGCCGAAAGCGGCGACGGACGCAACGGCCACCACCAGCCCGGGAGTTGCCAGACGCGCACTGCTGAACCGTTCCGCCAGCGACAGCTGCCCGGCCTGCGCCTCGTCCAGCGCCCTGACGTAGGCGGCGTACTCCTCGCCCGCGCTCCCCGCCATGGCATCCAGCGCCGCCCGCCCGCGCACGAGCAGCGCGTTCGCGTCGACCCGCCCACCCGACCGCCGCGCCTGCTCCTCAACGGCCCGTACCAACAGCCGCTCGGCTTCGACCCGGTGGCTGTCCCGCATGTGCGTCCCCCTCCGAGAGCAATGATTGCGGGACAAGTGTCCTGCTTGACGCGCGTCAGCGCGAGAGAGTCAGGCGATCGGGGAGGGGTCGTGCAGGATGGAGGTATGCCGAACCGACTGGCCCATGAGACGTCCCCCTACCTCCTCCAGCACGCCGACAACCCCGTCGACTGGTGGCCCTGGTCGGCCGGCGCGTTCGAGGAGGCGCGAAGGCGCGGTGTGCCGGTGCTGCTCAGCGTCGGCTATAGCAGCTGCCACTGGTGCCATGTCATGGCGCACGAGTCGTTCGAGGACGAGCCGACGGCCGCGTACCTGAACGACCACTTCGTCAACGTCAAGGTCGACCGCGAGGAGCGGCCGGATGTGGACGCCGTGTACATGGAGGCCGTGCAGGCCGCCACGGGGCAGGGCGGCTGGCCCATGACCGTGTTCCTGACCGCCGACGCCGCGCCCTTCTACTTCGGTACGTACTTCCCGCCCGAGCCCCGGCACGGCATGCCGTCCTTCCGGCAGGTCCTGGAGGGGGTCAGTGCCGCGTGGACCGGGCGGCGGGAGGAGGTCGCCGAGGTCGCCGGGAAGATCGTCCGGGATCTGAGCGGGCGCTCGCTCGCGTACGGGGCGCCCGAGGTGCCGGGGGAGGAGGAGCTCGCGCAGGCGCTGCTCGCCCTGACGCGGGACTACGACGCCACGCGCGCCGGATTCGGCGGGGCGCCGAAGTTCCCGCCGTCCATGGTGCTGGAGTTCCTGCTGCGGCATTACGCGCGCACGGGGTCCGAGGGCGCCCTCCAGATGGCCGCCGACACCGGTGAGGCGATGGCGCGCGGGGGAATCTACGACCAGCTCGCCGGTGGCTTCGCGCGCTATTCGGTGGACCGTGAATGGGTCGTGCCGCACTTCGAGAAGATGCTGTACGACAACGCGCTGCTGTGCCGGGTGTACGCCCATCTGTGGCGGGCCACCGGGTCGGAGCTCGCGCGCCGGGTGGCGCTGGAGACCGCGGACTTCATGGTGAGCGAACTCCGTACGCACGAAGGCGGATTCGCGTCCGCGCTGGATGCGGACAGTGACGACGGCACGGGCAGGCATGTCGAGGGCGCGTACTACGTATGGACGCCGCAGCAGCTGCGTGAGGTGCTCGGGGAGCAGGACGCGCAGTTCGCCGCCCGGCTGTTCGGGGTGACGCAGGAGGGGACGTTCGAGGAGGGGGCGTCCGTACTC
>NZ_VBVX01000622.1 GCF_005981925.1 Streptomyces albidochromogenes
CCCATGCGTCCACCCGCAGCGCGGAGACCAGTGCCGGTCCGAAGTGCGGGGCGTCCCGGGGGCCTGCGCGGAGCTCGACCGGGTGATCCAGGGTCGCTGGACGAACCGGCGAAGGGCCGCCCCCGGTGCGTGTCACCAGGAACGGCCCCTTGGTCTCCCCGGCCCCTGCCCCGGGCCGACCTCAGCGGCGCTCGGGCAGGTCGGCCTCCGCCGGCAGGCTGGAGAGCGTGCGCTGCGCCTTGGCCGACGACGCCGCGGGCGCGGTCTTCTTCCCGCAGAAGGCCGCCTCCAGGCTCCCGCCGAGCGCCGTGTTCGCCGCGCCCCGGTTCGAGGTGTTCGCCATGGCGGAGAGCGCGCGCCGGCCGTCGCGGGTGGCGAAGGCGTACGTGTAGAAGCCCTGCACGGTGCCGGTGTGGCCGTACACCTGCGTGCCGCAGGAGAGGTCGTAGCGGCGCAGCCCGAGCCCGTAGAAGCGGGTCTGGGTGGCGTCCGTCGGGGTGACCGTGGTCATGGCGTCCAGCATCCGGGGCGAGAGCAACCTGCCCCGCATCAGCGCGGTCGTGAAGGTGTTCAGGTCGGCCGGGTCGGAGATGACCGCGCCGGCCGACTGGGCCCAGGAGGCGGTCTGCTCCGTGGAGTCCACGAGCGGAGCCCCCTCCTCGTCGGGGTGCAGGTAGCCGCGCACGTGCCTTCCCTTGATCTGGGTCTCCGGGTGGACGTAGGAGGTGTGGCGGAGCTGCAGCGGCTTGATGATGCGCCGCTCGTACTGCTTGGCGACCGGGGTCCCCGTGGCCTTCTCGATGAGCATGCCGACGACGACGAAGTTGGCGTTGGAGTACTTGTAGGCCACACCGGGCTCGGTGGTGCGGGGTTCGGCCAGCGACAGGTCGACGAGTTCCTGGTAGGTGAACACGCGGTTGCGCACGGCTTCGAAGCCGGGCACGGTCTTGGCGAACATGGCCTCGGTGTAGTCCGCCAGGCCGCTTCGGTGGGTGAGCAGGTGACGGATCGTGATGCGATCGTCGGGCAGCAGTCCGGGGAGGTAGCGGTTGACCGGTGCGTCGAGCTCCAACCGTCCCTCGTCGACCAGTTGGAGCAGTACGACGCTGGAGAAGGTCTTGCTGACGCTGCCGATGCGGAAGCGCGCCCGGGTGTCCATGGCCTCGCCGGAGACGCGGTCGCGAACGCCGGCCGTGCGCGTCAGGACGCCTCCGGGACCCGTGAAGCGGGCCATCGCGCCCGGAGCGCCGTTCACCATGGCGGAGTTCAAGGCCGCGGTCACGCCGTCCATGTCCTGTCTCTTATACACCTCTG
>NZ_VBVX01000623.1 GCF_005981925.1 Streptomyces albidochromogenes
GGGTCGGAGGGGGCGGCGAACGCTCCGTGCGAGCCGCCGAGCAGCCCTCCGATCACAGCGACCGCGACGGCGGTCGCACCCCTCGCGCCTCTCCTGCGCCCGAACTGCACGGCCGTCTCCTCAGTCGCGTCAGCGTCCCTGTGGGCCCCGAGCCCACCACCCGTCCGGCCGGGTGTCAATTTTCATACGGGGAACCAGGTGTGACGCGGGCCACGTTGATGGAACGTATACGTCTGCGGCCGTGTCCTTTGGGTAGGGCTGCTGTGTCCGTTCAGCCCACCGTAGGGAGGCCCCTGTGGCCGCTGCACAGCTTCTCCTCACCGCCCTCTCCAAACCCGTGCCCGCCCCCCGTGCCAAGCTCGACGACGCGTTCCCCTTCGACGACGCGGGCTTCGCGGAGCCGCTGTTCGCCTCCGAGCCGCCGCTGACCAGCGAACCCCCGATGGCAGACGCCGCCCCGCTCACGAGTGAGCCTCCGATGGCCGACGTCGCCCCCCTGACCAGCGAACCGACAGCCCACGGCACGGCATCGGGCGTGGAGCCCGCGGGGGTCTAGATGGGCCTTGCCCGGCTTGCGGCCCTGCACGGCGTCGCCACGTCCTACCAGCCCTCGGCGCACCGCACGCTCCAGGTCCCCGACGACACGGTGGTGGCCGTTCTGGCCGCCCTGGGCGTCGACGCGCGCACGCCCGAGGCGGTGCGTACGGCCCTCGAAGCGCACGAGGCCGCCGCCGCCCGCCGCCTGCTGCCCGCCACGCTGGTGTCCTGGACGGGCCCGGCCGGCCCCCAGCCGCCGCCGGCCCTCACCGGCCTGCCCCCGGGGACGCGGCTGCGCGTCGAGACGGAGCAGGGACCGGCCGTGGAGTGGGACATCCCGGACGCCGCCCCGCCCGAACCGCTCACGGACGCACCGCCGTCGGTGGCGGACGGTGCGGTCGGTGGGAGCGGTGCGGGCGGTGGGAGCGGTGCTGGCGGTGGGAGCGGTGGGAGTGGTGAGGGCCGCCTGGGCGGCCCGGGTCTTGCGGGCGGCCCGGGTCTTGCGGGCGATGCGGGCGTTGTTGACGTTGCGGGTGATGCGGGCTGGGGTCGGTTACCGCTCGGAGTGCACCGGTTGGGTGTCCGTACGCCGGACGGCCAGGAGGACGCCGCCACGCTGATCGTCGCCCCCTCCCGTGTCCCGCAGCCCCCCGGCCGCACGTACGGGTTCATGGTCCAGCTCTACTCCCTCCTCTCCCGGCGCTCCTGGGGCATGGGCGACCTCGCAGACCTCGCCGAACTCGCCGCCTGGTGGTCGTCGACGAGTCCTTCCTGGAG
>NZ_VBVX01000624.1 GCF_005981925.1 Streptomyces albidochromogenes
GTAGAAGACTGAGAGGCACGTCACACGCGACGTGTGCGACGCACGCGCCGGCCCCGCGGGACGACACGAGAGGACGAGGTGATCGGCATGGCCACTGCACCGAGCATCTACCCGACGGTTCTGTACAAGGACGCCAAGGCCGCCATCCGGCTGCTCAAGGACGCCTTCGGTTTCCGGGAAGTGGCTGTCTACGAGAGCGAGGGC
Source organism: Streptomyces albidochromogenes (assembly GCF_005981925.1). Classification (GTDB taxonomy): domain Bacteria; phylum Actinomycetota; class Actinomycetes; order Streptomycetales; family Streptomycetaceae; genus Streptomyces; species Streptomyces albidochromogenes. The sequence goes on from NZ_VBVX01000624.1 coordinate 205, forward strand.
GGTTACGTCGAGCACGCCGAGCTGGCGCACGGCAACGGAGCGGTGATGGTGGGCTCGCACGGCCGGGAGGGGGTCTTCGCCCAGGCGATGGCGAACGGCGGGCCGGTGGGTGTGTACGTGGTGGTCGACGAGGTGGACGCGCACCACGCGCGTGCGGTGGAGCACGGCGTGGAGATCCTGATGCCGCCGACCGACCAGGACTACGGCTCCCGGGACTACATGGCCCGGGACCACGAGGGCAACATCTGGAGCTTCGGCACGTACACCCCGTCGATCGGGGGCTGACCCGGCGGGGCGCGGCGCCGGCGGCGGCCGTGGACCCACGGGACCCGGGCCCTGACGGGTTCCCGCCGGCCCCGAGCCGCCGCCGGGCTACACGCCGCCCGTGTGGACCTGGAAGGCGGCCCGGCGGACCGCCTTGGCCAGGGCGGGGTCCGGGTGGGCCGCCGCGAGGGCCACCAGCACCTGGACGGTGCGCGGGTGGCCGATCGCCTGCACCTCCTCCAGGAGCGCCGGCACGGTGGACTGCACGGCGGCGTCCAGGTGGCGTACGAGCAGCTGGGTCTCGCCGTGGTCCGCGACGGCGGCGGCGGTGTCCACCCACAGCCACGTGGACTCCTCGCGGGTGAGGACCTCGTGGGCGTCCTCGGGGTCGGCGCCCTCGTACTCCGCCAGCCACAGCAGGGCGTAGGGGCGCAGCGAGCTGTCGTCGGCCGCCGCCCGTACGCCGGACTCCGCCGGGGCGCCGACCACACGCAGCGCGTCGAAGGCCAGTCCGCGCAGCAGCGCGTCCTCGCCGCGGGCGGCTTCCAGCAGCTCGGTGACGGCGCTGGAGACGGTGCGGGCGGCGAGCCAGGCGCGGTACTCGGCGCGGGCGGGGCCGGGCGTCAGGCGGGCGCAGCCGCGCAGCATGTCCTCGGCGGACCGCTCGATGTTCCCCGCCGGGCTCTGCGCGGCGACGCAGATCTGTTCCAGCTTGACCCAGACCGCCCAGTTGCCGAGGGCGGTGAGTGTGGCGAGTCCCGGGCCGAGGGTCAGCGCGCCGACGGCGGCCTGTCCCGCCAGGGCCCAGTCGAGGAGG
>NZ_VBVX01000625.1 GCF_005981925.1 Streptomyces albidochromogenes
CCCTTACAATTGGTAGCGCCGCAAGTTAGATCGAAGATATCAGAGAATGAGTAACATAGGAACAGTTAATTTAGGCATACCTGCCATCAAACCATTTTCAGGTAACAACAAGGATTATGATCCCAAAGAATTTATCCTGAAGATGCATCTTCAATTAGAGTTGAGAGCTCTTCCAGAAGAAGTTAAGGCTTTGTTTGTCGCAACCTTTTTAGAAGGAAAAGCATTAAGATGGTATGAAAGGTTGGACCTGATTGCTAAAAGAGATATCAAGTTGTTTGAGAAAGCATTTCTAGAAAGATTCCCGTCCCATGTAAGACAAGATACTATATTAGACTGGGCAAAGAAGTATCATAGTATTCAACAAATTACAACTGTGCAAAATTATAATCAGCAATTTAGAGATGTAACTTATCAATTACCTGATAACGTGTACCTGCAGCAAGGACATTTGATAAAGTATATTTTGGGTTTAAAGAAGATGATAGGTTATGAAGTTAGTCAAAGAAATTGTAGCACATTAGAAGAAGCAATGGACGTAGCTGCAAGATTTGAAGCCGCTAGAGATCTGAGAGAAAAATTGTATTTCCGTAAACCAAAAAGGAATGAATACTCAGAATTGAGGGTATTCGAGAAGGAATCCAGTCAGGATGACCAAATGGAGGTCGATAGTGTACTGACAAGAAGACATTACCCAAATAAATTAGAATGCTATAACTGTGGAAAAGAAGGTCATTTCGCAGCCAGATGTACAAATAGATCAAAAAACTGAAGCAGTCAAATAGACAGGTCGGATTTGACGTGCTGAAAGATCTGAATAAAAGTATGACTAGAAAGTCAAATAGATACAACACAGTAGGTGTTAATCAAATCGAGTTAGAAAGAAAGGTTAGAAATCAGAAGAGTTCTGAACAACCTAAATTAGAAAGAAATGATATTATTCGGAAGGATTATGAATTAAGTAAAGACTACGAAGACGTCGTAGATCATAGTAAAAATATTACAAGAGTACAAGGTAATATAGAAAGAAAAGAGAGCCTGCTAGAAAATTCGTGTAACGTTAATTTCGTAGGAAATATGGAGCTTAAAAAGAAACCCAGGAAATTACCAGTAGTAAGAGGTAAGGGACAGAGCACACTCCAAGAACCATGGTTTAGAATTCCAGTATGTGTCGAGGATAAAGAAAGTAAAGCTTTAATAGACACTGGAGCACAAAGTAATTTCATAGCACAAGAGTTGGTGAACGAGATGAGATTAAGTACAGAGATAGCACC
>NZ_VBVX01000626.1 GCF_005981925.1 Streptomyces albidochromogenes
GGGGCGGGGGGCGCGGGCGCGACGCCGTGCGGGCCGGCCGCCGCGTTCGGGCCGACGGCGCCGTCCGGGGCGCCTGCACCCGTCGCGTCGGCGGGGCCGTCCGGAGCGGCCGGGCCGGTCCCGGCGTGGGAACCGGCCGAGCCGTTCGGGCCGGCCTGCGGGCCGGGCCCGTTGTCGGGCGCGCCGGTGGAGGCGGCAGCACGGTCTGGTCCGGCCGCGCCCGACGCGCCGTTGAACGCGCTCGCCGGGCTCATCGCGTGGGGGGAGCCGACGAGGCCGTTGGGGCTTACGGGGCTGTCGGCGCCCACGGGGCTGTGGGGAGCGTCCGCCGAGCCCAGCGGACCCGCCGTCCCCGGCACGCCGTTCGGGCCGACGGCGCCGTTCGGACCGACGGCGCCGTTCGGGATCGCCGCGCCGGCCCCCTCGGGCTCGTTCTCCGCCACGTCCGTCGCCGCCGAGGCGAAGCCGGGAGCGGGCCAGGTCTGAGTCGTGCCGGTGGTCGTCGCGGTGGCTCCGCCGGGGGCGGCCGACCAGTTCGGGGGCACCGGGACGGCGCCGCTGCCGGGCCCGGCGGCCGCCGGGAACCCGGCCGGATCCGGCGTGCCGTTCGCCGGCCAGTTCTGCGGGGCGTCGCCGCGAGCCCTGCGCCGCCCCGTGGGAGCGGGAGCCGGGTGCGGCTGCGGCGGGGTGTGGTCCGCGTCGGGAGCGGTGCGTACGGCGTCGTGGCGGCCCGGCAGCGAGGCGTCCGCGACCCCTGCGGTCGGCGGCACGCGGTCGGCGTCGGCCGGCGGCAGCGCGAACGGGCTGCGGGGTGCCTCGGACCGCTCCTGCGCCGGAGCGAGCGCCCGGCGCGCACGGCGCCCGGAGGGCTGCTGCGGGGCCTCGCCCCCGGCGGACGGTGCGGAGGGCAGCGCGGGAAGCGCCGGCACGTTGTCGTGCGCCGCGCCCTCGCCGCGCCGCGCACGCCGGCCGGACCCCGGTCCGTCGACGGGCACGCCCTGCGGCGGCACCGTCTCCCCGAGCGCCGCGCGCCCGGTGCCGTGCGCCCCCTCGGACGCGGTGACCACCGAGCCCTCGGAGACGGCGCCCGAACCTCCGGGCGGTGCGGCGGCCGGCAGCGCGGCGCGCAGCTCCACAGCGCCACCGCCGCCCGCACCGCCCGTGCGCCCCTCGCCGCCGCCCTCGCCGGGGCTCGGCCGCCCGCGCCTGCGCCCCGTACCACCGGAGCCGGACGCGGCGCCGGAAGGCTCCGGTGGTAC
>NZ_VBVX01000627.1 GCF_005981925.1 Streptomyces albidochromogenes
AGGCTGTACGCCGCGTGAAAGCCGAGCATGATGCTGCGCCCGTACGCCCACTGAAGGCTCACGCCCAGCATGTTCATGGACGCGTCCAACGCCCCGACCGCCACCCCGAACGCGCCCAGTGCGACGGCCACTTGCCACAGCTCACTGCCGCCCCCGACCCAGAGCAGCGCCAGCAGCACGACCGGCTGCGACCACCTCAGTACGACGCTCGGCCTGACCCGCTTCACCAGCAGCTCGGTAGCGACACTGCCCACCCCGGCCAGAATCGGCACGGCGGCCAGGAACACGGGAAGCAGTCCGTCGGATATCCCGTACCGGTCTTGAACGGCGGGCAGCCGCGTCACGAGCAGCGCGAACGCCACGCCCTGCGCGAAGAAGCTCAACCCCAAGGAAGCCCTGCCGTGCCGCAGGCGCGCGTCTGTCATGGCCGCACAGCGTAGGCCCGCCCTCTACCCATGGGTAGAGATCGGTCAGGCGAGCAGGTCCGGCAGCTCACTCAGATCCGAGAAGCACCCCTTCGCGCCCGAAAGCCTGTCGGCCGGCGTCATCGCCGTGAAGCCGTACACGTCCATTCCGGCCGCACTGGCCGCCTCCACCCCGAGCGGACTGTCCTCCACCACCACGCACCGCTCCGGCGGTACGCCCATCTGTGCGGCGGCGTGCAGGAAGAGGTCCGGTGCCGGCTTGCCCCGTCCGACGTCCTGCGAGCTGAAGATCCAGCTGTCCTCGAACCACTCGTCGAGCCCGGTCACCAGGTGCCCGACCCGAATCCGCTCGTGACTGCCGGAGGACGCGAGGCAGTACGACACACCGTCCGCCACCAGCCGCCCCAGCAGGTCCTCCGCTCCGGCGACCGGCTTCAGCTCCTGTTCGAAGGCGGCGAAGATCCGCGCGTGCAGTGTCTTGTCGAAGTCCTCGGGCAGCCGCTGCCCGGACCGCTCCAGCACCAGGTCGTGGATCCGGTGCACCGCGGAACCCATGTAGTCCCGCAGCGAGTCCTCGTACGTGGTCGGGTGCCCCAGCTCGCTCAGGTAGCCGGCGAGGATGGTGTTGGAGATCGGCTCGCTGTCCACGAGGACGCCGTCGTTGTCGAAGATGATGAGGTCGTAGCGCATGACTTGACCTTAAACGCAAAAAAGCCCCGGCCCCTGGACATAAGTCCAGGGGCCGGGGCATAAAATTTGTTCGGCGGCGTCCTACTCTCCCACAGGGTCCCCCCTGCAGTACCATCGGCGCTGAAAGGCTTAGCTTCCG
>NZ_VBVX01000628.1 GCF_005981925.1 Streptomyces albidochromogenes
ACACGGCATACGAGTTGAGCGCTAGTCTCGTGGGCTCGGAGATGTGTATACGAGACAGGCTCGGCCGCGCTCGCCTCCTGCGGCCGCCCGCTGCCGCCCAGCGCCTGCCACGTCTGCGTGTCGAACTGGTACAGCCCGCCGTAGTGGCCCGTGGCGTCCACCGCCCCGGGCCGCCCCCCGGACTCGCAGTGGGCGAGCCCGCTCCAGTTGAGGCCGTCCGCCCCGGCCACGGACGCCGGCTTCTCCTTCGTGCCGACCTTCACGCGTCGCGCGACCGGCTCGCGCGCGATCTCCTCGGCGACCCGCCGCGGCGTCTGCCGCACCCCGTTGACCGTACGCACGAAGTACGTCACCCGCCGCGACCCGGCCTCCCCCGCACGCACCACGACCTCCGTGCCCTTGAAGAGCGTCGGGTCCTCAGTCCTGATCACCTCGAACGGGATCGGTTCCTCGCGCACTTCCTTCGCCCCCCTGATCCGCATCACGGTGACGGTCTGCCCGTCGCGCGGGAAGCTGCCGGACGGCACGGAGGTGGTGTCCTGGCCGCGCAGGCTGATGCCGGCCTCGGCCAGTGCCTCCCCGACCGTCGCGGCGTTCGTACGGATGGTGCGTTCACGCCCGTCGGCCATGAACGTCACGGTCCGCTCGGTGCGCACGTCGAGGGCGAGCCCGGCCCGCCCGATCCTCAGGGAGCGCGAGGCGGACAGGTACGCGCCCTCCGCCCGCACCCCGAGCTGGCGCAGTGCGCCCTCGACCGTGCGGGCGGTGGTCCACACCCGGTGCCGCTGCCCGTCCAGGGTCAGCACCACGGGACGGCCGTAGCGCACCACGACCTCGTCGCCGCTGGCCAGCGCCGCGCCGGGGGCGGGTGCGACCAGGTCGTGCGCCCCCACTTCCACGCCCTCGTCCTCCAGCAGCTCGGTGACGTCGTCGGCGAAGGTGTGCATGGTGCGGGGTACGCCGTCGACGCTGAGCTTGACCGCCTTGTCGCTGGCGACGAACGCCGAGGTGCCTCCGGCCAGGAACGCGACCACCAGGGCCTGCGGCAGGAGCCGCCGCAGCGCCTCGGGCCGCTCGGCCCCCTTGCGCCGCCGGGCGGCCCGCCGGGCCTCCGCCCTGCCGCCGCGCCCGTCCCCCGAGCCGGTGCCCGCGCCCTGACGCGGCAGCCGGGCCTCCCGCAGCTCGTACGCGGGCGCGTACGGGTCAGGAGCGCACTCCCCCCGCTCCCCGTGATCCGCGTAC
>NZ_VBVX01000629.1 GCF_005981925.1 Streptomyces albidochromogenes
GGCAAGGAAGGCACAGTGAGTTACTCGGAAGACGAGCCGGGGCTCAAGTGGCGGAACGGCGGAAGCTCGTGACACCGGCTGCTCTGCGCGGCCGCTCCACCGGATCTGGTCTGGGCCGTGCCACGTGCCGGTGGTCTCCGCACGCCGGCCGGGCGGCGGGTCCTGCTGTGGGCACGGCCTGGACCATCGTGGCAGAAGTGGTTCGCCCGGTGCGGGCGGGAGGCGTACGCGCCGGGGTCCGCCGGGCGGCGATCCCGTGTCCCGCATGGGATCCGGTACTTCTGGTGGGCTTGCTCACAGGCCCCCTGCGCCCCCTGCGCCGCGCCGGTCCCGCGGCCCGGAGACGTGAGCGCGACCACAGCCGGCGGCGGGGGAGGCGGCGTAGTCCGGCGTGCCGGGGGCGTCCCGTGGGGTCACAGTGGGAGACGCGGCGGTTGCGCGGCGCACACCCCTTCCGCCCGGCACGGCGGAAGACGACGGAAGGCAGCACGATGGACAGCGCGGTACGGGTCGATCTTCACGGCAGGCAGGCGCTGGTCACCGGTGGCGCCCGGGGCCTGGGCGCCTCGATCGCGCGGAGGCTGGCCGGGGCGGGGGCGTCCGTACTGGTGGCCGACGTGCGCAAGGACCTGGCGCGGGACCTGTGCAACGAACTCGGCGCGACGGGGCCCGGCGACGCCCGGTTCGTGGAGATGGACGTGCGCGACGCCACCGCCGTCGCCGAGGTCTTCACGGATCTGGAGGCCGAGGGGCAGGCAGTGGACATCCTGGTCAACAACGCGGCCGTCGACGTGTCCAAGCCCATCGAGCATCTGACGGCGGACGAGGTGACGCGGGTCGTCACGACCAACCTGCTGGGACCGATGTACCTGTGCCTGGAGACCTACCGCCGCATGATCGCCCGCGGCGGCGGCCACATCGTCAACATCCTCTCCACGGCGGCGAACCGCACCTGGACCGAGGCCGGACCGTACGCGGCGGGCAAGTCCGGGCTGCGGGCGTTCACCCACACGCTGTTCCAGGAGGCGCAGCGGGACTGCCCCGGGATCGGCGTCACCGGCATCATCGCGGGCGGCATGGAGACACCGTTCATCATGGAGCGCTTCCCGGACGCCGACACCTCCATGCTGCAGAGCCCCGACATCGTGGCCGACACGGTGCTGTACGCCCTGTCCGTCCCGGCCGGCAGCGCGGTGTCCGAACTGGTCGTCGTACCGCGCAGGGAACCGTCCTGGCC
>NZ_VBVX01000630.1 GCF_005981925.1 Streptomyces albidochromogenes
GTGTGGGGGCGGGTGTCGTGTGCGGTGTGCGGGTGCGTCATGGTGTTTCTCCGGACGCGTCCAGGTACTCCGTGAACAGGCCGAGCAGCCGTTCGCCGTCGGCGTCCCCGAGCAGTACGCCCGACCAGCGCAGCGCGAGGTGCAGGCGGCCGGCCGTACTCGCCGTGGTGACCGTGAGGCCGCGGGGCATGCGGGCGGGGGCCGAGAACCACACGGCCGTCGCCCGGCCCGCGCCCTCGCCGAAGTCCAGGGGGTACGGGACGCGGCCGATGTTGCTGAGCAGCGTGGTCGACGTCCACGGCGCCGCGGTGCGGCGCAGGGCGCGGGTGAACGCCGCCCTGACCGCCACCGGCAGCACGGGAGCGGTCAGCAGGGCCGCGCCGCGGCCCAGTTGGGGGCGGGGCAGCGCCTTCAGCGTGCGGGTGCGCAGGGCGGTGCGGCGCAGCAGGTCCGGGACGTCCGCGTCGGGCGCGAGTTCGGCGGGGGAGAACGGCACCTCCACCAGCCGGGTGCCGTTGCCGATCGGCATGTCGGCGTCCCGGGAACGGTCGTCCACCGGCATCGTGATGCGCATCGGGCGGGACGGGCCGCCGTGCTCGCGGTTCCAGGTGGCGATCATCCGGGCGGTCGCGACCATGAGCTGGTCGTTGACCGTGTACGGCGCGTCGCGCGGGCGGGTCGGCAGGGGCAGGTCGGCCGTCAGCATGCCGTTGGGGGCCGCCGAGGTGGGCGTGCCGCGGGCCACGCGCGCCACGGGGGCGAAGCCGGTGCGCGGGGCGGCCGCCGCGTGGTCCCCGGCGGCGGCCGGGCCCGGGGCCGGTCCGCGCTTGGGGGCCGGTGTCGCCGGGGAGTTGTCACGGCCGCCGTACAGCTCGGCGGCGGTGGCCAGGACGCGGAGGCAGGCGGGGCCGTCCAGGGCGGTGTGGTTGACGGTGAGGAGCAGGACGCGGTCGACGACCTCCATGCGTACGGGCGGGGAGAGGCTGAGCGGCGGTGCGAGGGACAGGGAGCGGGCCCTGGCCCGGGTGAGGGCGTCGGGGCCGGCCGGCGGGAACGTCACGACGTCGGTGTCGGGGTGCGGGGTGAGTTCCCATTCGTACCGCCGCCGGTACCAGGCGCCGGGCGCCTCCCGCATGAGGATGCGGGGGTGGCGCCGCAGGGCCTCGGTGAAGGCGGCGCGCAGGCGGGCGGGGTCGGGGCGGCCCGGCAGGTGGACCTCGATG
>NZ_VBVX01000063.1 GCF_005981925.1 Streptomyces albidochromogenes
GCACCACGACCTCGTCCCCCGCGAAGGCGACCCCCACGCGCGCGCCCACCTCCGGCGCGTCGCGCAGCGCGCACTCCGCCTCGAGCACCGGCCCCCCGGACGGCCGCAGCAGCAGAGCCACGTGGTGGCCCCGGAACGTACGCGCCGTCACCTCGCACGGCAGCCCCTCGGCGACCGGCACGAGCCTGACGCCGGCCGGGCGGACCAGCAGGCGTGCCTCCCCCTGCGGCGTACCTACCGGGACGGGCACCTTGCCCCACACCGTGTCGGCCGCCTCGCCGCCGACCGTCGCCGCCACGACGTTGTCGAAGCCCAGGAAGCGCGCGACGAACTCGGAGGCCGGACGCCGCCAGACCTCCAGCGGCGTGCCGCTCTGCGCGATCCGCCCGTCCCGCATGACGACCACCCGGTCGGCGAGCGCGAACGCCTCGCCCTGGTCGTGCGTGACGGCCAGGACCGTCGTGCCCAGGCGCCCGAACAGCTGCCGCAGCTCCACCACCAGGCGCTCGCGCAACCCCCGGTCCAGCTGCCCCAGCGGCTCGTCCAGCATCAGCAGCTTCGGCTCGGGGGCCAGCGCCCGCGCCAGCGCGACCCGCTGCTGCTCACCGCCCGACAGCGTGCCGACCGCCCGCCGCCCGGCGCCCGGCAGGCCCACCATCTCCAACAGTTCCGCGACCCGGCGCGCCTGCTCGGCCTTCCCCACGCCCCGCATCCGCAGCCCGAAGGCGACGTTCCCCCCGACGTCCCGCTGCGGGAAGAGCTGGTGGTCCTGGAACATCAGCCCGACGCCCCGCCGGTGCACCGGCACCCCGCGCTGGTCGCGCCCGTCCAGCAGCACCCGTCCGGCGTCCGCCGCCTGGAGACCGGCGACGACCCGCAGCAACGTGGACTTCCCGCTGCCGCTCGGGCCGAGCACGCACACCACTTCGTGCTCGGCGACCTCCAGGTCCACGTCGTCGAGCGCGGCCCGCTTCCCGAACCGCACGGTCGCCCCGTCCAGCCTCAGCATCAGAACTCCCCGGAGCCGGATCGGTCGGGACGCATGCGTTCGAGAACCAGCAGCGCCACCGCGCACACCACCATCAGAATCGTGCTCAACGCCATCGCCTGCCCGTAGTTCAGGTCCCCCGCCCGCCCCAGCAGCCGCGCGACGGCCACCGGCAGCGTCGGGTTGTCCGGCCGCGCGATGAAGACCGTCGCACCGAACTCGCCCAGCGACACGGCGAAGGCGAACCCGGCGGCGACCAGCAGCGCCCGCCGCACCATCGGCAGGTCGACCTCCCGCCACACCCTCAGCGGCGACGCCCCGAGCACCGCCGCCGCCTCGCGCAGCCGCGCGTCGACCGCTCGCAGTACGGGGAGCATCGTCCGTACGACGAAGGGCACCCCGACCAGCGCCTGCGCCAGCGGCACCAGGATCCACGACGTGCGCAGGTCCAGCGGCGGCTCGTCGAGGGTGATGAGGAAGCCGAAGCCCACCGTCACGGCGGAGACGCCCAGCGGCAGCATCAGCAGCGCGTCGAAACCGCGCACCAGCCGCCCCGCCCGCCGGGTCAGCGCCGCCGCCGCGAGCCCGCCGACGACCAGCGCGATCACGGTCGCCGCCAGGGCGTACTCCAGCGAGTTCCACACCGCCTCCAGCGGCGGTACGAGGAAGGTGCCCCCGCTCGCGCCCGCCGACTGAAGCGCCCGGTAGTACCCCAACCCGTACCCCCCGGGCCCGTCCAGCGACCGCTCGACGAGCACCCCGAGCGGCACCAGGATCAGCGCCGCCACCGTGGTCAGTACTCCGCCGAGCAGCGCCCACTGCCCGGCCCCGCGCGGCCGGCGCGCGGTCCGCGACGGGTCGACCAGTTTCAGGGCGCTCTCCCGGCGCCGTACCGTCCACGCGTGCACGGCGAGGATCGCGCCGACCGCCGCGAACTGCACCAGCGTCAGCACGGCCGCCGTCGGCAGGTCGAGGAACTGGGCGGTCTGCCGGTAGATCTCCACCTCCAGGGTGGAGTACGCGGGCCCGCCGAGGATCTGCACGACGCCGAACGAGGTGAACGTGAACAGGAAGACCATCAGCGCGGCGGCGGCCACGGCCGGCACCAGCGCCGGCAGCGTCACCCGCCGCCAGGCGGCGAACCGCCCGGCGCCGAGCACCCGCGCCGCCTCCTCCTGGCGCGGGTCGAGCTGCGCCCACAGGCCGCCCACGGTCCGCACCACCACGGCGTAGTTGAAGAAGACGTGCGCGAGGAGGATCGCCCACACGCTGGTGTCCAGGCGTACGCCCCACAGCTCGTCCAGCAGCCCGCCCCGCCCGAGCAGCGCCAGGAACGCGGTCCCGACGACCACCGTCGGCAGCACGAACGGCACGGTGACCACGGCGCGCAGCAACTGCTTGCCGGGGAAGTCGAGCCGGGCGAAGACGTACGCCGCGGGAAGCGCGATCAGCAGCGTCAGTGCCGTGGAGGCGAGGGCCTGCCACGTGGTGAACCACAGCACGCCGCGGATGTCCGGCTCGGAGAGCACCTCGCCGATGCGGCCGAACTGCCAGACGCCGTCCACGCTGAGCCCGCGGCCGGTGATCGCGGCCACGGGGTAGGCGAAGAACACCGCGAAGAACGCGACGGGCACGGCCATCAGGCCGAGCCGCACCGCGCTCCCGCGGGTGCTCCTCGTGTGCGGTGCCTTCGTTACTTCAGGACGAGCGAGGACCACGACTTGACCCACTGCTCACGCTGGTCGGCGATCTTCTCAGGGGCCACGGTCTGCGGCTTGTCGACGACCACGCCGTGCTTCGTGAACAGCTCGGGCAGCTTCGCGTCCTTGATCACCGGGTTGACGAACATGTTCAGCGGCATGTCCTCCTGGAACTTCTTCCCGATGAGGAAGTCGATGAGCGCCTTGCCGCCCTCCTCGTTCTTCGCCCCGGTCAGGAGCCCGGCGAACTCGGTCTGCCGGAAGCACGTGCCGGTCGCGACACCGGTCGGCGCCTCCTTGGGCTGCGGCTCGGCGTACAGCACCTCGACGGGCGGGCTGGAGGCGTACGAGACGACGAGCGGCCGGTCCGCCTTGGCCTTCTTGCCGCCGGCGGAGCCGGAGAACTCCTCGTTGTACGCCTGCTCCCAGCCGTCGACGACCTTGACGCCGTTGGCCCGGAGCTTCTTCCAGTAGCTCTCCCAGCCGTCGTCGCCGTACTGCCCTACCGTGCCGAGCAGGAAGCCGAGGCCGGGCGAGGAGGACCCCGCGTTCTCGGTGACGAGCAGGTTCTTGTACGCCGGCTTGATCAGGTCGTCGAAGGACTTCGGCGGCGCCAGCTTCTTGTCGGCGAAGTACTTCTTGTCGTAGTTGACGCAGATGTCGCCGGTGTCGACGGGCGTGACGCGGTGCTTGTCGCCGTCGAGCCGGACGCCCTCCGGTATCGCGCCGAGCCCCTTGGCCTCGTACGGCGTGAAGATGCCGTTGTCCAGGGCACGCGACAGGAGCGTGTTGTCGACGCCGAAGAAGACGTCGCCGCGCGGGGAGCCCTTGGTGAGGATCTCCTGGTTGAGGGCGGCGCCGGCGTCCCCGCTCTTGAGGACCTTGACCGTGTAGCCGGTCTCCTCGGTGAACGCCTTCAGCACGGCGTCGGACGCGTTGAACGAGTCGTGGCTGACCAGCGTGACGGTCTTGGACTTCTTGCCGTCACCGGAGCCGGAGCCGCCCTTGTCGCCCCCGCACGCGGCGAGCGTGGAGACGCCGAGGGCGGCGGCCAGCGCGGTGGCCGCGAACTTCTTGGTGGTGCTCACTGAATTCCTCCTGGGATGGGACATCCAGGAAGAGACGCGGCCCTGCCCGCGGAAACGGGCAGGGCGCAACAGCTCGAGTAGTGACCGAACTTCCTACCCAGAATGACCTGGGCAAGGTTCAGAGGGTCTGCGGCGTACCGCACTCTCAGCGCTGTGGCGCTCCCCTGTCGGAATATGCAAATGTGCGGCCCACGTTACACGGGCGCTCCGACCGGCCTACCGCTCGGTGGCCGCCAGCTGCCCGCACGCTCCGTCGATCTCCTGGCCGCGGGTGTCCCGTACGGTCACGGGCACGCCATGGGCGGCGATCGCCTCGACGAACGCCTTCTCGTCCTCGGGACGGGAGGCGGTCCACTTCGAGCCCGGGGTCGGGTTCAGCGGGATGAGGTTGACGTGCACCCGCTTGCCCTTGAGGAGGCGGCCGAGCAGGTCACCGCGCCATGCCTGGTCGTTGATGTCGCGGATGAGCGCGTACTCGATGGAGATGCGCCGGCCGGACTTCTCGGCGTACTCCCAGGCCGCGTCCAGGACCTCGCGCACCTTCCAGCGCGTGTTGACCGGCACGAGGGTGTCGCGCAGCTCGTCGTCCGGGGCGTGCAGCGAGACGGCGAGGCGGCACTTGAAGCCCTCGTCGGCGAAGCGCAGCATGGCGGGGACGAGGCCGACGGTCGACACGGTGATGCCGCGCTGCGACAGCCCGAGCCCGTCCGGCTCCGGGTCGGTGAGCCGGCGAATCGCGCCGACGACGCGCTTGTAGTTGGCCAGCGGCTCGCCCATGCCCATGAAGACGATGTTCGAGAGCCGGGCGGGACCGCCCGGGACCTCGCCGTCGCGCAGGGCGCGCATGCCGTCGACGATCTGGTGCACGATCTCGGCGGTCGACAGGTTGCGGTCGAGCCCGGCCTGCCCGGTGGCGCAGAACGGGCAGTTCATGCCGCATCCGGCCTGCGACGAGATGCACATGGTGACCCGGTCCGGGTACCGCATCAGGACGGACTCGACGAGCGTCCCGTCGTGCATCTTCCACAGTGTCTTGCGCGTGGTGTCGTCGTCGCAGCTGATGTGCCGCAGTACGGTCATCAGCTCGGGCAGCAGCTCCGCCCGGAGCTTGTCGCGCGAGCCGGCCGGAATGTCGGTCCACTCCGCCGGGTCGTGGGCGTACCGCGCGAAGTAGTGCTGCGACAGCTGCTTGGCGCGGAACGGCTTCTCCCCGATCGCTGCCACGGCCTCGCGGCGCTCGGCGGGCGTGAGATCGGCGAGGTGCCGCGGGGGCTTCTTGGCTCCGCGCGGCGCGACGAAAGTGAGTTCTCCAGGTACAGGCATGGTCATACCAGTGTCGCAGACATACGGAAAGGGCCCGCCGTCCTGTGGACAGCGGGCCCTTCACCGACGAAAGCGCAGGTCAGCCGGTTCCCACGAACATCACGAGCAGCAGCCAGACCACGGGAGCGGTCGGCAGGAGGGAATCGAGCCGGTCCATGATGCCGCCGTGCCCGGGGAGCAGCGTGCCCATGTCCTTGATGCCGAGGTCCCGCTTGATCATGGACTCGCCGAGGTCGCCGAGCGTCGCGCTCGCGGCCACCGCGAGGCCCAGCAGCAGCCCCTGCCACCAGGTCCCGTCGTGCACCAGGAACTCCATGCACAACGCGCCCGCCGCCATCGCGAAGGCGACCGCGCCGCCCAGCCCCTCCCGGGTCTTCCCGGGGCTGATGCGCGGCGCGAGCTTGTGCCTGCCGAAGCGCCAGCCGACGGCGTACGCCCCGGTGTCACTGACCACCGTGAGCAGCAGGAAGGTGAGGACCCGCTGCGCACCGTCGTCGGCCGCCAGCATCATCGCGACGAACGTGGCCAGGAACGGCACGTAGAACGCCGCGAAGACGCCCGCCGTGACGTCCTTGAGGTAGCCCTCGGGCGTCTCGGTCATGCGCCATACCAGCACCGCGAGCGCGGTGAGCGCCATGGCGACCCAGGCGCCCTCCGCGCCCCTGACGTACCCCGCGACGACCATCGCGGCGCCGCCGACCGCGAGCGGCACCAGCGGCGCCCTGATGCCCTTGCGCTCTTCCAGCCGCGAGGTCAGCTCCCACAGCCCGACCACGACGGCGACCGTTATCACGCCGATGAACGCGGCTTTCCAGATGAACAGCGACGCGATGATCACCACGCCGAGTCCGACGCCCACCCCTATGGCGGCACGCAGATTACGCCCCGCGCGCTTCTTCTGCGGGGACGGCGGCGGCGTCGGCATGGGCTCCTCGGGCGGCACGATGGGCATGGGGCGAGTCTGCTCGGCCGGATGCGCATCGTAGGCGGGACCCGCCGGGGCAGGCCCCTGGTCGGAGGGTCCCCACGCGGCGGCGTAGTCGCCCCGCGCAGGGGCCCCCCAGGAAGAGTCGTTCATCAGACCTCGAGCAGCTCGGCTTCCTTGTGCTTGAGCAGCTCGTCCACCTGCGCGGTGTACTTCGCGGTGGTGTCGTCGAGCTCCTTCTCCGCACGGCGGACCTCGTCCTCGCCAGACTCCTTGTCCTTGACGAGCTTGTCGAGGGTCTCCTTGGCCTTGCGGCGGACGGAGCGGATCGAGATCTTGGAGTCCTCGGCCTTGGTCTTGGCGACCTTGATGAACTCCTTGCGGCGGTCCTGCGTCAGCTCGGGGAACGTCACCCGGATGATGTTGCCGTCGTTGCTGGGGTTGACGCCCAGGTCGGAGTCGCGGATCGCCTGCTCGATGTTGCGCAGCGCGCTCTTGTCGAACGGCGTCACGATCGCCATCCGCGCCTCGGGGACCGAGAACGAGGCGAGCTGGTTGATCGGCGTCAGCGCGCCGTAGTAGTCGGCGACGATCTTGTTGAACATCGCCGGGTGCGCACGCCCGGTGCGGATCGCGGCGAAGTCCTCCTTGGCCACCACGACGGCCTTCTCCATTTTCTCCTCGGCCTCGAGGAGGATTTCTTCGATCACCACTTGCTCCTGCGTGTCTCGATCGGGCCCGGCATGAACTGCATGAACAGACCCTGTGAACCTGCGTCTGTGAATCTGCGGCGCGTCTTCCCTGCACGGTGTCCGACCGGCAGAGTTCTTGTCCATCCCCCGGTCAGGCCCGGGTGCCCCGGTCGCTCACGAGCGTGCCGATCTTCTCACCCTTGACCGCCCGCGCGATATTGCCCTCGGCGAGCAGTTCGAAGACGAGGATCGGGAGGTTGTTGTCCCGGCACAGGGTGATCGCCGTCATGTCGGCGACCTTGAGGTCCCGGGTGATCACTTCGCCGTACTCGAGCGCGTCGAACTTGACGGCGGCGGGGTTGGTGCGGGGGTCGGAGTCGTAGACCCCGTCGACACCGTTCTTGCCCATCAGCATGACCTCGGCGTCGATCTCCAGGGCCCGCTGGGCGGCGGTGGTGTCGGTGGAGAAGTAGGGCATGCCCATGCCGGCGCCGAAGATGACGACGCGACCCTTCTCCAGGTGCCGTACGGCGCGGAGCGGGATGTACGGCTCCGCGACCTGGCCCATGGTGATGGCGGTCTGCACGCGGCTGTCGATGCCTTCCTTCTCCAGGAAGTCCTGGAGGGCGAGGCAGTTCATGACCGTGCCGAGCATGCCCATGTAGTCGGACCGGGCCCGGTCCATGCCGCGCTGCTGGAGCTCGGCGCCGCGGAAGAAGTTGCCGCCGCCGATGACGACCGCGATCTCCGCACCGTCGCGCACGACGGCGGCGATCTCCCGCGCGATGGCGTGCACCACGTCAGGGTCCACACCCAGGCCGCCGCCGCCCGCGAACGCCTCGCCGGACAGCTTCAGCATGAAACGGCCGGTCACTTTGCCGTCGTCGCTCTTCTGGGTATTCGTCATGGAGATCTCCTAGTGCACATACGAAGAAGGCCATTGCCGGTGGGTGTTGAGTCCCGTGCGCGGCAATGGCCTCCTCGTAAGATCTGCGGTCGTCCGTTACGTACGCGTCCGACTGCCGTAGACCCTAGCGGGGTCCACGCTCGATCGCTGGAACGGACTCAGATGCCGACCTTGATGCGCGAGAAGCGCTTCAGGGTGACACCGGCCTCGTCCAGAACCTTCTGGACGGACTTCTTGTTGTCCAGGGCGTACGGCTGGCCGAGGAGGGTGGCCTCCTTGAAGAAGCCGTTGACGCGACCCTCGACGATCTTCGGGAGCGCGGCCTCGGGCTTGCCCTCGGCGCGGGTGGTCTCCTCGGCGACGCGGCGCTCGGCCTCGACGACCTCGGCGGGGACGTCGTCGCGGTCCAGGTACTTCGGCGCGAAGGCGGCGATGTGCTGGGCGATGCCGCGGGCCAGCTCGGCGTCGGCCTTGTCCAGCTCGACCAGGACACCGATCTGCGGGGGCAGGTCGGGCATGGTGCGGTGCATGTACGCGCTGACGAAGGCGCCGGAGAACTGCGCGAAGCGGTCCAGGACGATCTTCTCGCCGAGGTTGGCGTTGGCCTCGTCGACGTACTGCTGGACGGTCTTGCCGGCCTCGATCTCGGACGCGAGGAGCGCCTGGATGTCGGCGGGGGACGTGGCGGCGACGTGCGCGGCGAGCGCGTTCGCGACGGCCTGGAACTTGTCACCCTTGGCGACGAAGTCCGTCTCGCACTTCAGCTCGACGATGACACCGGAGGTGTTGTCGTCGGAGATGAGGGAGACGACGGCGCCGTTCTCGGCAGAACGGCCCTCGCGCTTGGCGACGCCCTTCTGACCCTTGATGCGCAGGGCCTCGACGGCCTTGTCGACGCTGCCCTCGGCCTCGTCGAGCGCCTTCTTGCAGTCCATCATGCCGGCGCCGGTGAGCTCACGGAGCTTCTTGACGTCCGCGGCGGTGTAGTTCGCCATGATCTGTGAATCTCTTTCGAAGTCGAAACGAAGATCTACGGGTGGCGGCGGGGGCGGGCGCTCACGCGCCCTCCCCCGCCGTCGTCAACCGTGACGGCTGTCAGGCCTGCTCGGCCTCGGCGGCCGGGGCGGCAGCCTCGTCGGCCTTCTCGGCGTCGGCGACCTTCTCGGTCTCGGCGGAGGTCTGCACCTCGGCGTCGGCGGCCGGAGCCTCGTCAGCCTTCTTGTCGCCCTCGAGCAGGTCGCGCTCCCACTCGGCGAGCGGCTCGCCGGCGGCCTTGTCGCCCGGCTTCTGGTCGCCGGTCGCGGCGCCGGAGCGGGCGATGAGGCCCTCGGCGACGGCGTCGGCGATCACGCGGGTGAGCAGGGTGACGGAGCGGATCGCGTCGTCGTTGCCCGGGATCTTGTAGTCGACCTCGTCGGGGTCGCAGTTGGTGTCGAGGATCGCGACGACCGGGATGTGGAGCTTGCGCGCCTCACCGACGGCGATGTGCTCCTTCTTGGTGTCCACGATCCAGACGGCGCTGGGCACCTTGGACATCTCGCGGATACCGCCGAGGGTCTTCTCCAGCTTGGTCTTCTCGCGGGAGAGGACCAGGAGCTCCTTCTTGGTGAGGCCCGACGCGGCCACGTCCTCGAAGTCGATCTGCTCGAGCTCCTTCAGACGCTGAAGGCGCTTGTAGACGGTGGAGAAGTTGGTCAGCATGCCGCCGAGCCAGCGCTGGTTGACGTAGGGCATGCCCACGCGCGTCGCCTGCTCGGCGATCGCTTCCTGCGCCTGCTTCTTGGTGCCGACGAACATGATGGAACCGCCGTGGGCGACGGTCTCCTTGACGAACTCGTAGGCGCGGTCGATGTACGACAGCGACTGGAGCAGGTCGATGATGTAGATGCCGTTGCGCTCCGTGAAGATGAAGCGCTTCATCTTCGGGTTCCAACGACGGGTCTGGTGACCGAAGTGGACGCCGCTTTCCAGCAGCTCCCGCATCGTGACGACGGCCATGGCCGTACTCCTTGAGTTACTCGGTTTGCCGCGTCCGCAGGATTGCGGTCGCGCCTGACGCCCCATGCGCCGTGCCACGAAGGACCGAGCGGCGCGGCCACCGACCGCGAAGAGGGTGGGTGGCGGGGCGTGCGAAGTCGACCCGGTGACCCGGATCGCCACAAGAAGTGTACGGGACCTACGCAGTGCCGGGTGACGGCGATGTCCACAACCGGCCGCCGGTCCACAGATCGGGTCCGCGACCCCCGCGAACCGGTCCGGCGCGGGACGGTGTGGGGATGCGACGAACGACTGTGCTGATCCTGGTCCCGGTCCTGATCCTGCTGACGGCCTGGGGCGTCCGGCCCCCGGACGCCGCCGCTGGCGCGCCCCCGGATGAGCGGGTGTGGCCCGTGGGGCAGCGGCCGCCCGTCCTGCGGTCCTGGGAGCCGCCGCCCTCCCGGTACGCGGCCGGACACCGCGGGGTCGACCTCGCGGCCGCACCCGGTGCGCCGGTACGGGCGGTGGCCCCGGGCCGGGTCTCCTTCGCGGGCCCGGTGGCCGGACGCGGCGTCCTGTCCGTCACCCTGGCGGGTACGGGCGAACCGCCGCTACGGACGACGTACGAGCCGGTGCGCGCGCTGGTCGCCAAGGGTGACGAGGTCGCCGCCGGGCAGGTGGTGGGCGTCCTCCAGGCCGGCCCGTTCCACTGCCCGTCCGGCTGCCTGCACTGGGGCCTGCGCAGAGGGGAGGCGTACCTCGACCCGCTGACACTGCTTCCCGGGCACCTGCTGCGCCGCGGCTCGCCGCGTCTGCTGCCGGTCTTCGACGTGCCGCTGCCGCCCCGGACCCAGCCGCGGGGGCCGGCGGGTCAGCCCTGGACGCCGCGCAGTGCCATCGCCACGGCCGTGTCCGCGATGACGTCCGGGTCCTCCGCCGCGCCGAGCTCGATGCGCCGCACCGCCGCGTCGACGACTCCCTGGAGCATCATCGCCGCCAGCCGGGGCTGGTCGTGGCCCAGCGCGCCGAGCGCCTCGACGATCATCGTCACCAGACCGCCGTGGGCGGCGCGGATCTTCTCGCGCGCGCCCGCGTCGAGCTCGCTGGCGGAGATCGCGACCACGGCGCGGTGACGCCGGTCGCCGACCAGGAGCAGTTGCGCGCGTACGTACGCCTCGACCTTGCCGGCCGGAGTGCCGGCCCGCTCCATGGCGTTCTCGACCTCGGCCGCCCAGACCGGGAAGTCGACGGCGCACAGTTCCTCGACGACCGAGGCGCGGGACCGGAAGTACTCGTACACGGACGACCGGGCGAGGCCGGTGCGCTCAGCGAGGGCGGGGAAGGTCAGCGCTTCCGTACCGCCTTCGGACAGCAGGGAGCGGGCGGCGTCCAGCAGGGCGCCGCGCTGCATCGTCCGGTGCTCGGCCACCGAGGCCGCTCGAATCCTTGGCACGGTCCCACTGTACGGATGAGCCGCCGCCCTGACGATGTGATCGCGGCGGCAGGGACGATTCAGCGCCGCCGTCAACGCCCGGCGTCGGCCAGCTTCGCCCGCAGCTGGAGCACCGATTTGGTGTGGATCTGGCTGACGCGGCTCTCGGTCACGCCGAGCACGTTACCGATCTCGGCGAGGGTCAGGCCCTCGTAGTAGTAGAGCGTGACCACGGTCTTCTCGCGGTCGGGCAGCGTGTTGATGGCCCGGGCCAGCAGTCGGCGCAGCTCCCGGTCCTCGGCCACCTCGACGGGGTTGTCGGCGTGGGTGTCCTCCAGCGTGTCCATCAGGCTCAGCCGGTCGCCGCCCTCGCCGCCGGCGTGCAGCAGCTCCTCCAGGGCGACGACGTTCGCCAGCGACAACTGGCTGAAAACAGCGTGGAGTTCCTCCAGGAGGATGCCCATCTCCGCGGCGACCTCGCTCTCGCTGGGGGTACGGCGCAG
Organism: Streptomyces albidochromogenes; assembly: GCF_005981925.1. Classification (GTDB taxonomy): domain Bacteria; phylum Actinomycetota; class Actinomycetes; order Streptomycetales; family Streptomycetaceae; genus Streptomyces; species Streptomyces albidochromogenes. The sequence continues at coordinate 11,536 of NZ_VBVX01000063.1, forward strand.
CTGCGCCTCCAGCGTCGCGTAGGCCCGCTCGACCGCCTTGGCCTTCTGCCGCACCGAGCGGGGGATCCAGTCCAGGGCCCGCAGCTCGTCGATCATGGCGCCGCGGATGCGGGTGATCGCGTACGTCTCGAACTTGATGGACCGCTCGATGTCGAACTTCTCGATGGCGTCGATGAGCCCGAAGACACCGGAGGACACGAAGTCGGCCTGCTCGACGTTGGGCGGCAGCCCGACGCTGACCCGCCCGGCGACGTACTTCACCAGCGGCGAGTAGTGCAGGATCAGCTGCTCTCGCAGCCGCTCGTCGCCCGTGGTCTTGTACGACCGCCACAACTCGTCGAGCGAGGAGGGTGCGGCGGGCCGCACGCCGCCACGCGCCGCGTGTGGCACTGCCGCGCGGTCAGACCCGGAGGTGTGCTGGGGCATGCGTTGCCTTGAGCCGTTCTGCTGTGACGTCGGGGGGATCTTGCGTCTGGGGGGATTCCTTGTGAGCGTAGCGTGACTGCGGCGTCGCAGTCCGCGCAGGATATGGGATCGCCCCCGTCAAGATGAATGCCGAGCGGCACGCCGCTCTCCGGGGCCATCACCGTGTACGGCGGCCCCGGAGAGCGGTCCGGGCGGGCTGAGAGGGTCATCACCAGTACCTTTTCACCCGAATGCCGCTGGTCAAGGACCGCCTCGCCGCGCGTTCGCGTGCTGTACGGGCCCCGGCGTCAACTGCCAGCCCTCACCCCGCCGTTCGACGAACCCCAAGGAGTGCAGTTCGTACAGCTTGCCGAGTGCGTCGTCGGGGGTGGTTCCCGCTCCCCGGGCGACGTCGCGCGCGCCGACGGCGCCCCGGGCCGGCAGTGACTCCAGTACGAGCGCCGCGACCGGGTCCAGCAGATCTCTGGGCAGCAGCGGTCCCCGGCGCGCCGGGGCCAGATCGCCGATCTCCCCGACCAGCTCCACCACCTCGGCGGCGTCGGTGACCAGGACGCCCTCGCCCCTCAGCAGTTCGTGGACGCCCGCCGAGAGTCCGCTGGTGGCGGGACCTGGCACGCCCATCGTGAACCGTCCGAGCCGCTGCGCGCAGCGCGCCGTGACCAGCGAACCGCTGCGGTACTGCGCCTCCACCACGACCGTGCCCCGGGTGAGGGCGGCGATCACCCGGTTCCGGAGGACGAACCGGCTCTGCGTGGGGTGGGCGCCCGGCGGCAACTCGCCGATGACCAGCCCCTGTTCGGCGATGCGCCCGATCAGTTCGGCATGGCCCCGCGGGTAGACGACGTCGACGCCGCAGGCCAGTACCGCGACGGTGGCCCCGCCCGCGGCCAGCACGCCCCGGTGGGCGGCGCCGTCCACGCCGAACGCGGCCCCGGAGACCACGACCCAGCCGCGCTCGGCGAGCCCGGCGCCCAGCGACGCCGCCATGTGCGCCCCGTACGACGTGCAGGCCCGGGCCCCCACGACGGCGACGGACCGCAGCGCCCACATCCGCAGATGCGGCCCGCCCCGCACCCAGAGCCCCACCGGCCGTCCGTCGCCCAGGTCGTCGAGCTGCCCGGGCCACTCCTCGTCGCCGGGGCACACGAAGCGGCCGCCCACGGACGCCACCGCCGCGAGGTCCCGCTCGGGGTCGGCGGCCGCCGCGCGCATCCGGTAGCCGCCGAGCCGCTGCCCGCTCACGCCGGTCAGCGCCTCGGCCGCGTCGGCGACCTCGGGCGAGGTGAGCCGGCGCATCAGCTCCACCGGCCCGCACTCCCGCAGCCACCGCCCGGCGGCCTCGTCCCCCGGCTCGACGACCCGGGTCAGCGCCGCCCGTGCCAGCCGCTCGGGGTCCCCGACGCCCTGGCCCCGCCCGGCGGCCGTACGGTCCGGCGCCCGGCCCGGTGCGATGACCGTCTCCTCCCGTACTCCTCCCCCGCTCATACCGTGCCTCCGATCAGCGCGGGCGCTCCCCGTGCGATCCCCGTACGCAGCTCCAGCGCCAGGTCGACATGGCTCGCGTCGGGCCGGTCGCAGCCGGCCAGGTCGGCGACGGTCCAGGCGACCCGCAGCACCCGGTCGAGTCCACGGGCCGTCAGCAGCCCGCGCTCCATGTCCCGTTCGGCGGCGCCCAGGGCTCCCGGGGCCGGCTGCCAGCGCGTCCGCAGTTCGTGGCCCGGCACGTCGCTGTTGGTGTTCCACGGCGTGCCCTCCAGGCGCGCCGCCGCCCGCGCCCTCGCTTCCCGCACCCGGTCCGCGACCGCGGCGGTCGGCTCTCCGCGCCCGCCCCGGCCCAGCAGGTCGGCGCGCTGCACCGGCTCGACCCCGACCCGCAGGTCGACCCGGTCGAGCAGCGGCCCCGACAGCCGCGCCTGGTACTTGCGGATGGCCGACGGCGGGCATTCGCACCCCGAGCCGTGCAGGGTGTGCCGCCCGCAGGGGCACGGATTGGCGGCCAGCACCATCAGAAAGCGCGCGGGCAGCCGCACCACCCCGGCGCTCCGGGCCACCACCACGTGCCCCGACTCCAGCGGCTGGCGCAGCGAGTCCAGCGCCCGACCGCTGAACTCCGGAGCCTCGTCGAGGAAGAGGATGCCCCGGTGTGCGAGCGAGACGGCTCCGGGGCGGGGCAGTCCGTTGCCGCCGCCCACCAGCGACTGCATCGTCGCCGAGTGGTGCGGTGCGCAGTACGGCGGTGCGGCGACCAGCGGTTCTCCCGGCGGGAGGATGCCCGCCACCGAGTGCACCGCGGTCACCTCCAGCGACTCCTGCCGGGTCAGCGGCGGCAGGATGCCGGGCATCCGCTCGGCGAGCATCGTCTTGCCGGCGCCGGGCGGCCCGTGCAGCAGCAAGTGGTGGCCTCCCGCGGCGGCCACCTCCAGGGCCGTGCGTGCCGCGTCCTGCCCCGCGACGTCAGCGAGGTCCGGACCGTCGCCGCCCCGGCCGCCGGCGGCCAGCCCCGTGCCCAGTCCGGCGCCCGGCACCAGCAGCCCGGCGAGCATGGCGTCCGGCCGGCCCGCCTCGGTCCGCTCCTCCTGCGGCACCTCGGATCCGGTCAGCACGGCGATGAGCTGGCGCAGGCTCCGTACCCCGAGGACCGACACCCCGGGCACCAGCCCGGCCTCGGCCGCCGTCTGTTCCGGCACGACGACCTGCCGGTACCCGGCTTCCGCGGCGGCGAGGACGGCCGGCAGGATGCCGCGCACCGGCCGGACCCGCCCGTCGAGCCCCAGCTCCCCGATCAGCACCAGGTCGGCGATCTCCCGGGGGTCGACCCGCTCCGCCGCCCCGAGCACCGCCACCGCGACGGCCAGGTCGAAACCGGAACCGCTCTTGGGCACGAAGGCCGGGCTGAGCCCGACCGTGAGTTTCTTCTGCGGCCAGTCGGCGCCCGAGTTGACGACGGCCGCCCGCACCCGGTCCCGGCTCTCGACCAGGCTCTTGTCCGGCAGTCCCACCAGCGTGAAGGCCGCCACGCCCGGCTCCAGGTCCGCCTGGACCTCCACCACCACGCCCTCGACCCCGACCAGGGCCACCGAGCACGTGCGCGCGAACCCCATCACGCCACCGCCCGCACATGCTCGACGAGGGGCGCCCCGCGCCGGGGCAGCACCACCCCGACGAGGTCGATCCGCACCCCGCCCGGCGGGGGTCCTCCGTGCTCGTGCACCCAGCGTTCGGCCAGGCGGCGCAGGCGCTGGGTCTTCGTGGACCTGAGGGCCTGCATCGGGTGCTCGAACGGCCCGGCCCTGCGGGTCTTGACCTCGCAGACGACCAGGGCGTCGCCGTCCCGGGCGACGATGTCGATCTCTCCCGCGCGGCAGCGCCAGTTGCGCTCCAGGACGGTCATGCCGTCCTCGACGAGCCTGCGCGCCGCGAGGTCCTCGCCGTACCGGCCGAGAGCTCCTGTGGCATTCTTCGCGTTCATCCGGTTCCACCTCCGGAACCGAATGTGCCGCGATCACCGCCCGCTAGTGGATCTTGGTGGACAACCCGTCACTTGTGGAAAAGTCAGCCACTCGGAAGCTCGAGATCGCTCTTGTTGAGCTCCTCGATGTTCACGTCCTTGAACGTGAGCACCCGCACCTGCTTGACGAACCTCGCCGGCCTGTACATGTCCCAGACCCAGGCATCCGCCATGGATACTTCGAAGAAGACCTCACCCTGGACCGAGTGCACCTGCATCTCGTAATCGTTGGTGAGGTAGAAACGCCGCTCGGTCTCGATCACGTATTTGAACAGACCGACGACGTCGCGGTACTCCCGGTAGAGCTTCAGCTCCATCTCGGTCTCGTACTTCTCGAGGTCCTCGGCGCTCATGGCATGTTCCCCTTCAGCCTTGCGTCCCCCTATTGTGCGCCAGCCCCGTGCGCCCCTATGCGACTTCCGGGGCCAAGACCGTCGGCGTACCAGGAGGACCCTCGTCGAGCAGCGTACGCAGCAGCCCGGCGAGCTTGATGGGGTACACCGTCTCACGCGTCGCGGACAGTTCGGCGGAGGTCCACCACCTCAGCCCCGCGATGCTCCGCCGCTCGAGTCCGGTCAGCCCGTCGAGCACCGTGGCGGTCTGTGCCGTACGCGCGAGGTAGAACCATTCGTCCTGGTCCCAGCGCCGCCCGTCGAACATGAACGAGCAGTGCCGCTGCCAGATCACCGGACCCAGCTCGACCTGTGTGATCCCCGTCTCCTCCGCGAGCTCGCGCAACGCGGCCTCGGCGCGCGTCTCCTCGCCCTCCAGTCCGCCGCCCGGGGTGAACCACCAGGTCAGCGACGGATCGTCCGGCTCGTACCCGTGGATCAGCAGGATGCGGTCGGCCGGGTCGAGCAGGATCACCCGGGCGACCTTCCGGAGCCGGCCGCCGGCCTCGTCCCGCGCTCGCTTCTCCACCGTCATCTCACCGTGCACCCGTACCCGATCGGCGCCGCCCGACCCGCTTGGCGACAGGTCCGTACGCGGCCCCGCCGAAGATGAGCACCACTCCGGCGACCACCGCGGCCAGCACCGGAGCGATCGGCCCGGGCTTCGAAACGCCGCCCGGCAGCGCCGCGAAGGTGTCCGGCCGGGCGAGGGTCCCGCCCCACGGCCACGCCACGGCGTCGACGCGCGCGTCCACCTTGCCCACCGGGACCGTGCCCTTCGCGGCGTCCTCGATGTGCCCCCGCGAGTCGACCGACGTACGCCGCTCGTCACCCAGCAGGAAGAGGTGCCCCTCGGGCACCTCGGACGTGAAGGGGGTGGCCGACGCCGGCTCCCCGTTCGCCAGGTACGGCTCGTCCAGGGGCTCGCCGTTGAGGGTCAGCCGGCCGTCCTTGCCGCAGCAGGCGACCTTGTCGCCGCCGATCCCGACCACGCGCTTGACCATCGGCAGATTGCCCCACACGGAGTCGGTGAAGATCACCACGTCTCCGCGCCGCACCTCGCCGCCGGATATGCGCTGGGCGAGCACCCGGTCCCCCGCGCTGATCGAGGGGGTCATCGAATCGGTCGGCACCGTGTACGGCTTGTACTGCACCGCTCCCCAGGCGAAGCCGCCGAGGAAGAGCACACAGCCGACGGCCACGGCCAGCCCGGACAACGCGTTGCCGAGCCGGCCGCGGCCGCCTTCTGTACGTCCTGTTCCGCTCATCGCAGCGCTCCCGCCTAGGAGATCGAAAATCGCTGATCCGAGCGGCACCCTACCCGGCGGTACGCCCGCCGGTCAGCCTCCGCCTGCGCCAGAGCACCAGCGGCGCCGCGCCCGCGAGCCCCAGCGCGCCGGGCGCCGCGGCCATCGCGATCCCCGCGGCGTTGATCCCCTGCTGGTCGAACGTCGCGGGAACCGACAGCGCGGCCCAGCGGTTGACCGGCCACGCCACCACGATGGCGCGCCCGACGACCTCGTCGGTGGAGACCGTTCCGTGGCCCGGCAGCTCCTGGTGGTAGCGGGAGTCCAGCGAGTTCTGGCGGTGGTCGCCCATCACCCAGATCCGGCCGTCCGGCACCTTGAGCGGCCCGAAGGGCTCGTCGTTGCACGGGGTGTCACCGGGGAAGATGTACGACTTCTCGTCGAGCGCCTTCCCGTTGACCTCGACCGGCCCGTTCTTCTTGCACTCGACGGTGTCCCCGCCGACCGCGATGACCCGCTTGATCAGGTCTTTCTCCTCCGCGGACGGCATGAGGCCGATGAAGCTGAGGAACTTCTGCACGACGTTCGGTTCCGGCGTCGCGGTGCTCTCCAGCCAGCCGCCCGGGTCGTGGAAGACCACGACCTCGCCGCGCTCCGGCTCCGAGCCGAACCACGGCGTCAGCTTGTCCACGAGCACCCGGTCGCCCCGCTGCAGGGTGTTCTGCATCGAGTCGGAGGGAATCGAGAACGCCTGCACCAGGAAGGTTTTGATCAACAGCGCCAGTACGAGCGCGATGCCGATCAGCAGCGGCAGCTCCTTCCAGAACGAGCGCGGCTTCCTCGGGCCCGCGCCGGCTCCACTGCTGCTGTCTCCACCACTGGAGTCGCCGCTGCTGTCACTGCTGCTCGGGTCCTGGCCCCGTACGTCGTCGCTCACGGCTGCGGGTGACTCCGGTCGTTCCTCGGGCTCGTCGCGTTCGGATCGTGCGCCGACCGCCAAATCCCCCACATCAACTCCTCACTCCGTTCCACCGCCCGCGCCAAACCTGGCGCAGGCCCACCACTCCCATAACGAGCGGGAGTTCCGCAGGGGTCGGGAGCAGGATCACCGCGTTCGGATCCTGGGACGACACTGTATTCGACGGGCCGCTCGCGACGGTCGTCCCGCCGCGCGGGTCAGGGACGCTCGCGTACGTCTCGGGCTCCTCCAGCTTCCGCCAGTGACTGAAGGGCCACACGATCGCCACGGCCCGTCCGACCACCTCCTCCTCCCCGACCGTTCCCTCGAAGCGCTCGTCGAGGTGAAAGCGGGAGTCGGCGGAGTTCGACCGGTGATCGCCCATCACGAAGAGCCGCCCGGCGGGCACCCGCACGTCGAACTGCAGCTCGGAGGGCCGGTCGCCCGGGTTCAGGTACGGCTCGGCCAGCGGTACGCCGTTGACGGTGACCCGCCCGTCCGCGTCGCAGCACTTGACGGTGTCCCCGCCGACCGCCACCACGCGCTTGATCAGGTCCTGCTCGTCCTCGGACGGCAGCAGACCGATGAAGGTCAGGGCGTCCTTGAGCTGCCGGACGACCACCGGGTCGTCCTTGACGTCGGTGTTCTCCTCCTGGAGCCAGCCGCCGGGGTCCTTGAACACCACGACGTCACCGCGCTCCGGCTTCGATCCGAACCACGGTGTCAATTTGTCGACCACCACCCGGTCGCCGATCCGGATCGTCTGCTCCATCGAGCCGGACGGGATCACGAAGGCCTGCACGAGGAAGGTCTTGAGGACGAGCGCGATGAGCAGCGCCACCGTGATCAGGATCGGTATCTCTTTGACGGCCGACCTCTGCCGCCGCCTCTTCACCCGCTTCGCCAGCTTGCGCCGGTCCGCCCTGCCGGGCAGCGCGGGCCCGGTGGTCGGCCGCGTACCGGTGGGCAGCCGGGTGTCCGCACGGTGGCTCGCCCGTGCCCGTCCGCGGTTACCCATGGGACCCGACCGGTCCGGGCGCGGGGACGCGGGTGAAGGCGCCGGACTCGTCCACCGCCGACCAGCGGCTCACCGGCCAGCCGATCCAGTCCGCCCGTCCGACCACCTTGTCGACGGGCACCATGCCGCCGCCCGGCTCGCCGAGGTGGTCACGGGAGTCGCGGGAGTGGGATCTGTGGTCGCCCATGACCCACAGGGTCCCCTGCGGTACGACGATGTCGAACGGGACCTTGGAGGGGGCGTCGCCCGGGTAGAGGTAATCCTCGTCCACCGGCCGGCCGTTCACCTCGACCCTCCCCCGCTTGTCGCAGCACACGACCCGGTCGCCCCCCACGCCCACCACGCGCTTGATGTAGTCGGTCTCGGCGGGCTCGGCCAGTCCCACGGCCGCGGCCGCCCACCGCAGCAGCCCGGCGACCGGGTTCCCCTCCGGCTCCTCGCGCACGAAGGACCCGGTGCCGTCGAAGACGACCACGTCGCCGCGCTGCGGTACGGAACCGAAACGGTACGCCAACTTGTTGACGAGCACCCGGTCCCCGATGTCCGCCGTCGGCTGCATGGAGCCGCTGGGGATGAGGAAGGGCTGCAGGACGAAGGTGCTGAAGAGCAGCAGAAAGGCCACGCAGGCGCCGCCGAGCAGAGCCGGCCGGCGCCACGCGGCGGCGGAGAAACGCACGGAGCGCGACCCCTCCTCGTCCCCCGCCGGGGGGACTGAGGAGCGGTCGCGCTCCGTGTCGTGTGCTTCGGTGTCCATCGGGACGTGAGCCTATCCGGCCGGTCCCGGGCGCCGAGTGCGCGACTTAGCGGTCGCGCTTCTCCTTGATCTTCGCGGCCTTGCCGCGCAGCTCACGGAGGAAGTACAGCTTCGCGCGGCGGACGTCACCGCGGGAGATGAGCTCGATCTTCTCGAAGATCGGGCTGTGCACCGGGAAGGTGCGCTCGACGCCGACGGAGAAGGAGACCTTGCGGACCGTGAAGGTCTCGCGGACGCCGGAACCCTGGCGGCGGATGACTACGCCCTTGAACTGCTGCACACGCGAGCGGTTGCCCTCGATGACGCGAACGTGGACGTTCACGGTGTCACCGGGGCGGAACGCGGGAAGGTCGGTGCGCAGCGACGCGGAGTCGACGGAGTCGAGAAGGCTGGACATGTGAGTCTGCTTCCTCGCCGATGCCACAGGTCATCGACGGAATTCGATAAGAGAGTTTCGGGGTGCTGTCCGCGTCGGGCGGGCGTCGTTCCCCCTGTGGCAGGGGCGCACGCCGGACGTACAGCAGCGGCCTATTCTTCCACGGCCTCGGGGTTACGCCCAAATCGGCCGTCGGGGCCGGGCCGCCAGCCGAGGATGCTGAGCATCTCGCGGTCCTTCTTGTCGAAGACCGCGGGGTCGCAGCGCTCGATGAGGTCCGGCCGGTTGGCGATCGTACGCCGCAGCGCCTCGTCCCGCCGCCACCGGGCGATCTTCCCGTGGTGGCCGCTCAGCAGCACCTCGGGGATGCCGCGGTCGCGCCACGCGGGCGGCTTGGTGTAGACGGGGCCTTCGAGCAGGCTGGCCATCGCGCCGGGCGCGAAGGAGTCGTCGCGGTGCGATTCGGCGTTGCCCAGCACCCCGGGCAGCAGCCGGGCGACGGCCTCGGTGATCACCAGGACGGCGGCCTCGCCACCCGCCAGGACGTAGTCCCCGATGGAGACCTCGTACACCGGCATGCGGGTGGCGTACTCGTCGACGACGCGGCGGTCGATGCCCTCATAGCGGGCGGGCGTGAAGACCAGCCAGGGCCGCTCGGAGAGCTCGACGGCCAGTTCCTGGGTGAACGGTCGGCCGCTGGGCGTCGGGACGACCAGCACCGGGCCGTGCGCCCCGTGCTCGTAGCCGTCGGCCAGGGCGTCGTCGAGGGCCGCGCCCCAGGGCTCGGTCTTCATGACCATGCCGGGGCCGCCGCCGTAGGGGGTGTCGTCGACCGTGTTGTGGCGGTCGTACGTCCAGTCCCGCAGGTCGTGCACGCGTACGTCGAGCTGTCCACGGGCGCGGGCCTTGCCGACGAGCGAGACGTTCAGCGGCTCCAGGTACTCGGGGAAGATCGTGACGACGTCGAGCCGCATCAGTCTTCGTCCCGGCCGGTCTCGTCGTCCCCGCCGGTCTCGTCGTCCCGGCTGGACGCCACCTCCGCCTGGCTGTCGTCGATCAGACCCGGCGGCGGCGTGATGACCGCGCGCTGCTCCTCCAGGTCGATCTCGGTGACGATCTCCTCGACGAAGGGGATCATCACCTCGCTGCCGTCGGGGCGCTCCACGATGAACAGGTCCTGCGAGGGCAGGTGGGTGATCTCCGTGATCCGGCCGATCGCGGTGCCGTCGGCGAGGACGACGTCGAGGTCCATCAGCTGGTGGTCGTAGAACTCCTCGGGGTCCTCCGGCGTCGCCTGCGGATCGACCTCGGCGATCAGGAGGGTGTTGCGCAGCGCCTCGGCCGCCGTGCGGTCCTTGACGCCCGCGAAGCGCAGCAGCAGCCGGCCGCTGTGCACCCGGCCGGTCTCGACGGTCAGCGGCCCTGCGGAGGCCGGGTCCGTGGCGAGTACGGCGCCGGGCCCGAGCCGCAGCTCCGGCTCGTCCGTACGTACCTCTACCGTGACCTCGCCCTTGATCCCGTGGGCGCGGCCGATCCGCGCGACTACGAGCTGCACTTGATGTTTCTCCTGTCTCACGACTACGGGCCGGGAAGGGCTGGTGAGCCCTCCCCGGCCCGAGCCGGCTATCTAGGTAAAACTGGTCGACCCACTCAGCGGACCTGGTCCACGTCGACGAGGTCGACGCGGATGCCACGGCCGCCGATGGCGCCCACGACCGTACGCAGAGCGCGAGCGGTGCGGCCGTTGCGGCCGATGACCTTGCCGAGGTCGTCGGGGTGGACCCGGACCTCCAGCACGCGTCCGCGGCGCAGGTTGCGCGAGGCGACCTGCACATCGTCGGGGTTGTCGACAATGCCCTTCACGAGGTGCTCAAGAGCCTCCTCGAGCATGCTCAGGCCTCGGTCGACTCAGCGGACTCGGCCGCGGGAGCCTCGTCAGCCTTCTTGTCGGCCTTCTTCGCCTTCGGGGTGATGGCCTCACCCTTGGACTCGTCGCCACCCTCGAGGGTCTTGGCGAACGCGTCGAACGAAGCGCGCTTGTCGGCCTTCGTCTCCGGCTGGAGCAGCGGAGCCGGGGCGGGGAGGCCCTTGTGCGCCTGCCAGTCACCGGTGAGCTTCAGGATGGCCATGACCGGCTCGGTCGGCTGGGCGCCGACGGACAGCCAGTACTGCGCACGCTCCGAGTTGACCTCGATGCGCGAGGGGTTCTGCACCGGGTGGTACAGACCGATCTCCTCGATGGCCCGGCCGTCACGGCGGGTACGGGAGTCGGCGACGACGATGCGGTAGTGAGGCGAACGGATCTTGCCCAGACGCTTCAGCTTGATCTTGACTGCCACTGGAGTGGTGTCTCCTGGTCTCTGACGTGGTTGGGCACAACAAGATGCCACGTGGGGTTGCGGTACTCGGGTGCCCGATGGACGCGTCAGCCGGAGGCGAGAGGGTTCCTGTGCGGCTGTCGAGTACAGCTAGCCATTGTGCCACACCCGTGCGGCACCGCGGCACCCGGCCAAGGCGGCTGCGACCGGGCACCGGCGGCGCGTGTGAGGAGGCGGTCAGCTCGCTGCGGCCACCACTTCCGGGATACGGAAGGGCTTCCCGCAGCCCCCGCACACGATCGGGGCCTGGGCCAGGACCGACGGCACGACGCGGACGTTGCGCCCGCAGTCGCAGACGGCCTTGACCCGCACCCCGCCGCCGGACGAGCCGTGCCGGGCGGCGGGCCCGCGGAAGGAGCGCTTGGTGTCCGACGCGGTCGCGACCGTGTGCGCCTTGAGGGCGCGCTGGAGCCGTTCGATCGTCGGCCGGTAGCGCCGCCTCGCCTCGGGGTTGAGCGAGACCAGCGAGAACCCGCTGCTGGGGTGCGGTTCCTCGGGGTGGTCGAGGCCCATCTCCTCGGCGATCGCGAGGAATCTGCGGTTGTGGTAGCGGCCGGCGCGCGAGGTGTCACGGACGCCGCGGGCGGCGGCGATGCCGTGGACTGCCTCGTGCAGCAGTCGTTCGAAGGAGAGCTCGGCGCCACAGGCGGACGAGGACTCTCCGATCAGGGATTCGGGCGCGGCTAGGTCTGGCAGCTCGGGGTGGTACCGCTGAATGTCGGCCCACGCCTGCGCCAGCTCTGCGGCGAGAACAGGTGGTGTCGTGCTCACGTCGTGACAACGAGCCGGGACGCCCCGGTGTTCCTATTCCGGGCCATCCCAAATAATTTGCACGTACCAGTCAGTTGCCATTGATGCGTCGTGACGAGGGCGGGTGCGCTGATCTGCGGAGGACACGCCCAGCACGCATCATCCCGGGGCGTACCCGCGCGTACGCCCCGGCGCGTAGAAAAAGGCCGCACGCCGGGTCAACAGGCGCTCCGGCGGGTGCGAGCAGCGGGCCGGGCGCCGGTGGCGGCCCCGAGGAGCGGGACCGCAGACCGCGACAGTACCGGGGGCGCGCGGCGGGCCCGGCACCGCCCCGTCCCCGGTGAGCGGCGAACGGCCGGGGCGACCCTTCCCGTGGCGCGATCCGCCGGGCGGCGGCACTCTGGAATCTGGATCCGCTCCGGCGCGGGGGCGCACGGCAGGGGCATACAAGCATTGCCCTTCAACCCCTGGACTTGCCGCCGGATGCGGAGTTCCCTGGCTACGGGGAGTACAGGCGCACGCACACGGGGGAACGTCCATCAGGACACGACATGACCTCTCGGCGGATTGGGGCGCTTTCGATGACACCTACGCTCGTCCGGCACCACCGGCACCACGCGAACGCAGCCACAGCGCCGGCGACCGGCGCGGGCGCGCGCGCCCGCGACTGGGCCGAGATCCAGGAGCGGATGCTCGTGCCGCTCTACGAAGCGGCGTACGAACGGCTTGAGGTGGGCCCCTCCACCCGGCTGCTCGGTCTCGGCTGCGGCTCGGGTCTCGCCCTGCTCATCGCCGCCTCGCGGGGCGCGCGCGTGACAGGCGTCGATGCCGATCCCGAGCGGGTGGCGCTGGCCCGTGAACGTCTGCTGGCGGACGCGCCGCGCGCGGGCGGCGACCCGGAAGAGGGCAGGGAGACCGTACGTCTGTACGAAGGCGATTCGGCGCAGGTCTGCGGCGACGACGCCCGGGCGTACAACCTGGTCACCGCCTTCGAACCGCTCGGCTGCGCGGCCGGTGACTCCGAGGGGCTCGCCGCGGCGCTCGAAAGCGCGATACCCCTCGCCGAGCGCGGCAGCGAAGTGCTGCTGGCCGGCTGGGGCCCGCCCGAGCGCTGTGCGACGTCCGCGGTACTGCGGGTCGCGTCCCGGCTGACCGAGACGCTGCGGTCCGGCGGCGGCCGGGGCTGGCGTCCGGCGCTCAGGGACGACCTGGAGGACGTGGCCTCGCGGGCCGGCCTGAAACCGGACGGCTCGGGGCGGGTCGCCTGCCCCTTCGGCTACGCCGACATGGACAGCGCCGTACGCGGCCTGCTGTCGACCGGGCTGTTCGACGCGGCGGTACGGGCCACGGATCCGGGCCAGGTGGAGAAGGAACTCACCGAGGCGCTGCACCCGCACGTGCGGCGGGACGGAACGGTCTGGATGTCGAACGTCTTCCGCTACCTGATCGCCCGTACGCCGTGACACGGACGCCGTGACGCACGTGGGCGCCCGCTCCGGGAAGGAGGGGGCGCCCACGGCGCGGTGCGTACGCTCAGGCGTCAGCCCATGAACTTCTTGAACTCGTCGGGCAGTTCGAAGTCCTTGGCGCCCTGGCCGGCCGGCAGGCCCATCGCGCCGCCCGCCTGAGCGGCCTGCTCGCGGCGCTCGGCCGCGGCCTGCTCCTCCAGCTTGCGCTTCATGGGGTTGCCGCTCTTGCGCTTGCCCTTGGCCTGCTTCTGCTGCTTCTTCTGCCGGCCGGGGCCGCCGCCCATGCCCGGGATGCCCGGCATACCGGGCATCCCGCCGCCCTGCGCCATCTTCGACATCATCTTGCGCGCCTCGAAGAACCGCTCCACGAGGTTCTTGACGGCGCTGACCTCGACGCCCGAGCCCTTGGCGACACGGGCCCGGCGCGAGCCGTTGATGATCGTCGGGTCCTGGCGCTCGGCGGGGGTCATCGACTTGATGATCGCGGCCGTGCGGTCCACGTCGCGCTCGTCGATGTTGGCGATCTGCTCCTTGATCTGCCCCATGCCGGGCATCATGCCGAGCAGCTTGGAGATGGAGCCCATCTTGCGGACCTGCTCCATCTGGGCCAGGAAGTCGTCGAGCGTGAAGTCCTTGCCCTTGCTGCTCGCCAGCTTGGCCGCCATCGCTTCGGCCTCTTGCTGGCTGAAGGTCTGCTCGGCCTTCTCGATGAGCGACAGCATGTCGCCCATGCCGAGGATGCGGGACGCCATGCGGTCCGGGTGGAACGCGTCGAAGTCGTCCAGCTTCTCGCCGTTGGAGGCGAACATGATCTGGCGGCCGGTCACCTTGGCGATCGACAGCGCGGCGCCACCGCGGGCGTCGCCGTCGAGCTTGGAGAGCACCACGCCGTCGAAGCCGACGCCGTCGCGGAACGCCTCGGCGGTGTTGACCGCGTCCTGGCCGATCATCGCGTCGACGACGAAGAGGACCTCGTCGGGGCTGACGGCGTCGCGGATGTCCGCGGCCTGCCGCATCAGCTCCTGGTCGATGCCGAGGCGGCCCGCGGTGTCGACGATGACGATGTCGTGCAGCTTGTTCTTGGCGTACTCGATCGAGTCCTTGGCGACCTTGACCGGGTCGCCGGTGCCGTTGCCCGGCTCGGGGGCGTAGACCGCGACGCCGGCGCGCTCGGCGACGACGCTGAGCTGGTTCACGGCGTTGGGGCGCTGGAGGTCGCAGGCGACCAGGATCGGCGAGTGGCCCTGGCCCTTGAGCCACAGACCGAGCTTTCCGGCGAGGGTCGTCTTGCCGGCGCCCTGGAGACCCGCGAGCATGATCACGGTGGGCGGGTTCTTGGCGAAGCGCAGGCGGCGGGTCTCGCCGCCGAGGATGCCGATGAGCTCCTCGTTGACGATCTTGATGACCTGCTGCGCGGGGTTCAGCGCCTGCGAGACCTCGGCCCCGGCGGCGCGCTCCTTGACCTGCTTGATGAACGCCCGGACGACGGGCAGCGCGACATCCGCTTCCAGCAGCGCGATACGGATCTCACGTGCCGTGGCGTCGATGTCCGCCTCGGACAGGCGGCCCTTGCCCCGGAGGCTTTTGAATGTCGCTGCGAGGCGGTCGGAAAGAGTATCGAACACGGCGGTCGCGAATCCTCGGGTCAGGGGGCGGGTGGACACAGATGCCCCCAGGGTATCTGTCCGCCCGCGGTGGGGTCTGCCCCCTACCGCAGCGCACCCTCCAGCGCCCTGGCCACCTCGGCCGCCTCGCCGTCCGGCAGCGGGGCGCCCTCCGGCCCCGTGACGTAGAACGCGTCGACCGCGTTCGCGCCCAGTGTCGAGACGTGGGCGCTGCGCACCCGTACCTTCGCCGCCTCCAGCG
>NZ_VBVX01000631.1 GCF_005981925.1 Streptomyces albidochromogenes
CTTTTTCACTCTCTTTTCAAAGTTCTTTTCATCTTTCCATCACTGTACTTGTTCGCTATCGGTCTCTCGCCAATATTTAGCTTTAGATGGAATTTACCACCCACTTAGAGCTGCATTCCCAAACAACTCGACTCTTCGAAAGCACTTTACATAGAATTGGGCATCTCATCGCACGGGATTCTCACCCTCTGTGACGTCCTGTTCCAAGGAACATAGACAAGAGCCAACTCCAAAGTTACCTTCTTCAAATTACAACTCGGACACCGAAGGTGCCAGATTTCAAATTTGAGCTTTTGCCGCTTCACTCGCCGTTACTAAGGCAATCCCTGTTGGTTTCTTTTCCTCCGCTTATTGATATGCTTAAGTTCAGCGGGTAATCCTACCTGATTTGAGGTCAAACTTGTTTGTTATATTGTAAGGCCGAGCCTAGAATACCGAGAAATATACCATTAAACTATTCAACGAGTTGGATAAACCTAATACATTGAAAGTCATATAGCACTATCCAGTACCACTCATGCCAATACATTTCAAGCAAACGCCTAGTTCAACTAAGAGTATCACTCAATACCAAACCCGAAGGTTTGAGAGAGAAATGACGCTCAAACAGGCATGCCCTCTGGAATACCAGAGGGCGCAATGTGCGTTCAAAGATTCGATGATTCACGAAAATCTGCAATTCATATTACTTATCGCATTTCGCTGCGTTCTTCATCGATGCGAGAACCAAGAGATCCGTTGTTGAAAGTTTTGAAGATTTTTTGAATTTAATCAACAAATTGACAATTAAATAAATAACAATTCAATATAAATATTGAAGTTTAGTTCAGTAAACCTCTGGCCCAAACTATTTCTAGTCCAGACCAAAGCAAAAGTTCTTGTAATAACAAAAAACACTGTGTGTAAGGTTTTTTCGCCGCGCAATTAAGCGCTGGCAAAAAGAATACTGTAATGATCCTTCCGCAGGTTCACCTACGGAAACCTTGTTACGACTTTTACTTCCTCTAAATGACCAAGTTTGACCAGCTTTTCGGTTCCAAGATGGAGTTGCCCCCTTCTTTAAACCAATCCGGAGGCCTCACTAAGCCATTCAATCGGTAGTAGCGACGGGCGGTGTGTACAAAGGGCAGGGACGTAATCAACGCAAGCTGATGACTTGCGCTTACTAGGAATTCCTCGTTGAAGAGCAATAATTACAATGCTCTATCCCCAGC
>NZ_VBVX01000632.1 GCF_005981925.1 Streptomyces albidochromogenes
CCTCCTGCTCCTGCTCCTGCTCCTACGGCGGTCCGCCCGGCGACGCGCCGGACGGACCGCCGTAGGAGCAGGAGCAGGAGCAGGAGGAGCTGGAGGAGGGCGGGGGGAAGCAGGCAGCGGCAGGAAGCCCCAGCCGGCTAGTCCTTCACGCCGAAGACCGGCCGCAGCGGCTTCGGCAGCAGGTCGTTGCAGGACGCCTGGGCGGACTGGGTCAGGGAGTCCTGTACGCACGTGTAGTAGTCGCGGTAGACCAGCTGGACCGTGAACGTCGTCGCCACGATCACCAGCGCCAGCACCGCCGTCACCAGGCCGCTCACCGCCGCCGTCGTCAGCGGCCTGCCGGTGCCCGGCGCGGGTGCGGAGGCGGCGGCAGGTGCGGCGCTGCCCGTAGTGGTGTCCTGGCCCCGGGCCGGCTTCGCACGCAGCGCGCTGATGCCCCAGTACAGCGCCAGAGCGCCGAGCAGGAGCGCGATCTCGGGGAGATCGAACAGCGCGAAGAAGAACGCCCACATGCCGGACAGCAGCGCGTAGCGCGCCCGGCGCTGTGCGGGGTCCGTGGGGTCCCAGCGCAGTCCGGGGCCGCTCCCGCCGGACCCCTCGGGGTCGGCCGGGCGCTTGGGGCCGCCGAATCCGCCGCTCTGGCGACCCGGCTGGCGCGGGCTCCACTGGCCGGTCGGCGGACCGTCCTGCTGCTCGCCGCCGTCGTCGTCCTGACCGTCGCCGTTCGCCGGCTTGCGCGGCTGCCACGGCTGGTCGGGCCGCCCCTCGGGCGGCGGCGCGAAGGGGTTGTCGTCGCCCTGCGGCGACGGGGGCGGGTTCGACGAGGACTGGCGTTCCCGCAGCAGCAACTGAGAACCCCGCTGTCCGGCATGCGTCGCGGAAAGCGGCAGGCGGAGAGCCGCGCGGCGGCGTCGGTCCGTCATCTGGTGAACGTCTTCCCCTCAGACCCGGTGCACAACGGGTCTTGTGTGTCGATCTGTTCCCGTCCGGAGACGGATTGTCGCAGTCCGCAGTACGAACCTGTCCCCTGACGCTACCTCCCGGCCACGTACCCGTCCCGTGGGGGCCGCTCGGTGTGCCGGTATCGTTGCCGACGGTTGGCGCCTTCGTAGAGTTCCCCGTATCGGGGGACACGATTCGTTCGTACGACCACACAAACCGCACCATCCGCGAGAAAGAGACCCGCTGTGGCCTCCCCGCCCCCTTCCTG
>NZ_VBVX01000633.1 GCF_005981925.1 Streptomyces albidochromogenes
GCTGAGGACGGCCGCGAAGGCGATCAGGTCCGCGAAGCGTGGCGACGCCCGCTGGCTGGCAAGGGTCGTCACCGGCGCAGATCACCCACGCGACCTCGCGCGGCTCATCGGACTGGCAAACCGCCCGGCCCGGTTGCTCCCGCCGTACGCGTGCGTGAACGGGCGTCCCGTCTGGGCGGCGAACCTGCCCGGGGTCGCACTGGACAGGATTGAGAGCGAGCCACTCAGCCGGCTACCAGTCGACGTCGACGCCGAGCCGCAGATCTGGGGAAGGCCCAGGCACCTGCGAGTCACTGTGCACGAGCTCTACGGACGGCTGGCCGCAGCAGGCCCGAAAACCCTGGACATCGAGCTCCGACGCCGAAGCGACGGACGTCTGGGCCTGACCCGCAGCAACGTCCTCACAAGGCGCCATGGACCGGACGGCGAGTCATGGACCACTCAAGTCCTCCTGCACGGCCTGGACACGTTGGCAGGCCAACATGCCCACCGCCTCGAGGTATGGGAGGTATAGGCCCGGGTGCGCTGCACCGACGGCTCGTCGCTCTACACCTGCGTCCGCGCCACCGGGTCCGGACTGCGGCGTACGGTCGTCCCCGGCCGACGCCACGGGGTGATACTGATCCAGCCATACACGACGGCCGGCGGCTCGCTCTCCCTACGGATTGCACCAGGCCCCGGAGCAGCAGCAGTCGTGGTGACCCGCAAACTTCGCCGACTGATGAGCAAGAGCCCGGAATAGGGGACGGCGCAATCGGTCGGTGGTCCAGGCTGCTGTACCGAATGAAGTGGTAGTGGTCCCAGTTGTCCCGGACGAGAAACGCTTCCCCCGGGCGCGGTTCAACGGGCCGCGCACGGACGTGCAGGACGGTGAAGTGCACGGTTCCTCCGGAGAACGCCTCGGTCTGCAGCCAAGGGTCGGTGAGCGGCGAACGCGGTCTCGATGCAAGCACCGGGTCTTGTTTGGGTCTCTCAGATACGCCAGGAGCGGATGCAGTCGGCTGCCTGGTAGACGCTGGTCTTGCTGGCCTGGATGCTGCGGACCAGGTCGACCATCGCGCCGTACGGGGGGTCGATGCCCTCGCCAGAGGCGTGCATGTAGGCGGCGGTGACCTGGCAGGCGTAGAGGCTGTTGCGGTACGGCAGCGGCTGCAGGCGGACCAGGGTGTGGAGCAGGGCGGCGGCGCGCCAGGCGGGGTCGGGGTCGGC
>NZ_VBVX01000634.1 GCF_005981925.1 Streptomyces albidochromogenes
GCCGCGGTACCAGCCGCGGCCGGCGCTGACGACGACGGCGACGTGGTGGTCGAGGGTGCGGGGGCCGACGGTGGGCAGCGCGCCGTGCTGGAGGCCGACCCCGAGGCAGACCAGGCCGAGCTTGTGGTGGGTGGGGCTGGGGGTGAAGTAGCGCATCCAGGTGTGGTACATCCGCTGTGTCCTCCCCGCCGGTGCGTGTGGCGCCGCGTCGCCGGCACGCTGTCCGTGTGCCGGTGGCGTGCCCGTGGCGTGCCGTTGTGTCCAACCAGCGCTGATCTTTGTCCATGGACCGCTCCGCCGCCAGAGGGTGAGGCTGGGGCGCTGATGGTGGAGCGAGAGGCGGGGACCGTGGCTGACTTCGCGGTGGGTGGGTCGGACTTCGAGCTGGACGGGCGGCCGGTGCGGCTGCTGTCGGGGGCGATGCACTACTTCCGGGTGCACGAGGGGCAGTGGGGGCACCGGCTGTCGATGCTGCGTGCCATGGGGCTGAACTGTGTGGAGACGTACGTCCCGTGGAACCTGCACGAGCCGGAGCCCGGGCGGCTGCGTGACGCGGGTGCGCTGGGCCGGTTCCTGGACGCCGCCCGGGAGGCGGGGCTGTGGGCGATCGTGCGCCCCGGGCCGTACATCTGTGCCGAGTGGGAGAACGGGGGGCTTCCGCACTGGCTGACCGGGGAGCTCGGCACGCGGGTGCGCACGCGCGACGCCGCGTACCTGCGGCATGTGGAGCGCTGGTTCGGACAGTTGCTGCCGCAGGTGGTGGCCCGGCAGATCGACCGGGGCGGGCCGGTGGTCATGGTGCAGGTCGAGAACGAGTACGGCAGTTACGGTTCGGACCAGGTGTACCTGCGGCACCTGGCGGAGTTCCTGCGCGGGTGCGGGGTGAACGTGCCGCTGTTCACGTCCGACGGCCCCGAGGACCACATGCTGACGGGCGGCTCGGTGCCGGGTGTGCCGGCGACGGCGAACTTCGGGTCGGGGGCGCGCGAGGGCTTCGAGGTGCTGCGGCGGCATCAGCCGTCGGGTCCGCTGATGTGCATGGAGTTCTGGTGCGGGTGGTTCGGCCACTGGGGCGCCGAGCCCGTCGTGCGGGATCCGGCCGACGCGGCGGCGGCGCTGGGCGAGATCCTGGGAAGCGGTGCGCCATGTAGATGTTCACCGACGCACCGCTTCCCAGGATC
>NZ_VBVX01000635.1 GCF_005981925.1 Streptomyces albidochromogenes
CCCGCCCGCAGCGTCCCGCCGACCGCGCTCAGCCGCTCCCGCAGCCCGGCGAGGCCGGAACCCGGCGTCCCCGTGGCAGGCGCGTCCCCGGCCCCGTCGTTCTCGACGACCAGCACCGCACGCCCTCCGTCCGTCCGCAGCCGCACCGTGCAGCTGCGCGCGTCCCCGTGCCGCAGCACGTTGGTCGTCGCCTCCCGTACGACCCACCCGAGCGCCGACTGCACGCCGGGCGGCAGTTCGTCGCCGGGCCGCCCCCGGTCCATCACACAGTCGATGCCCGCCGCGCTCAACACCCCTCGCGCTCCTTCCAGTTCGGCGGGCAGATCCGCCGCACGGTAGCCCCGTACGACCTCACGCACCTCGCGCTGCGACTCCTGGGCGATCCGCTGCACCTCGGCCATCTGCTCGGCGGCCTCCGGCCTGCCGCGCCGGGCCAGCTGCACCGCCAGCTCGCTCTTGAGCGCGATGACGGCGAGGTTGCGGCCCATCACGTCGTGCATGTCCCGCCCGAACCGCAGCCGTTCCTCGGCGACCGCGAGCCGCGCGGAGACGTCGCGGGCCCGGTCGATCTCCCAGATCACCGCGATGAACCAGGCCGACGACCGCGTGGTCACCAGCCCGAACAACCCCACGAACAGCACGACGATCACCGCTGCCACGGGCAGTCCGCCGTGCCCCCCGGTGGCCGCCAGCGCCCCCGCCACCAGTACCGCCACCATCAGCGTCCCCAGCACCAGCCGCCGGACCGTCGAGAGCATGAACGTCGACATGGCCACCGTCAGCAGGGCGTTGACGAGCATCTGGGCCATGGCCTGCCCGTCGCGGTCGAGCCCGCCGGTCGCCTGAAGGAAGATGATCAGTCCCACCGACACCGCGCCCAGCCCCAGCGAGACACCCGCCGAGCGCCAGGGCGGCGGGGCGCCGTCGACGTAGTGCGCCAGCCCGTGACGGATGGTGTGCATGGCGACCGCGCACTGGGCCACGCTCAGCGCCAGCAGCCCGCGCAGGAGCGGGGCGGCGCCGGTGCCGCCGGCCGGTTCCGCGGTGAGGGGAACGACGAAGCCCAACGCGATCGGCCACGGCAGCAGGTACAGCAGCACCCGCATGTACAGATCCAGCTTCGCGGCCTGACTCCGCTTCCGCCAGAAGCCCCTCATCCCGTCC
>NZ_VBVX01000636.1 GCF_005981925.1 Streptomyces albidochromogenes
AGATGTGTATAAAGAGACAGGCGCATCGCCGTCACCGCCCCCGCGCTGATCTGGCTCATACCCGGCACACCCCACCACTACGGGCCCGACCCGGCCACCGGCTGGGACGAGAGCTTCGTCGACTTCACCGGCCCGGCCACCGCCACGTACACCGAACTCGGCTACATCGAACCCGACCGCCCCGTCGTCCCCCTCACCGACACCGCCGCCGCCCGCGCCGCCGTCGGCCGCATCGCCCGCGCCGCCCGCCGGGGAAACCCGCTCCTCGAAGTCGAGACCGGTGCCGCCGTCCACGAACTCCTCGTCGCCCTGCGCCGCGCCCGCGCCGACATGGGAGCCGACGGCGACCCCGTCCTGCAGGCCCTCGCCCGCGACGCCTTCCAGCCCCTGTCCGTCGCCGAACACGCCTCCCGCCACGGCATGACCCCCGCCGCGCTGCGCGCCGCCGTACGCCGGGGCGCCGGATGCAGCCCCAAGGACTACCTCCTCGGCATCCGCCTCGGCCGCGCCAAGGAACTCCTCGTCGCCACCGAGCTGCCCGTCGCCGCCGTCGCCCGCCGCGTCGGCTACGACGACCCCGCCTACTTCTCCCGCCTCTTCACCCGCCGCGTCGGCCTGGCCCCGGTCCGCTTCCGGGAGCAGCAGGGCCGCGCCGTACACGGCGGATGGAGCCACCGGATCCCAGATCCCGAACACCCGCCGACCATCGCCACCGGGCCGACGTAAGCTCGCTGACCATGACCTCCAGCGAATCCAGCGAGATCGACGAGTCCGTCATCGCCGAACTGAGCCGGCTGCGCGACAGCATCGACAACATCGACGCCGCCGTCGTCCACATGCTCGCCGAGCGCTTCAAATGCACCCAGCAGGTCGGCCACCTCAAGGCGCAGCACCAGCTGCCCCCCGCCGACCCGGCCCGCGAGGCCCGTCAGATCATCCGGCTGCGCGAACTCGCGGAGAGCGCGAAACTGGACCCGGCCTTCGCCGAGAAACTGCTCAACTTCATCATCGCGGAGGTCATCCGCCACCACGAGACGATCGCGAAGTCCTGACGGGCGGACCCCGCCGCACCC
>NZ_VBVX01000637.1 GCF_005981925.1 Streptomyces albidochromogenes
GCCCTTGCGGGTGACGGCGAAGTCGGTCCAGGTCTCGGTGAAGCGGGTGGCTTCGGTGAGGGTCTGGTAGCCCATGTACTCGGCGAAGGACTCGTTGAGCCAGATGTCGTCCCACCACTGGAGGGTGACGAGGTCGCCGAACCACATGTGGGCCATCTCGTGGGCGATGACCATGGCGCGGGTCTGGCGTTCGGTGTCGGTGACGGCGGAGCGGTAGACGAACTCGTCGCGGAAGGTGACGAGGCCGGGGTTCTCCATGGCGCCGGCGTTGAACTCGGGGACGAACGCCTGGTCGTAGGAGTCGAAGGGGTAGGGCTCCTCGAACTTCTCGTGGTAGCGGTCGTAGCAGGCGCGGGTGATGTCGAGGATCTCGTCGGCGTCGGCGTTCAGGTACGGCGCGAGGGAGCGGCGGCAGTGGAGGCCGAAGGGCAGGCCGGCGTGTTCGGTGCGGACGGAGTGCCAGGGTCCGGCGGCGACGGCGACGAGGTAGGTGGAGATGCGGGGGGTGGGGGCGAGGGTCCAGCCGCCGGCGCCCTGGTGTTCGGCGATGCCGTTGCCGAGGACGGTCCAGCCGTCGGGGGCGGTGACGGTGAGCTCGAAGACGGCTTTGAGGTCGGGCTGGTCGAAGGCGGCGAAGACCCGCTGGTCGTCTTCGAGGAAGAGCTGGGTGTAGAGGTACGTCTCGCCGTCGGTGGGGTCGGTGAAGCGGTGCATGCCCTCGCCGGTGCGGGAGTAGCGCATGGCGGCGTCGACGCGCAGTTCGTGTGTGCCCGCGGTGAGGCCGGTGAGGGGCAGGCGGTTGTCGGCGAGTGTCTCGGGGTCGAGCGGCCGTCCGTCGAGGGTGACGGCGCGCAGGGCGGCGGGCTTGAGCTCGACGAAGGTGTTCCCGGCCGTGCGGGCGGTGAAGTGGATGACGGTGCGGGAGTCGAAGGTGTCTTCGCCACGGGTGAGATCGAGGTCGATCGTGTACCGGTGGACTTCGAGGAGCTGGGCTCGGGTCTGCGCTTCGTCGCGCGTCAGTACGGACATGGGGACATGCTGCCCGA
This sequence comes from Streptomyces albidochromogenes, assembly GCF_005981925.1. Lineage (GTDB taxonomy): Bacteria > Actinomycetota > Actinomycetes > Streptomycetales > Streptomycetaceae > Streptomyces > Streptomyces albidochromogenes. Next base: position 1,047 of record NZ_VBVX01000637.1, read on the forward strand.
TGGGGTGCGGGTGGCACAGCCGGTCGCCCGCGCCGGGAGTCGCTGCCGGGCCGGCGGCCTTCGCCGAGAAACTGCTCAACTTCATCATCGCGGAGGTCATCCGCCACCACGAGA
>NZ_VBVX01000638.1 GCF_005981925.1 Streptomyces albidochromogenes
TGCCGCAGCGGGTCTGGCGCCCGATGGCGACGCTCGGCGCCGAACTCCCGCTGGACGACGCCCTGTCGGTGATGCGCCGCGCCGCGACGCATCTGGCGCAAGTGGCGGACGGGACGGGACGGGTGCTCGGCCTCGTCGCGCTGGAGGACGTCCTGGAGATGCTGGTGGGGGAGGTGCGCGATCCCGCGCACCGGGTCGCGGCGCCCCGGCCGTCCCCGGACCCGGCGGCCGCGGACGAGACGGCGGCGCTGGTCGGGTGACCCGTCGAGCCGTCCGCGCCGTTCAGAGCGCGGGCGGCTCCTGCCGCCCCCGGTTCGCCGGGCCGCGCCCGGACAGCACCTCGCCGTACGCCTGCATCAGGTCGGGCAGGCGCAGCGTCGCCAGATCGTCGCGGGTGGGCGTCGCGGCGTAGCCGGAGAGCCTGAGGTCGCGGTACGCACAGCTCTTCTCGTACAACGTGCGCAGGAAACGGCCGTTGCCCAGCTCGTCGATCCAGCCCTGGCCGACGACGTGCCCGCTGATGCTGCGCAGCTCCTCCAGGGCTTCCTCGTCCCAGGCGTCCCCGTTCTCCGCCGCCAGCACCTCGCCGATGGCTGTGAGCTCCAGGGGGCGGTAGCTGGGGAAGTCCACCCGGGTCGTGAAGCGGGAGGAGAGGCCGGGGTTGACGGCGAGCAGGCGGTCCATGCCCTCCGGATAGCCGGCCAGGATCACGACGAGATGGTCGCGGTTGTCCTCGGCGCGCTTGAGGAGGACCTGGAGGGCCTCGTCGCCGTACGCGTCACCCTTGCTGTAACCGGAGTTGGAGAGGGAGTACGCCTCGTCGACGAACAGGACGCCGCCGATCGCCGAGTCGATGAGCTCGTTGGCCTTGACGGCGGTCTGGCCGAGGAACTCCCCGACCAGAT
>NZ_VBVX01000639.1 GCF_005981925.1 Streptomyces albidochromogenes
ACGCCGCCCGAGGGAAACCGGGTTTTCCCCGATTCCGCTCCGGAACCGGGCAATACCCGATGTTGGCTCTGACCAGGCGAAGCAGGGTTTTCCCCGGTTTCCCCTGGGCACGTCCGCTCCGGAACCGGGTTTTCTCCGATTCCGCCGCTGACCTGCGACAGCGCGACGGCGCCCGTTGCGATGTACTGAGGGTTGTTGGCCGGGTTCCGGTATGCCCGGTAGCGCCACTCCGGGCGCTTCGTCTTCGGGTTGTAGACGGACCGGCGGAGTAGATGCCCGGCACTTGTCAGACGCTTGGCGATCACCTCGAAGCGGTCGATACTCATCTTCCAGCCAAGAGCGCGCATCCCTGCCGCCAAGGTCTTGCCGGTCGCCTGAGTGGTCGGGGGCAGCAACAGCAGGTGCACCAGAACACCTAAATCCTCCGGCTGGAGGCCCTGCGCTTCGGCAACCGGTCGGGTGACTACGGCCTCTTCCGGGTCTTCCAGCGCGCGCTCGAAGACGCTGGTACCAAACTCCTCCGTCATAGGGCACCGCCCGGCAGGACGATGCGGTCCGCCGACAGGCAGTTCATGGCGGCTTGGAAGTGCCAGGAGCGCATCTGCTGACCCTGGACTGAGCGGCGAGCATACCGAGCCCGTGTGGGCGAGGAAGGGGCGATCCCACCCGTCGGGCGGGCAGGAATCTTGATGGGCACCCCGGCAGATGGGCCCCGCCCGACGGAGGCCGTCTGGGCAGCCGCAGTCTGAGGCCGGCGGCGGGGGTGGAGCTGACAGTGCATGTGGTGGGTCTCCCCTGATCGGGGAGCCGCGGGCAGCGGATGCGACCAGTCAATCAGGGATAAATAGCCCCCTGTGCTGGCTTTCTTGACGGCGA
>NZ_VBVX01000064.1 GCF_005981925.1 Streptomyces albidochromogenes
GTCGAGGCCCAGCGCTCTCGCCCGGGGCACCGGACCGCCGGCGCCTAACGGCGTGAGCGCTGGGCCTCGACGATCTGCCGCACGGCGCCGTCGACGTCCGCCCGGGCCTGGACCCGCTCGGCGAATCCGGGGAACTGCCCGGCGATGGCGCTCAGCAACCGCAGTTCCAGCGGTGCCACGTTGACCTCGCAGCGGTCGCGGCGGACGGCGCGTACGACGCCGTCCGCCACCTGGCCGGGTGTGACGGTCCTGATGCCGTTCGGCGTGGCGGCGCCGGAGTCCGCGAACATCCCGGCGTCGCGGACGAATCCGGGCTGGACCAGGGACACCCCCACGCCCGTGCCTCTGAGCTCCTGACGCAGGGCGAGGGCGAATCCGCGCAGCCCGAACTTCGTCGCGTTGTACAGGGAGGTCGACTTGGTCGCCGCCTTGCCGGAGATGGAGCCGACCAGCACGATGTGCCCGCGTCCGCGGGCCACCATGTGCTCCGTGAGGAGCCGGGACAGCAGGACGGGTGCGCGCAGGTTGACGTCGAGGGCGCGGTCGATCTGCTCCTCGGTGTAGTCCACGAGGTCGCCGCTGGCGGGCAGGGCGGCGTTCGCGACGAGGATGTCCGCCTCGGCGCAGGTCTCGGCAAGGCGGACGACGTCGGACCGGACGGCCAGGTCGGCGACCACGGCGCCGGCTCCGCACGCGTTCGCGGTGGCCTTGAGGGCTTGCTCCTGCCGCCCGCTGACCGTGAGGCGGGCTCCTTGCGCGGTCAGGCGGGCGGCCAGTACGGAGCCGATGCCTCCGGTGGCCCCGGTGAGCAGAACGTGCGATCCGGCTATGTCCACGACGACTCCCGTGCGGCGGCGTCCATCCCTTGTTCGTTCGAACGAACAGTAGGTACGGGTCCGCCCCGTGTCCACACCCGCGTCGCCCCCAACTCCCCAGCCGTGGCCGGGAACCGCTCGGCCCCGCCCGGGTGGCCGCGCCGGCCGATGGGGCAGAATGCCGGCATGCCCCATGCTTCCGACACCCGCCAGCGCATCATCGACGCCGTCCTGGGGATCATCGGGCAGGACGGCATCGCCGCCGTCACCAACCGGCGGATCGCCAAGGGGGCCGGTGTCTCCCTCGGTTCCGTCACCTACCACTTCGCCACCCAGCACGAGTTGCTGCGCGAGAGCCTGCTGCACTTCGTGGCCGAGGAGACGCGGCACTTCACGGAGCTCGCCGACGCGTGCACCGACGAACGCTTCGACATCGGGCAGGCGGCCGAGGTGGTGGCGCGGGTGGCGGGCGGCAACGCCTTCGACAGCCGCCACATCGCACCCTTCGAGCTGTACGTCCAGGCCGGCCGTGACGAACGACTGCGTGCCGCCGCGGCGGAGTGCTTCGCCGCCTACGACCTGCTGGCCACCCGGATCCTGACCCAGCTCGGCGTGCCGGATCCCGAGCGCCTGGCCGGCGCGGCCGTGGCGCTGGTCTTCGGGCAGCAGCTGCGCCGCCTGGCGACCGGCGCCCCCGCCGAGGACCTCGTCGACACCCTGCTGGTCCTCGCGAGGTTCACCGAGGCGCAGCGCCCGTAAACCTCGGGGACCGGCCGGTGGAAGCGTCGGCAGCGCAGACCAACGCCGCCTCCACCGGTGCTCTCACGACCCATGTCGCAAATACCGCCAACACGCGCCCCGTTGGCCTCAGGAGTGCAGCGGCCCCCGCCCCGGCGGCGATGATCACAGGGGTGCAGAATGGCGTATATGCCGATAACGAACGCACCGCAGCACGCAACGATCGATGACGCCCCGCTGATCGGCCGGACCTTGGCCCGCGCCTTCGACGACGACCCGATGATGCGCTGGTTCTTCCCCGACGACGCCTCGCGTGCGGCAGGGCTGAACCGCTACTTCGCCACACTCTTCACCCGGCAGTACGCGCACCACAGCGTGTGTGAGCGCACCGAGGCGGCGGCTGCCTTCTGGGTGCCGCCGGAGGCGCGGGCGAAGGCGGTTCCGGACGCGGAGACCATCCAGGAGCTGCTGGACATACTCGGCGACCGAGCCCCCTTGCTGAAGGACGCCGTCGAGACGGCCGCCGCGCACGCACCCGAGGAACCGCACTGGTACCTCGCCGTGATCGGCGCCGACCCGGCGGGCCAGGGCCGGGGTCACGGGGCCGCCCTGCTGCGCTCAGGGCTCGCGAAGGCTGACGCCGCGGGTCTGCCCGCCTACCTGGAATCCTCCAAGCCGTCCAATCTTCCCTTCTACGAGCACTTCGGCTTCACCGTGCAGGACGAGCTGCGTTTGCCGGGGGGCGGGCCGGCGCTGTGGGCGATGCGGCGCGCACCACACCGCCCGGCACGCGCGTAGCTGATGGGGCGGTCACCCTGTGCCCAGGTCCCGCACGGGCACGAACCGCGCCTTCCCGAAGTCCGGGCCGTCGGCTGTTCCGGGGAAGACCCAGTAGCCGTGTTCCTCGCGGGGCTTGAAGAAGCCCCGGTATCCGACGAGGAGTTCGGCGCGGCCGTCGCCGTCGAGGTCGGCGGCGGCGACGTCCCAGCCGAAGTTGTCGGCGTCCGCACTGTGCCGGGGACGGCTGGGCAGATCGAGCCGGTGGCGATCGATGGTGAGCGGAGGCTCGTAACCGCCGTCCGGCCGCGAGAGCAGAACGGTCACGGTGCCCGCGGGCTCGCTGCGGGAGTCCCGGTTCACCAGGTCGTCCCTGCCGTCACCGTTCAGGTCGGCGAGGACGGGCCCTCCGGTGTAGCCGATGGTCCGCAGCGTCCCCGGCGGGTCCTCGCCACCCGCGGCGTAGGGGGCGGGAAGTCGGCTGGTGCGGGCGCCGGGGCCCTGCGGGCCGCCGTGCAGGACCGTGCCGTCGGTCAGGACGATGTCCCCGAATCGGTCGCCGTCCAGTTTCCCGGCGGTGAGCAGGGGCGCGGCCCGGTCGCGGCCGCGGTCCGCCAGGGGCAGAGTCTTCCCCACGCGCGTGGGCAGGGAGGCCACCGCCGGCCCTGCGGGTGTGCCGCGGTAGTAGCGGGTGTCGACGAGGCCGCGGGGCAGGCGGTCCTCGTCGTACGTGTCGGACACGTCCTGATCCTCCGGCGGGATCGGCAGCCCGCCGCGGGTGACCACGTCGTCACGGCCGTCTGCGTCGAAGTCGCCGGTGACGAGGGTGGACACCCCCACGTAACCGCCTTGGGTGGCCTCGACGGCGACGGTCCTGCGGGGTGCGCCGGTGCGGCTGAACGGCCCGTAGAGGACGGTGAGGCAGGCCGAGCCGCGCGGCTGGTGGAAGCCGGCAGGCCGCACCGCACGGCCGTCCCGCAGCCCGACGAGGTCCAGCGCCCCGTCGCCGTCGAAGTCGCCGGCCGCGGGGAACAGCGGGTACGCGGCGGGGAGGCGCACCGCGCGGGGCGTGCCCTGTGCCCGGCCCCAGACGATGCTCTGTCCGGTCCAGGAGCGCTCGCGGTTGTGGAACAGGCTCTGGACGACGAGGTCCGCCAGGCCGTCGCCGTCCAGGTCCCCGGTGAGGTGGGCGGCGCTGTTCCTGACCAGCGGGCGGGTGCTGGTCGCAGGGTCGAGTCCGGGAAGGCTCAGCGAGACGCCGGCCGCCGGGTCGATGCCGCGCGCCGAGCCGGGAACGACGGCGCGGTGGTGCAGCCAGCCGCCGCCCTCCTTCGGGCGGTACCAGGCGTCGAGGTGGAGGTCGGCGAAGCCGTCGCCGTTGAAATCCGTGCGGTTGACCGTCCGTTTCGAGGCCGGCCGGGCGGTGCGCGCCGGGGCGGCGGGTGGTGCGGCGCACACGGCCGGGGTGACGGTCGGCGCCTTGCCGTCCGATGCGACCGGCGGCGTGCGCTGCGGTATGCCCGGGGTGCGGTGGCCGCCGGAGGAACCGGAGAGGTGTACGTGCGTCACTGCGCCGGCGACGGTCAGCGCGAGTGCGACGACGGCGGTGGCGGCGATACGGCGATGGCGCATGCCCCGAGTCTCCGACCGGGCGACCGGCATCACCAGATCTGACATGTTCCGGATCGGCAACGGTGTCCCGGCTGTCCCTGCTCCCCGCCGGCCGGATGGCCCCTGCCGTCGGACTCCGCGAAGGAAGCAACCACGACGACTCCGTCGTGCCAGGACCGACGCCACGAACAGGGCGACGCCGCAACTGCCCCGAGGCACAATGATGTTGGCACGTCACCTGACAGTAGGTCCGTTGTGCGGTGCGCTGGGTGCGCTCGGGGGAGATCGATGACGAACAGTCCGGACAGTGAGCCGGTCGAGCGACTGCGGATTCTGACCGAGCGGCACGTCATGGACATCTGGGCGGACGGCGCCTTCTGCGGGACGGGGTTCCTGGTGGCTCCCGACACCGCCCTCACGTGCGCACACGTGGTGGCAGGGCGGGAACCGGGCAGCCTGACGGCCATGGTCGAGGGACGCCCGGTCGCGATAGACGTCGTACGCCTGATGCCGCAGACCAAGGGCGCCGGAAGCACCTACGGCTTCCCGGACCTCGCCGAAGTGCGGCTCGCCGAGCCGGCACACGACCTCCAGGGCGTATGGCTCGGCAGCGCGGCGCCCACGCAGGCCACGTCGGTGTCCGTCCACGGATTCAGCGGCCATACGTTGGAGCCGGGCATCCAGCCCGACACCCTGAACCTCACGGTGGCCGGTCGCAGCGGACGCTTCGTGCGGCTGCAGTGGGACCAGGTGGTCCGAGGGTTCAGCGGCGGCCCGGTGCTCGACACGACGACCGGTCGTGTGTGCGGAGTGCTCAAAGCGTCGCGGCACGAGAAGGGAATGTCGGGGGGATGGCTGATTCCCGTCGACGCCGTGGAGGAGTGCTCGCCGGGTCTGCTGGAGCGCAACCATGCCGCGCACCGGCCGGGAACGCTCTGGTTCGACACCGCCCGCGACCGCGGGGGACGGCAAGCGGCCCTCTTCGGCCCGGACCCCGGCCCGGTGGCGGGAAACACACCGGCGCAGCTGCTGGCCCGCGGAGCCATGCCGTTCGTCGACCGCCCGGAACTCAGCGAGCTCACGAACTGGTGCTATGCACGCGAGGACCAACTGCTGCGCCTTCTGTACGCACCGGGCGGTTCGGGCAAGACCCGCCTGTCCGCCGAACTGTGCGGCCGGCTGCGGGACATGGGGTGGATCGCCGGGTTCGCGGACCGGGAATCGCTCGGCAACCCCCTGCGCCAACAGCAGTGGCTCGACAACCTCACCGCGGCCCTGGAAGCGGGCTTCCCCTGCCTGGTGGTGTTCGACTACGCCCAGGCACGGCTCGCCGACATCAGCGCCCTGATGGCGCACATCCACCGGCACCGGCCCGACGGCATCACCCTGCGCGTGCTGCTGCTCGCCCGTTCCGAGCAACCGCTGTGGCACGCGCTGCGGGAGGAGTTCGAAGCGCAGTACATCGAGGACTGGGCTCTGCGGGGTGCGAGTTCACTGAGGCTGCCCACCACGCTGGGCGCCAGGGATCCCGGGGCCCTGGTCACCGAGGCGTTCGGCCAGTTCGCGCGCCTGCTGGAATGCCCGTGGGTGCGGATGCCGCCGTCTCTCGCCCTGCGAGCCGGCCGGCAGGACTCGATCCTGGGCATGCTGGCGGCTGCCCTCGATGCCGTACTCACACTGCGCCAGGGCGAGGAGTGGGAGGAGAGCGACGATCCGCTGGCACGGATCTGCCGGCACGAGATCACGGGCTGGTACACGTTGCTGGAGGACCGCCTGGGGAGGGGCGGTGTCCTGGCGGGACGTACCGGACGGCTGATGGCGGAGGGCCTGCTGCTGGTGCCGACCCTGGCCCGGTGGCGGGACCGGAGCGAGCTGACCGCGTTGCTGACGTCCGTACGCGGTGCGGCGTTCCCCGGGCAGCCGCCGGTCAACGCCGCCGCCGTGCGGGGCTGTTTGCGCGCGCTGTACCCGTCGGCGGAGGGTGACCATGTCGCGCCGCTGGAGCCCGACCGCCTGGGCGAGATCCTGGTACGGCGTGTGCTGGCGGAACCCGAGAGCTCCGGAGACGAGGTCGCCTACCTCGGGGCCACCCTGGACGTGACCCCGCTGCGAGAGGAGCGGGCGCGGACCAGATCCCTGCTGGAGACCCTCGACGTACTGGCCCGGGCCCGTGGCTGCACAAGCGTGGGCCGCGTCGCGGACCACCCCGCCCACGCGGTTCTCGACCGGGCGCTCGCCCAGGTCGTACGCGAGCGGCCCCGAGTCCTCGTGCCGGCCCTGGTGACCGTCGCCGCCCGGGTGCCGCACGCGGAGCTCCTGGTGGGCCTGATCGAGCCCGTACTGGAGACGTGCGAGACCGACCTTCTCCTCCTTGTCGAACCACGGCTTCCCGGCTATCCGTCCGGCCTCTCCGCCCTGTCGGCGCTCGTTCTGCGGCGGCTGCTCCAGTCGGCCGATCCGGGGAACGACGACAGCGGTCGGCACGTCCGTCTGCAGCGCCTGCGCAGGTACAGCCTGCGGCTGGAGGAGAGCGGGCACCGCGACGAGGCCGTCCGGGCTGCTGACGAGGCGGTCCTGCTCAGCCGTGATCTCGTCCGCGGGTCCGCGCGGTACAAGGCCGACTACGCCGCGGCGTTGCACAACCTGAGTCTCCTGCGGCACCGGTCCGGAGAGACGGAGCCGGCGTTGGGGCTCAGCGTCGAGGCTGTGTCCCTGTACCGGGAACTGGTGAGCGGCGATCCCGGTACCCGGCACCGCACTCTCATGGACATGGCGGGCGCGCTGAGCCTGCTGGCGTTGCTGCGCCTTGAGGACGCACAGGTCAACGGCGCTGCCCGTGACGCGGCCGAGGGTGTCATGCGGTGCGAGCAGGTGCCCGAAGGTGCTCGCGAGGACGACGTGTACCTCGCCTGCCTGGAAACCCTCGCCGAATGCCGCCACCGTACCGGCAGGCCCCAGGAGGCGCTCGTTTCGAGCTTGCAGGCGGTCGAGCGGCTGGAGGAACTGGTCGGGCTTCGGCCCAGTCGCTACCTCGCCCGGCTGCCGGAGACCCTGCAGCGCCACGGCTTCGGGCTGCTCCGGGCCGATTGCCTGCCTGAGGCCTACAAGGTACTGAGCAGGGCGGCGACCGAGCGGGCGGCGCTGCCGCTGCGAAGCTCGCCGCGCCTGCGTGAACAGCAGGCGCTGGTGCTCCAGGTGCTGCTCCAGCTCAGCGACGAACTCGACGAATTCGCACACGACCGCTCATCATGGCTGCAGATGAAGACTGTGCTGGACGGTCGCACGAGCTGAAAGGAGCCCGGCGCCGATGGACGAAGCGTCTGCTCACGCCGAACCCTCACCCATCCGAAGGCAGCGGGCGGTGGAGGTCTTTCGCAACCGTTTCGGCACGCTGTTCAACGATGAAGTGATCTCCCCGTCGGGCACGGAGGGCCGCTACCTGCGCTGGCAGTGGTCGGGCGGCGGCGTGGTGATCGTCCCGGTGGGGCCGGAGGGCTTCGCCTTCGTTCCCACGTACCGCTACTCGATCGGCGGGGTCTCCCTGGAGTTCCCGCGGGGCGGGTGCGAGGCGGATGAGGACCCGGCCGTGGCAGCCGCGCGGGAACTGCGGGAGGAGACCGGGTTCGACTGCGCCCCCTCCGCGCTGCGGCCGTTGGGGGTCATTCACGCCGATACGGGCCTGATCGAATCGGGCGTGCATGTCTTCGCGGCCGAAGTCGGCTCCACCGGCTCGGCAGGCGCCCGGCCGGTCGCCGAGCCGGAGGCCATGGAGTCGGTCGCCGAGCCGGTCTGGGCCTCGCGCACGGAGGTGGTGAAGTGGCTGCAGAGCGGCAGCGTCACCTGCGGTGTGACGCTGGCCGCGCTGGCGCTCGCCATCGCCGACGGCTCCGGAACCGGTTCCGGGCCGCCGATGTGAGTACGTCCGGGCTCAGCCAGCGTACGCGCCCGTGATGACGCGCTGTTGCATCTGGCGTGTATCGAGTTCGCCGATGTCGGCCGCGCCGTCGGCGGCCGGCACGCTCCGGTCGACGACCCGCAGGTCGAGATAGTCCTCGTCGCCGTTGGCCGTCGGTACGTCGAGGCCGGCGCCGAGAGCGCCGGTCAGTGAGTCCTGGGAGATCCCGAAGCGCATCAGGTTCCGGTTGCCGTTCAGGACCGCCCGTGCGCGTTCGTCGGTGGCGCGGAAGGCCCGTTCGAAGGCCGCCTGCATCCAGGTGCTGAACTCGGTCATGGCTTCCATCAGAAGCGACAGGTCCGGTTCGTTTCCGCGGCGCAGCAGGCCCAGTTGCTGGACGAGGACACCGCGGGAAGGCTGCTCGGTCGCCTCCAGGAACACCTCGACCGGCAACCTGCCCAGCAGGAAGCTGTCGAGGAGGCCGGCGGGCAGCGTGGTGCGCTCCAGGGTCGTGCGCGTCGCGAACGCGGTGGACAGTTCGACACTGCGCGGCGCGGCGGTCCCGGCTCCCAGAACGTGCGGGAGGGCCTGGCGGTACGACTCCCCCGCCGCCCGGTCCACGGCGGCGACGGCGAGCACGACTTCCGTGTTCCCGGACGCCTCGGCGAGGAAGGATTCCTCCCAGTCCTTGATGGCCTTGAAGTACAGCGGCTCCTGCGCCCTCGCGAACTCCAGCGCGGCTTCGAACGTCATGAGGGTCGGCCCCTCGGCGTCCCTTCTCCGCTCCTCCAGCAGCCGGATCACTCCGGCTTTGAAGGCGGCCGACACGGCGTCGAAGCGGTAGGTGAGCGCGTGCTCCCGCGTCATGCCGTCCATCAGTTCCGCGTACGCGGCCCCGGGCGCGTGCTCGACCTGCCGCGTCTCCTGAGCCTCGCGCACGGCCGCCAGCGTCTGCCCGTCCCGGCACGCCACCCGGATGCGGCCACTGCTCAGGAGCGGCTCGAGATCCGACCGGACAGTCTGGCCGCCGGCCTCGTCAGAGGACACCAGGGCACGAAGGAGCGGGGTGTTGAGCGCCTGCGAGTCGCCGATGAGCAGCGTGTCGGACAGCGCGGCGTGGAAGAGCACGCGCGCCCGCAGGTCCTCGGCGTTCGCGAGAGGGGACTGGCGATGAATCTCGACGTCGGAGAGGTACACCTTCTCCGACGACGACTGGGCACGTTGGTCGATCATGACCACTCCCCCTCTGTGATCGTGTGATGATTATAGGTGACCGGTCGTCGGGCGTCCCGGAAACCGGGCATCTCTTGGATCAGTGAGCCGAGCAAGGGGGACTTGTGTCCGATGCGGTCCAGGCAGTCATGCCGAACGGAACCTCTATCTGGGTACGCGTCAACGACGATGACGAGGGCCCGCGGGACACCGGCTTCGGGGACAGCGTGTCACGGCAGCTCGGTGATCTCCCCACGACCTTGGAGACCGTCACCCAGAGTGTCAGGTCCGGGCTGCGGCGGGCCGCGCCGGACGAGGTGACGCTGGAGTTCGGCATCGAGATCGCCGTCAAGAGCGGCAAGTTGGTGAGCGTCGTGACGGAGGCCGGCGGCAAGGCCACCCTGAAAGTCACCGCCACCTGGCGCACAGGGGAGCCCGAAGTGGACATCGTGGCGCAAGCACCGGGCGAGACGCCCGAAGAAGGCTCCGACGCGTAGCACCGCACGCTTCTGTCGCTGACGCCGCATGTCCGGCCGAGTCGACTTCTCCTCCAGGGGCCTGTCAGGGCCGTCCGCTGGGTATGCATGCGCGCATGGCTGATGTCGTGGACGCAGATGAGCTGTTGCGGCGCGTTCGCCGCGCACGGGACTGGGCAGCGCGGGAGGAACAGCACTGGCGCGGCGAGTCGGACAGAGCGCAGGCGAGTGGGGCTCACCAGCCGCCGCTCGAGGCTGCGATGCTGCACTCCGCGTACGAGGCGGTCCGCAAGGTCCTCGACGAAGTGGTGGACCCGGGAGCGAACGACTCTGCCCACAAGGACAGCTGACACGCGGTGTCGTACACCACGCCGAGCTGTGCGGGCAGTGGGGTCACGAGCTGAGGCGTCGACGTTGCCCATCGGGCGATGACCGGGCGGGAGGCCGCGCTCCAGGAGCGGACGGGCGGTCGGGCGCACCTGGTGGCCCGACCGGCACGCGCGGTCCGACAGCCCGGGCGACTCCGGGCGGTGGCCACCGACACGACATGCGGTGGTACGTCGTGTGCCGCGCCCCCTGCCCCCGCCGCGCACCCGTGCCTCGATCGGCTCAGGCGCGGCGCGCCTCGGGCGTGCGGGCGGCCGCCGGTGGAGGATCGGTGGGTGGCGGCCCCCGGGGCGGGCCGCCCGGCACCGCCCCACTGCGGGAAGAGGTCCGGCGATGAAACGGTTCGACCAGACGGTGTTCGGCAGGCTCGTCGACACCCGCCGCGTCAGGGGCGCGGCGACGTGAGCGGCGCTTCGCGCGGCGACGCGCCCGGCGCGGGCCGGTACGGCGAGGCCGTCTTCCGCCCCGAACAGGCGGGCGAGGGCGAGCGCATCGACTTCGGCGCGCTCGCCTACGACGACATCACCATGGCACGGCTGCGGGCACTCGGGGTCGGCCCGGGGTGGCGCTGCCTCGACGTGGGCGCCGGCACGGGCACGGTCTCCTGCCGGCTGCTGGAGGAGGCCGGGGTGGCCGGCGTCCTCGCCGTGGACCGCGACGCGCGTTTCCTCAGCGAGCGGCCCGCGCCAGGGCTCGACGTGCTGGAGGCCGACATCACCGCCCCGGACTTCGCCCCCGGCCGGTTCGGGCTCGTCCACGCGCGCTTCGTACTGATGCACCTGCCCGAGCACGACCGCATGATCAGCGCGCTGGCCGAGCTGGTCGCGCCCGGCGGTGTGCTGGTGCTCAGCGACGCGGTCGACCTGACGAGCGACCGGACGCCCGAGACGCCGTACACCGCGACGATGCGGGCGATGTGGCGCGGACTGCGGGCCACCATCGGTACCGACGTCTCCTGGGTGCCGTCGTACCCGCACCTGTTGCGCGGGGCGGGGCTTGAGTCCGTCGCCGCCGAGATCCACGTACCGCCGCTGCTGCCGGGCAGCCCCATCAGCCGCTTCCTGGGCGGACACGTGGGAGCGCGGCCGGGCAGCGATGCTCGCCACCGGCCTGGTCGACGACGCGGCCGTGGACGCGGCGGTGCGGTACCTCGACTCCGACGAGTGCGCCGCGCTGTCGGCCGGCATGCTCACCGCATGGGGCCGCAAACCCGCTGAGGCGCCGCGCTGACCCACCCCGACCGCGCTGTCGAACGGCCCCTGGGCGCGGCGGGCCCCGGCCGTCCGCCTCCGTGACGGCCCACGCGAACACCCGCTGCTCGTCCACCTCCACCGCAGGAGAAACGGTCCGCCGCTCCCCCAGCGGCGGATGATGGTTGCAGCCCTCGAAGCGCGTACCCACCAGCGGCCGGTCGGCGCCGTCGAGCCACGTGACCCGGATCGCGTGGACCCTGCACCGCGGCCGGCACGTCCTGGCGATCCCCGGCACCGGAGACTGCGGCCACCTGGTGGACAACGTGGCCGCCGGCGGTCTGCGACTGTCCGAGGACGAGCTGACCGTCCTGGAAGCCGCGCACCGTCGTGCTTCCTGAGCACCGCTCGGGGCGGTTGCCCGACTCGTACGGAAAGCCGTCGAAGCGCAACTGCCGGACCGAGGTACAGACCGGATGAGGGGCATCACAAGTGACCAGTGACGATCGTGTGGGGCCTCCCCGTTTCGGTGACGAACGGGAGATGCTGCGGGCCTACCTCGACTACCATCGCGCGACCCTCGCCATGAAGTGCGAAGGGCTTACCGACGAGGAGTTGCGGCAGCGGTCGATGCCGCCCTCCACTCTTTCGCTGCTCGGCCTGGTGCGCCACATGGCGGAAGTGGAACGGGCATGGTTCCGGCGGGTGTTCGAGGAGAACGACGCTCCCATGGTCTGGTCCGACAGGATCGACTTCCAGGCGGCGTACGACGCAAGCACCTCGACCAGGGGCGAAGCGTTCGCAGCCTGGGAGGCCGAGGTGGAGAACTCGCGCCGCATCGAGCGGGAGGCCGAGTCCCTGGACCGGGCCGGGCGCCAGCCACGGTGGGGCGAGGAGGTCTCGCTGCGGATGGTGATGCTGCACGTGCTCCTGGAGTACGGCCGCCACAACGGGCACGCCGACTTTCTGCGGCAAGGGGTCGACGGAACCGTGGGGGCCTGAGCCGGAGACCTGCCGCGAACCATGCACTGGTGGGCCCGTCCAACTGCCTGGCGGCGATTGGTTTCCTCCTGGTCAGCGGCGCTCATTGGCCTTTCTGCCGAGAGCAGTCGGCGTCCGCTGTTCGGAAAGCACATTGCGGACAGGAGTGATGCCCCATTGGATGGGCCGGGTCGAGACGGCAGGGGTTGCTCCCCCGCGTCGAGAAGGGGGCCGTATGGGTTCGCACTGCTCCATTGACCTGGATCAGCACCGGCCGGCCCGGCTGTCGGCGGGTGCCCGGGTCCTCTTGGAGGCTGTCGTCGTGCGGGATCTGCCCGCGACGCGGACAGAAGGAAGCGCATGACACCCCTGCTCGACGGCTGTACGCCGTGGCCCGAGGAGTTCGTCGATCGCTACTGGGCGGCCGGGCACTGGCGTGGCACTACGCTGGACAACCTGTTGCGCGGCTGGGCCCTGCAGTACGGACCGCGGACCGCCCTCGTGCACGGCGGCACCCGCATCACGTACGCGAACCTGAACCGGCGTGTGGACCGCATGGCCGCCGGGTTCCGACTGCTCGGACTGCGGCCCCGGCAACGGGTCGTCGTCCAGTTGCCGAACGTTCCCGAGTTCGTCATCACCGTATTCGCGCTGATGCGCGCCGGCGTGGTTCCCGTCCTCTGCCAAGTCTCCGACCGCACGGCTGAGGTCGCGCACCTCGTGCGGTGCACCCAGGCCGTCGGTTACGTCGGCCCCTCGACGTACCAGGGCTTCGACCACATGGCGATGGCCGCCGACGTCGCGGCCCGAGGGCCCTTCCTGCGGCGGGTGTTCACCCTGGAGGCGCCGGGCGCCGCGTCTCCGTACGGCGGCCTGACGACCGACCCTTCCGGCTGCCACTACTTCCCGCTGAGTTCCGTCGACGCCCCGCCCCGGTCCGCGCTTGCCCAGAGCGCCGACCAGGTGGCGTTCTTCCTGCCCTCCGACGGTGCCACCACGCCGCCCCACCTCGTTCCGCGCACGCACAACGACTACGCCTACCAGGCGCGAGCCGCCGCCGAACTGGTGTCGCTCACCGACAACGACGTGTATCTCGCCGTGCTGCCGGCCGGGTCCGACTTCACCTTCGGCTGCCCGGGCATCGTTGGCACGCTCTCCGTCGGAGGAACCGTCGTCCTGGTCGAGAACCCGGAACCTGCCGCATGCCTTCCGGTCATCGCACGCGAGCGGGTCACCCTCACGTCGGTGACGCCCGCCGTCGCCGAGCTCTGGCTCGACGGAGCGGCCACGTTGGACGCCGACTTGAGCAGCCTGCGTCTCCTGCAGATCGGCGGCGCTCCCCTGCCCCGGTCGACCGCCGAACGGGCAGGAATCGAACTGGGCTGCCGCCTGCAGCAGGTCTTCGGCATGGCTGACGGATTGCTCACTCTCACCCGGCCCGCCGATCCGGACGAGACCGTCCTCACCACGCAGGGCCGCCCGCTCTCGCCCGACGACGAGCTACGCGTGGTCGACGCCGACGGGCAGGACGTGCCCGAGGGGCACGCCGGCGAAGTCCTCACCCGGGGCCCGTACACACCACGCGGGTACTACCGGGCGCCTGATCACAACGCACGCGCCTTCACCACCGACGGGTACCTCCGGACCGGCGTCCTCGCGCGGCGCACGCCGGACGGCAACCTGGTGGTGACCGGCCGGCCCGAGCCCGCGGCGGACTGACCCCACGTCACTCCTCGTCAGAGAAGTGGCCGAGGTGTTCGTCCCATACGTGGCCGCCGTCAGCCCAGGCAGCCCATATGTGCGGTACGCGGTCGCCCCCCTCGAACTCACCGCAGCAGCGACCGCTCCGTGGGCGCCAGCCGTAGCCGCTGCGGGGTCCTGGCCCACCGGTCCGAGAGCGCCGGCAGCACCTCCTCGCGCCAGCGTTGTGAACGCTGCAACCGATTCAGGTGATCGTCGATGTGGCCTTCGTCGGTGAAACGCGCGAACCACACGAAGACCTCCTCGTTCTTCCGCACCGGCAGCGCCGGGAAGGTGTTCGTGGCGTGCTCCGACTGTAGGTAGGCCAGTGGCTCGCCGCCAGTCTCCGCCAGGAGGGGCCGCACCCGCCGTTCGAAGAACTCGACGAACGCGGTGTCGAAGGGGCCGTGGCCGTACCAGATCGTGGCGAGGAACAGCGACGGCGGCATAACCGCCGGCTCGCCAGGCGCCTGCCGGGGACCGGTCGGCGGTGGGAACCCGCCGCCCGCCGAGGCGGGCCGCAGCAGCAGTACGTCGTCGGAGTCGACCATCGTCGCGTTCGCCTGGTCGCGGTGCGCGTGCCAGACGGGCCCGCCGTAGAAGATCCCCAGTCCCTCGGCGCGGCTCGTCATGTCGTCGAAGCCGCGGAGCCAGACGAACCGGTCGGGATCGTCCAGGTCGCGGAACTGTCCCAGGACCGTCATGCCGACTGCTTCCTGGGGCTCGACGAACTCGCGGTCGAACAAGTCGATCAGTACGTCTCTCTGTCCTGGGTGCAGCGTGTACTGCCGCAGCTCGACGACCGGACACCGTGGAACTTCCATCAGTCCTACTCCCGATTCAGTCACTGGAACAATGTTTGTTACAACAGAGGGTGTGGCGAGCGCCCTACCCCCCGGCCCGTCGGCTACTTCAGCAGCGTCTCGCGGAGCACATCGGCGATCGACGTGCCGGCCAGCTCCTGTCGCATGACCTGCTCGACGCGGCTGTAGACGTCGCTCAGCGCGGGCCGGATGCCTCGGCCGACCGGACACTCCGGATTGGGCTCGGTGTGGTGCAGGCCGAACGGGGGCTGCGCGCCCACAGCGTCGTACACCTCAAGCAGGGTGATCCCCTCCGGGCTCCGCGCGAGACTCCAGCCGGCCCCAGCGCCGTGGCGGACCTCCACCAGGCCCGCTCGGCGCAGGTCGCCCAGGCTGCGCCGGATGATCACGGGGTTGGTGTTGACGCTGGCCGCGACCTGATCCGAAGTGAGAACCTCCTGGCCACGGCGTTGCGCCAACGCCAGCCATGCCAGCACGTGCGTCGCGATGGTCAATCGGCTGTTCGCCGCCATCACTTCCCCCTCGCCGCAACAACTTCTGTTACAGCGTACCGGCTGGCGGGGGCGGGCGTGCGGGCCATCAGCTGTCCCGTACGCCGAGCACGCCGAGAGTGGACTTCCGGGGGCGGAGGTGCCTCGGTCATCGTCTTCCACAAGGCGAGCGCGGAAGGCACCGGAAGCGGCGGCAGCCCTTGAGTGGGTGGCGCCGACAACCGGCGCCCCGGCAGCTCGACTAGCTCAGCGACGCAACCGTGAAGTGCCGCACCCGAAGTGGCGCAGCGAGGTACTCGTCCTCGCCCGGGAGTACCACGGGCTCGTCACGCCAGCGCTCGCCGGCGTAGTCGACCAGGTCCTGCTCGCCGCGCCAGCGACTCACGTACAGCAGCGAGTCAGGCGGCGCGAGCAGCACCTCGTGGTCCAGCAGCCCTGGGTAGAGGCTGGGAAACTCGCGTACCGCAGAGACGATCATGTCGCGGAACGCCTCGAACCGTCCAGGACGTATGCGTGCCTCACTCACCCTGATGATCACGGTCATCAGGGTGTCACGCGCCCAGAGGCGACGCCAGCCTCGTGCCGCATGCGCTGGTGACACCGCACCGCCGCGGCCAACGACTGGCGCGTGACCATCATGCGGAGCTCAACGCGTGGCCGTAACCACCTCTTGTACGGGACCGGTCAGGCGCGTCACCGTCAGGAGTTCATGGCGGCCCGGTCGGACTCGCTCCGCAGAACGCAGAATTCGTTGCCTTCGGGATCAGCGAGGATGGCCCAGCCTGAACCATCAGGATTCCGGTGATCGGCGACAAAGGCAGCCCCGAGGCCCAGCAGGCGGTCCACCTCCTGATCCCGCGAGGTCTCGGGACGCAGACACAGATGAATCCGGTTCTTGACGGTCTTGGCCTCGGGCACCTGGTTGAAATACAGCACGGGGCCCTCCGCGAGCAGTACCTGCGTCTCCCCATCACCCGGTCTGACGTCAGGATGCATCGGACGGCCCGTCACACTGCTCCAGAACCGGGCCAGCTCGTAGGCATTCGCACAGTCGATCGCCACATTCTGCACTACCGAAACCATGCGCCCCAGCCTTCCTGACTTCCGCTCCCGACGCCACCGAGCTGCGCTCTTGTTCCCGCACACAGCTCAGGCCCCCAGTAACGCTTCAGGCCCCTGGCTCGCGGACGCCCCTCTGTCGCGTGAGGCTCCCACTCTCCTCCCCGGATCCCACCATTCCCCCATTCGCCATCGGTCGGGCCCGAGCACCGGGGGGTTGACCCCACCTGGAGCCGGGCGGGTAGCAGGATCGTCCCGGGCGGTCGCATCCCAGATGCTGGGCCCGGCACAACCGCTGGATTCCCCACGACTCGGCAGGAGTGGCTCGTGCGTGAGCAGGCATGGCAGAGGTTGCGTTCTTCCGGGCGGCGTCGGGGCGGTCCGCGCGGAGTTGTGCAGGTCGCGGCCGCGGGGGCCGTGGGCCTCATGACCATGGGTGCCCTGGCGCCGCCGGCGGCGTCCAGTGCCGCCGGGCCGGACACCGTCCAGCAGGGCCTGAGCGCGCTGGTGCGCTCCGATGGCCTGCCCGCTGCCCTGGCCGGCGTCCAGGACCGTGAGGGCCGCACCCGTACCTACACCGCCGGGGTGGGCGACCTGGCCACCGGGGCGAAGGTTCCCCGGGACGGCCAGGTGCGGATCGGCAGCAACACCAAGACGTTCACGGCGGTGGTCGTACTGCAACTGGTCGGCGAAGGGAGGATCGACCTCGCCGCGAAGGCCGACACCTACCTGCCGGGCCTCGTCCGGGGAGAGGGGATCGACGGCCGCCGCATCACCGTCCGTCAGCTGCTCCAGCACACCAGCGGGCTGCCCGACTACGAGAAGGACGTCGAGGACGACGTCCTTGGGCGCCGGTACTTCGAACCGCGCGACCTCCTGGACATCGCTCTGCGGCACAAGGCCGACTTCGCCCCCGGCACGAAGTGGAAGTACAGCAACACGAACTACGTGCTGGCGGGCCTGATCGTCCAGAAAGTCACCGGCCGGCCGCTCGCCGAGGAGATCGACCGGCGCGTCGTCAAGCGCGTCGGGCTGCGCCACACCTACTTCCCCACCGCCGGTGACGTGACCATCCGAGAGCCTCACCCCAAGGGCTACCACAGGGACGCGGCAGACGCGCCTCTGCGCGACGTGACGGAAATCGATCCCTCCGCGGCCTGGGCGGCGGGCCAGATGATCTCCACCAACTCCGACCTCAATCGATTCTTCACCGCTCTCCTGGCCGGCCGCCTCCTCCCGCCCGCGCAGCTCACCGAGATGCGCACCACCGTCCCTCTCGGCAAGACCGGCGCCGGCTACGGACTCGGGCTCATGAGCAGGCCGCTGTCGTGCGGCGGTGCCTACTGGGGCCACGGCGGTGACATCGCGGGATACGAGACCCGGGGTGGAGCCACCGACGACGGCCGCGCCGCCAGTGCGGCGGTGACCAGCATCCCGACCGACGGGGAAACCACGAAGCATCTGGAGAGTGTCGTGGACACGGCCCTGTGCCGCTGACCACGTCGTCCCCGGGAACCTCCGTCCGGAAGTACCGGCCGTTGAGGCAGAGGGAAGCTCTCGCCCTGCACGTCGGCCAACAGCCGGCCGGTCGTCCTCGTACCGTGGAAGCCTGCTGACGGGCGGCGGTCCGCATTCCGGGCCGGGCCGCCGTAGCGCCGTCACTTCAGCGCACGCTCCGCAGGAAGTTCCGTACCAGGGCGGCGATCTCCTCACCGTGCGTCTCCAGTGCGAAGTGTCCGGCGTCGAGCAGATGGATCCGCGCGTCGGGCAGGTCCCTGGCGAACGCCTCGGCTCCGGCCGGGCCGAAGATCTCATCGCCCCGCCCCCAGGCGACGAGCGTGGGCGGCCTGTGGGTGCGGAAGTACTCCTGGAAGGCCGGGTAGCCGGCGAGGTTGAACTGGTAGTCCCAGAACAGCTGAAGCTGGATCTCCCTGTTGCCGGGCCGGTCGAGTCCCGCCTGGTCCAACGTCCACGTCTCGGGAGCGATCCGGTCGAGCCGGTCCACCGGTACGCCGTGCTCGTACTGCCACTTGGTCGCTGCGGCGGTGAGCAGCTCGCGCACCGCGGGCTCGTGCGTCGCGCGGTCCTCGGCGTGCGCGAACAGCACGTCCCAGAAGGGAGTGAAACCCTCCACGTAGGCGTTGCCGCTCTGGGTGATGAGCGCGGTGACGCGCTGGGGGTGGCGGCTCGCGATGCGCAGCCCGATGGGTGCTCCGTAGTCGTGCAGGTACAGCGCGAACCTCTCCAGCCCGAGCTTGTCGAGCAGCGCCAGCGTCACCTCGGTCAACTTCTCGAAGCTGTACGTGAACGCACCCACGTCGGGGGCGGCGGAGCGTCCGAAGCCGATGTGGTCGGGGGCGATCAGGTGGAACTCGTCGGCGAGGTCGGCGATCAGTCCCCGGTACATGTGCGAGCTGGACGGGAAGCCGTGGAGCAGTACGAGCGTGGGTCGGGAAGGGTCCCCCGCCTCGCGGTAGAAGACGTCCAAGCCGTCGACGGTGAGGGTGTGGTGGCGCGTACCGAACACAGACACAGCTACTCCCGGGCAGCGTGATGACCGCGGGAGAACGATCGTTCTCCCCGTACGGGGTTACGGTACGAGAACGGTGGTTCTCTCCGCAAGGGGCACGGGATGGAGCACCACGGGAATCGGCCGCGGTCGTGGTCCGCAGACGCGGGCAGGTTTCGGCTCGGCCCGCTACAGCTCAAGGCCGCCCGGAAGCCGGGCGGGGCCTCAAAGCCGCGTGCGGCGGATCCTCAGCCGCCCTAATCCCATGGTCCCGGCGATCCGGATCCTCGGTCCGCCGGCGCGGGAATGCCGCCGGGTCTTGTAGCGCGCGCCTTTCCACCCGGTATGCAGACCTTCGACATCGAGGATCGCATCGCGAGGCACCGTGATCTCGGGCCTGCCGGCGCCAAGTCGCAACTCGATGGCGGCCGCCGGATGTCCGACGACCGCCCGGGAAAGATCAAAGCCCGCGTTCTCCGCCGAGAGCGGGGCCAGGGGCGACACGAGCTCGGTGCGCGCAGCGCGGTCGTCCCCGCTGATCACTGACGGCGGGTCTTCCGGCAGAGAGACCACGGTCTCGCCCCAGTGCCGTACCGACCACGCACGCACGTCAAGGACCGTAATAAGCGCGGCAGTTCACACCGGGAAGGGCTGACCTCAAGGACCTGAGTCGGCCACCCCGCCGCGAGGGACGGGGGCCGACGGTGTGCGTGTCCGGTGGTGTGACCACCCGAGTAGCGGCCGTGACAGCGGCACCGGGCGTCCCGAGGGGGCGTGGGCGCGGACGCGATCGGCGCCGCGCCCGACCTGCGTACGCCGGGGAGCTGCCTACTGCGGCTGGGTCGCGATCTGGATCAGGTTGCCGCAGGTGTCGTCGAAGACGGCGGTGGTGACGGGCCCCATCTCCAGGGGCTCCTGGGTGAAGCGGACGCCGAGGCCGCGCATGCGCTCGTACTCCGCCCTCACGTCGTCGACGGCGAACTGAGCGAGCGGGATGCCGTCCTCGACGAGCGCGTCCCGATAGGTCTTGACGGCCGGGTGGCCTGCGGGCTCGAGGAGGAGTTCGGTGCCTTCGGGCTCGTCGGGCGAGACGACGGTCAGCCACCTGTCCTTTTCGCCGACCGGGACGTCGTACTTCTTCACGAAGCCGAGGATCTCGATGTAGAAGTGCTCGGCCTTGGCCTGGTCGTCGACGAAGACACTGGTCAGATGAATCTTCATGGGGCGCTCTTCTCCGGTCCGGATGGGTCGGGCACGAGCCAACGCTCGGCGATCTGCCGCAGCGGTGTCGTGTTCAGGTCGTGGAACTTGTAGCGGCCCTCCCGCCTGGTCTCGACGAGCCCGGCGGCCTCCAGCACGGCGAGGTGCTGGGAGACCGCCTGGCGCGAGATGCCGAGCTGATGCTTCATGCTCAGTCGGGAGCAGATCTCGAACAGCGTCTGCCCGGACTTCTCCGCGAGCTCGTCGAGGATGGTCCGGCGGGTGGGGTCGGCCAAAGCTTTGAACAGGTCGTCGGCCACGACTCCACCATAGGCAAGCATCCACTTGCCTATCAAGTCGGAAGGCGTAGCGTCCCTGATTCTGCCCACCGTCCAGGCCCCTCCGCGAGCGCACACGCCTGCGCACCCAGCCGGTTCACCGCAGCGGAGAAACTGCTTGCTGGCGGCGCAGAGGGATCGTCCGCTCGACGTGTGACAGCTTCATCGGACTGCGTACGGCGTAGAGCCCGACGATCATGCCGTCGTCGACGCGCACACCGCCAGGACGGTGCCGATCTCGCTGTTGAGCCGGAGAATCAGCACCGCACAGCCCTTGCGCTTGAGCGCTTCTCGGGGCTCGGCCGGAGAGACGCCCCCGCCCGGTCGACGCGCGGCGACGTGCGCCCGCGCCCGGTGGGCGAGCGCTCCTTGCCCGTACGGGGCCGTGTACAGGGGCCCTGCAGCTCCTACCCCCAGCCGCTGTCCTCCCCCGTGGCCCGCGTCGGGCGCCCCGAATCCGTCAGGGCCCGTTGCAGCGGGCGGGCATCCAGGCCCCGGCCGAACGGGGTGAAGGTGTTCGCCGGCAGCCGCCTCACCCCACCGCCTCCCCGGCCGGCGGGGGCGACGGCAGACCGAAGGCGGCCGCTGTCGCACGCACGAGGCGATCGTGGTCGTCGTAGTGGTGGTCGGTAGCAGTCGTGTCCGTCCTCGTCCGCCAGAGCGCAGTACGCATCCGGTCTCAGGTCCACCCGCCGGCCGCCCCCGTCTCCAGTGGCCGACGCCGCAACCCGCCGAGCCCTTCGGCGACTGCCTCGTCGGTCAGCCCGCGGACGAAGACCAGATTCACCTCATGGCCCGGATGCGACTTGCCGAGCCGACTGTCGATCCAACGTTTCATGCCGGCACCCCAGGTGCTCCACTGACAGTCGGGCCAGGGTCCACCACCGCGACCGCGAGCCTGCGCGCCGGGCGTTCGAGCAGGACCTCGGCGACTTGGCCGCGTCACCCCTGGGGCGGGGCCCGTGCGGTCGCGATATCGGTTTGCCGTCCGTGAACCCGGTCGGGTAGGAAGTGCGCATGCTAAGGGGCAGCAAGGTGGGGCTCAGGGCCCGGCACGAGGACGACATCCCGGTACTTCGGGCCGAGCTCTACGACGATGTGGTGAACTCCGCGCGGTCCGAAGGCCGGCCGTGGCGGCCGATGACGCCCGGATCGGAGGACTCGCGGCTCGTGGTGGACGACAGGGAGCAGGGCCACGTCCCGTTCTCCGTTGTCGAGCTGGACGGCGGCACGCTGGTCGGCACGGCGGTGCTGTCGAACATCGACAACCACAACCGATCCGCGCACATCGGCCTTGGACTGCTGCCGGCGTCTCGCGGCAAGGGGTACGGCACCGACGTGGTCGCCGTGCTGTGCCAGTACGGTTTCGTCGTGCGCGGCTTGCAGCGGCTGCAGATCGAGACGCTGTCGGACAACGCCGCGATGCTGCGCTCCGCCGAGCGCAACGGCTTCGTCCGCGAGGGCGTGCTGCGCTCGTCGGCCTGGGTGATGGGCGAGTTCCTCGACGAGGTGCTGCTCGGGCTCCTGGTGCGGGACTGGAAGCCGGGCGCGAAGGGCTAGGCGGCCTGTCGTCCGGATCGTGCTGAGAGGGCGCGGTCCTCTGCCCGCGACGATCGCTCGAAGCCGCTGGTCATGGCGAGCCTGTTCGCCACTTACCTGTCTCGCGCCCGCCGAGCGCGCCGCCCGAGCGCGCAAGAAGCCGCCGTGCCTGCCGCCGGGCAGAGGGCCCAACGCCCCCGGCAGATCCCCGAGCCGAAGCACCAGCGTGCCAACCGCGGCGCACCGCCGGACCGTTGCCCCGAGGTGCGACCAGCGGCCCCGCCCTCCGCGGCGCCGCCGCCGTCGCCCTTGCCACGATCCGGCGGCCCGCTTCGTCGACGATCCGCCGGACAGAACCTCGCGGTGAGGCCGCTCGAAAACCAGTGGAACGGCGCCGCTGTGTGCCGTTACCGTGCTGCCGAACCAAGTCGTCTAGGCAAGGACGTGCCGTTGTACACCGTGTGAGTCCTCCCGAGTGCTGATTCGTCGCGCGTCGCGCATGTGCGCCGCGCTGCTTTTTGCTGCGGACTTCTCACACTGAAACCGGTGTACTTCTGTGCTCACCAACTGGGTGGTCGTGCCCACCTGCCTGCCGATCGTTCTCCGCCGTTGCCACGCGTGCGCTGCCGAGCGCTTCCGGGCAAGCGGTAAATTCCGCGTCAACGCGAACCACAAGCTCCTCGACGCCTGGCTCCTTGTGCTCTGTACCGGGTGCGGGGAAACCGCGAAACTCACCGTCCTGGAGCGGGTGCATGTGCGCTCCGTACAACCCGAGCTGCTGGACCGACTGCACGGCAACGACCTGGTCCTGACGGCCGAGTTGCTCCAGGATCCGGTCGTGCGGCGCCGTAACCGCATCGCGCTCGACTGGGACAACGCCTGGCGTCTCGACACCGGCGGATCGGATCATGTGGAACGCGAGGTGATCGACGTCTCGGTCCGCTTCACGGCGCGGATCCCCGTCCGGCCGGTGCGACTGATCGCTGAAGGGTGCGGTCTGTCGCGGGCCGAGGTCGAGAGGCTGGTCACGGAGGGCAGAGTCGTTTCGGCGGTCCGGCTCAGCGGCAAGCTCTCGGGCGACTTCACTTTCACGCTCAAGCGCTGAGCCTCCCGGGACCGGGGCCTGTCCGGCGAGATCCGCCGGACAGGCCCCCATGGGCGTGCGGAGACGGCGACTTCATGGAACGCCGCGGCGGCCCGCCAGGCGTGCGGCGGGCGTGGCCGGCGGGCGACTCGCCGGCGTGTGGGTGCCGGTGCGCGCCGCCGCGGCCGTCGCGGTACTACGATCCGGCGGACGGGCGTACGGCGCCGGGCGAGGCCCGGACCGTATCGGCACCGGCACAGGAGGGAGGCCGTGACGTGCGCGTAGCTCTTTTCATCACGTGCGTGAACGACGCGCTTTTCCCGCGCACCGGACAAGCCGTGGTGCGGCTGCTGGAGCGGCTGGGTGTGGAGGTGGAGTTCCCGCGGGCGCAGTCCTGTTGCGGGCAGCCGCAGTACAACACCGGTTACCGCCACGAGACGGAGCCGCTGGTACGGCGCTTCGACGCCGCCTTCGCCGACTACGAGTACGTCGTCACGCCGTCCGGTTCCTGCGCCGCGATGGTCCGGGACAACTACCCGCGCATCGGTGCGAAGGCGGCCGCCGAGGGGCGCGGCCAGGCGTTGGCCGAGGCCGCGGCGCGGGCCGTGCCGAAGACGTACGAGCTGACGGAGTTCCTGGTCGACGTCCTCGGGGTGACCGATGTCGGTGCCTGGTTCCCGTACGCCGTCACCTACCACCCGACCTGTCACGGACTGCGCGTGCTGGGGCTGGGAGAGCGGCCGCGCGCACTGCTGGAGCGGGTCAGGGGGCTGGAGCTGGTCGACCTGCCCGGCGCGCGGGAGTGCTGCGGTTTCGGCGGCACCTTCGCCGTGAAGAACGCCGCGGTGTCGGCGGCCATGGGCGCGGACAAGGCGCGCGACATCGAGTCCACGGGCGCAGCGGCGGTGTGCACGGTCGACAACTCCTGTCTCCTGCACATCGGCGGCACGCTCGCCAGGAGGGGGTCCTCGGTGCGGCCCGTGCACCTCGCGGAGATCCTCGCGGCGACCGAGGAGGAGCCCTACGCATGAGCGGTACGAGCGGTACGTATCTCGGGATGCCGGCGTTCCCAGTGGCGGCGCGGGACGCCGTGCGCGACGAGACGCTGCGCGGGAATCTGCGCCACGCCACGCACACCATCCGCGAGAAGCGCGCGAAGGCCGTGGCGGAGCTGGACGACTGGGAGCGGTTGCGTGCGGCCGGCAGGGACGTGAAGGAGCGGACGCTGCGCCATCTCGACCACTACCTCGTCCAGCTGGAGGAGGCGGTCACGGCGGCGGGCGGCACCGTGCACTGGGCCGCGGACGCCGGGGAGGCGAACCGGATCGTGACCGGGCTGGTGCAGCGGACCGGCCAGAGCGAAGTGGTCAAGGTCAAGTCGATGGCCACGCAGGAGATCGGGCTCAACGAGGCACTGGAGGCCGCGGGCGTCCGCGCGTACGAGACCGACCTCGCGGAGCTCATCGTGCAGCTCGGCGACGACCGGCCGTCGCACATCCTGGTGCCCGCCATCCACCGCAACCGGGGCGAGATCCGCGACATCTTCGTCGAGCGGATGGGGAGCTGGGGCAGGGCCGCCCCGGCCGGCCTCGGCGACGATCCGGCCGAACTGGCCGAGGCGGCCCGCGTCCATCTGCGGGAGAAGTTCCTGCGGGCCAAGGTCGGGATCTCCGGCGCCAACTTCATGGTGGCGGAGACCGGCACGCTCGTCGTGGTCGAGTCCGAGGGCAACGGCCGGATGTGCCTGACCCTCCCCGAGACTCTGATCTCCGTCGTGGGCATCGAGAAGGTCGTGCCGACCTGGCAGGACCTCGAAGTGTTCCTGCAGACCCTCCCGCGCTCCTCGACGGCGGAGCGCATGAACCCGTACACGAGCATGTGGACGGGTACGACGGACAGCGACGGGCCGCGCACCTTCCACCTGGTGCTGCTCGACAACGGCCGCACCGACACGCTCGCGGACGAGGTGGGGCGCCGGGCGCTGCGCTGCATCCGCTGTTCGGCCTGCCTGAACGTGTGCCCGGTGTACGAGCGGGCGGGCGGCCACGCGTACGGCTCGGTCTACCCGGGGCCCATCGGCGCGATCCTCAGCCCGCAGTTGCGCGGCACCGGGAGCGAGGTCGACGCGTCACTGCCGTACGCGTCCTCGCTGTGCGGGGCCTGCTACGACGTGTGTCCCGTCGCCATCGACATCCCGGAGGTGCTGGTGCACTTGCGGGAGCGGGTGGTGCAGGGCGGCGAGGTGACCAGGAACGGGGAGCGGGTCACCATCAAGCCCGCGAAGGGGCACCGGGGCGAGCGGGCGGTGATGCGCGCGGCGCGGTGGGCACTGGACCACCCGGGGGCGCTGCGGGCCGGCCAGCGGCTGGCGTCCCGTACCCGCCGCGTCCATCCGAAGCGGCTGCCGGGGCCGGGGCGAGCGTGGAGCGACACGCGCGCGCTGCCGGAGGTGCCCGAGGAGTCGTTCAGGGACTGGTGGCAGCGCACGCGGGGAGGCGATCGGTGAGCGGCGGCAGGGAACGGGTGCTGGCGCGGGTGCGCCGGGCGCTGGCGGATGTGCCGCGCGACGAGCGGCCGCGGGACGTCCGGGTGGAGCGCGGCTACCGGCGCGTCCACGGCGACCGGACGACCGTGCAGACGGTCGACCTGCTCGCGGAGAACCTGGCGGACTACCGGGCGCTCGTGCACCGGGTGGACGCCTCAGGGCTGCCCCGGCTGCTGAAGCGGCTGCTGGCCGCACACGGCTCGCGGTCGGTGCTCGTACCGCCGGGGCTCCCGCCCGGGTGGCTGGCCGCCACCGACCCGGCCCTGGCCCTGGTGCCCGACCGGGAGGCGGACACGGCGTACGAACTCGACACCGTGGACAGCGTGGTGACGGGCTGCGCGGTCGCGATCGCCGAGACCGGCACGATCGTCCTGGACGGCGGCCCCGACCAGGGCAGGCGTCGGATCACCCTGGTGCCCGACCACCACCTCTGCGTCGTACGGGTGCCGGAGCAGGTCGTCGGGTCCGTCCCGCAGGCGCTCGGAAGGCTGGTCCCCGGGCGGCCGCAGACGTGGATCTCCGGTCCTTCGGCCACCAGCGACATCGAGCTGAACCGGGTCGAGGGCGTGCACGGCCCGCGCACGCTCGAAGTGATCCTGGTCGACGGCGGAACCGACGTCTGACGTGGGCTGTCGCCGGGGAGGCGTGCGAGGTGGCGCCCCAGCCCGGCGGCAGGTCCCGAGGAATCCGCGCCGGCGTCAGGAGGGTGAGCGGGCCCAGGCCGGTGTCCACATGTCGTCCGGCGGCGTCGGTCGCGCCTGGACGAGATGTCCGCGCAGCGCCGCGAGGACCGGGTGGGGGTCGGCCGTCCGGTACAGGAACGAGTGCGGGTAGACCGGTGTGGGTCCTTCGACCGGGATCCGCCGCAGGTCGTGGGCCGCCGGCCACACCCACCTGTCCCGGCTGCCGACGAGTGTGGCCAGTGCGGCGGAGTCGGCGATCGCGTCCATCAGTGCTTCGGTCCCGAAGTCCGGTCCGACCGCGTCGACGCGCAGGCCGAAGGTGTCGGTCAGCTCGTCGTAGTAGGCGGCCCACTCGGTGCCCGGTTTGATGCCCGGGATCCAGATCCGGTGACCGGCCAGGTCCGCGGGGGTCAGGGTGCGGGCGG
>NZ_VBVX01000640.1 GCF_005981925.1 Streptomyces albidochromogenes
GTCCAGCGCGATCCGGTGCTTCCCCGGTTCCAGCACGTCGTCGAAGACCTCGTGGGCGTGCGTCCGGGACAGCCGGTCCAGGCGGTACGCGATCAGCTGCACCCGGCACGTGGACGTCACCTCCACCCCCGCCTCGCCCTCCACCGCCACCAGCCGCGTCAGGCGTCGCTGCTCCGTCGGGCTGCGGTCCAGGGCGGCCTCGATCTGGGCCACCAGCAGCGGGACGATCGGCGCCAGGCCGTCCACGTAGGCGACATCGGCGCCCGCCCGCTCGAACGCCGCCCGGGTGCCGGCCCGCACCCGCTCGTCCACCGCCCTGCCGAAGGCCACCGCTCCGTACGCCCGCAGTTCGTCGGGCGGTACGTCCGCCGCGTCGGCGGTGATGTCGGCGCCGATGTTGATCGTCCGCAGGGCCGCGGCCAGTTTGGCCAGGACGTCGACGCGCGCCCCGATCAGCAGCACGCGGCGGCGCGGCGGGGGTTCCTCTTCGCCGGCCGCGAGCAGTTGCTCCAGCGCCGCGCGGTACTCCCGGCCGCGGAAGCGGAAGGGGCCTATCCCGTGATAGCCGTTCAGCTCCAGGTCGGCGGTCTCGGTGGTCTGCCACGCGAAGTCCCGCCAGACGAAGTCGTCCCCGGCCCGCTCGATCACGGCGGTCACCGCGCCGCACTCCATGCTCTCGCACTCGGGGCAGCCGTAGATGACGTACCGCCCCTCGGGCAGCGGTGCTTGCGCTTCGAGGAGCAGGCAGCGGACCTGCGCGGTGAAGATGGCAGGCGGTACGTCGGCGGCCAGGGGGGACACCGCGTCGAGGCCCGACAGCTGGTGGAGCAGCGGGCGCCCGTCGACGACGAAGTCCATGAAGTCGCGGTGCACTTGGTAGTCCCCGTTGACGAGGACACCGCCGGCCCGCATTGCCGGAGCCAGCCCGAAAGTCGCGTAGTCGGCAGACATGTCCTGAGTATCCCCAGCTATGACGTGATGTGAGCACGGCATCGCTGATTCCGTTTACGTCCGGACATGGTCGTGCGCGGCGACGGGGCGGGTGGCCCCGGCTGCGGGGGTCGGTGCCGCGCCGGGGCGTCTCCTCCCGGCAGCGTTGAAGGCGCTGCTCGTCAGGGG
>NZ_VBVX01000641.1 GCF_005981925.1 Streptomyces albidochromogenes
CCCCGTCACCGCGACCGCGTCACGCCCAGCGCCCGCAGGTCCGCCCCGATCCCTTCCGCCGCCTCCCGCAGGGCCGGGAGCAACGCTTGCCGCGTCTCGTCCGGCGTACCGTCCCCCGCGTGCCGGGCCACGTTCACCGCGGCCACCACCCGGCCGTCCGCGCCGCGCACCGGCACCGCCAGGGAGCGCAGGCCCTCCTCCAACTCCTCGTCGACCAGGGCGAACCCGTCGGCGGCGGCCCGCTCCACGATCCGGTCCAGTGCGAACGGCGAGGTCACGGTGCGCCGCGTCAGGGCCGGCAGGACCTCCGGCAGCGCGGGTCGCTCGCCCGGCGCGAGGCCCGCCAGGAGCACCCGTCCCATCGACGTCGCGTACGCCGGGAACCGGGTGCCCACGGTGATGTCGACGCTCATGATCCGTACGGTGGGCACGCGCGCCACGTACCGGATGTCCGAGCCGTCCAGCACCGCCAGCGACGCCGACTCGCGCACCCGCCGCACCAGCGCCACCAGGTGGGGCCGCGCGATCTCCGCGAGCCCGAGCCCGGAGAGCCGCGCGCAGCCCAGTTCGAGCACCCGCGGCAGCAGCCGCCACCGGCGCCCGTGCGGGGCGACGTACCCGAGCCGCTCCAGCGTGAGCAGCGAACGCCGCGCCGTCGCCCGGGCCAGGCCGGTGGCCTCGGCCACCGCCGTCAGCGCCATCCCGTCGCCCCGGTCGGCGCCGAGGGAGCCCAGGACGGCGAGTCCGCGTGCCAGCGACTGGAGGAAGCCCGGCCCCAGCTCACGCTTGGCCTCCAGCGACGTGTCCCGTACGGGAGCGGCCTCGGGAGCGGGGCGTGGCACCGCCAGCGCCGCCTCCAACTCGCCGCGCACCGAGCGCAGTCGGGGCAGCACCCTCTCCCGCAGCGACTCCAGGGTGTGCCGGCTGGTGTGGCTGACCACGCTCACCGCGCACACCGTCCGGCCCGCCACGTCGCGCACGGGCACGGCGACGGCCACGAGGCCCGGTTCGATCAGCTGGTCGTCACCGGCCCAGCCGTCCGCGCCCGCCCGCGCCGCCCGCTCCTCGAAGCCGTCCCCGCCGGGCGCCCCGGCGGCCGGCGGCGCCACCGCGAACC
>NZ_VBVX01000642.1 GCF_005981925.1 Streptomyces albidochromogenes
CAGTGGGGGTGGTCATGGCCGGAGTGCCTCCGTGTGGGTGAGGTGGGCCAGGGTGTCGAAGCCGATGCCGTCCAGGCCGGCGACGGACGTGGCCAGGCGGTTGCGGAGGGGGTCGGTCCACCGCGCCGGAAGGGCCCCGGGGGAGCCCGCGAGGAGGCCGGCGACGCTGCCGGCCGTGGCGCCGTTGGAGTCCGTGTCCCAGCCGCCGGACACGGCGCGGCAGATGGAGCCGGTGAAGTCGCCGTCGGCGTGGGTGAGGGCGGCGGCGATCAGCGCGGCGTTCGGGAGGACGTGCACCCAGTGGTGGTGCCCGTAGGCGGCGTGGAGGTCGTCGACGACGGTGTCGAACGGTGCCCGGGACGCCTTGGCCGCCGCGTTGATGCCGTGGCGGACCGCTTGGGACAGGCGCGACTTCGGGGGGATCACGCTCAGGCCGGTGCGCAGGCACCCGTGCACGTCGGTGGCGCCGGCTGCGGCCTCCGCGATGGTCGCGGCGGTGAACATGGCGCCGTACACCCCGTTGGCCGTGTGGGTGAGGGTCGCGTCCCGGTGGGCCTGCTCGGCGGCTGCCGCCGGGTTGCCGGGGTGCGTCCAGCCGTGGATGTCGGCCCGGATCAGGGCGCCGATCCACTCGCGGAACGGGTTCCGGTGGACGGCGGTGTGAGGGGGCGTCAGGCCCAGGAGGAGGTTGCGGTAGGCGACGCGCTCGGCGGTGAAGGCGCGGCCCGCCGGGAGTTCGTCCAGCCAGAGGCCGGCCAGGTGGGTGGTGGTGAACGCCTTGGTGTGGCGCTGGAGGAGGAGCAGGCCGAGGAGGGGGTAGTTGAGGTCGTCGTCCTCCGGCATGCCGTCGATGTTCTCGGCCAGGGAGGTGGCGGCGGAGCGGCGGTTCCAGGGGTGACGGGCGAGGAGGTGACCGGGGACGCCCCGGGCGGTGAACCAGGTCCTCAGGGGCCAGTTGCCGGTGGCGGCGGCCAGTCTCCGGATGGCGGGCAGGGGGAGCTTCTCCACCGGTTTCCCGAGGAGGCAGCCGGCCGCCCGGCCGAGCCAGGCGGCGTGCAGGCGGTCGAGGAGGGGGGTGGCCGGGGC
>NZ_VBVX01000643.1 GCF_005981925.1 Streptomyces albidochromogenes
CGGCAGCTTCCGGGGGCGGCTCGGCCCAGTCTCAGCGACTGCGGCGACGGTTGTTGGTGCGACACCACCCTTCCGACGCACACATGCACCCAGGCCGGTGGACGGCCGGCCCGGCCGGGCGACCTGCGGACTCATTGGTGCGCGGGTGGGGCGCGGTAGTGGAATGGGGTGACTCGGGTGGTGTGGCGTCCACCCCCACCGGAGACCGCCCGGACCACAAGCACGGTGCTGGGGTGAGTGGGTGGAAGCGCACCCGGGGGTGAGGGGAGAAGGGACCCCTTCGACGGCTGGGATGGGCGAGTCGGCCGAGGGCCGCCCGTCGAACCGCGCTAGCGGTCCAGTTAGCGACCCCTGATGGGACGTAATGAACCAAGCCCATCAGAGGACGAATCCCGACGCCCACAATGCCCGACTTCACCCTATTTTAAGGGGGTGGGCGGGCATCAACTGACGAGTTAGCTCCACACGAGCACCTCGACCACCTCCAAACTGTCCGACACTCGGTTCGACACAGGGCTCGGCACGGCTCGACACGCTGTGAGCCGCCTGGCCTTGCCCGATGGCCGGTGTTCCGCCGTCACATCAACCACACCCGTCCCACCGGACGCTCAGGTGTCGACGACGCCCGTTGCCTGCCCCTCCGCCGCGCCATGCGACGGTACGGCAGACGGTCCCGATCACTTCAACAGCTGCCAAAGAGACCCGAAATGGCCCTAACCTCACAGCTGATGAGGACTGATGCCCCGCCCGTCTCCTGAGTCACACGTGTACTGCTGTCGTTCGTCATCTGTTGGTTTCGGTTCATCACGGCTCGACGGAGAGACGGTGATACGGCGCGATGGCTTGGCGGCTCGACGCCCCACGCCCCAAGCGCCCTCGGGAGGTCGTGGCTCACCACCCACTCACCCCAGCAACCAGCCTGTAGTCCGGGCGGTTTCCGGTGGGGGTGGACGCCACACCGCCCGAGTCACCCCATGCCACTACCGCGCCGGAATGGTGGTGTTGCACCAACGGCCGTCGCCGCAGTCGCTGAGCCAGGGGCCGCACCACCCCTAGGCCGACCGCGCCCCCAACAC
>NZ_VBVX01000644.1 GCF_005981925.1 Streptomyces albidochromogenes
TGGCGGTCGAGTTCGACGAGTACGGCGCCGGACGCGGCACCCGGGTGCACGCCAGGCTGTTCGCCGACCTGATGGAGGGCGCGGGCCTGGACGCGCGCTACGGACTGTTCCTGGAGTTCGCGCCCGCCGTCACGCTCGCCCCCGTCAACGCGATGTCGCTCTTCGGCCTGCACCGCGCGCTGCGCGGCGCCCTGGTCGGGAACTTCGCCACCCTGGAGATCACCTCGCCGCCGGGCGCGCGCCGGATGGCGAAGGCGCTGGAGCGGCTGGGCGCGGGCGAGGAGTGCACGCGCTTCTTCACCGAGCACGTCGAGGCGGACGCGGTGCACGAGCAGGTCATGCGCCGCGACGTGATCGGCGACCTCCTCGACCGGGAGCCGGAGCTGGCGGCGGACGTGGCGTTCGGCATCCGGGCGAGCGTGCTGCTGGAGTCGCGCTGGGAGGAGCACGTGCTGGGCGCCTGGCAGGAGGGGCGGAGTTCGCTGCGGCCCGGCGCCCCCGGCATCAGCCGCCCCGCACCGCCCCGATGAGCTCCAGGGCGTGCGCCAGGCCCCTGGGGCGGTGCACGTCCTCGGCGGGGCGCGTACGGCTCCATCCGGGGCCCGCGACCAGCACGGCGGGCCGGGTGCGGGCCCCTTTGATGCCCCAGGTCGTGGCGCGCACCCGGCCGGGCAGCGACCGGTCGGCGGTGGGGCGCGTCTGGGACCACAGGACGACGCCGCACGGCCCGGTCCTGCGCACGGCCTCGGTCAGGGCGCCGGCGGGCACCGCGGCGCCGAACATCCTCACCGGCGTCCCGCGCTCCCCGAGGGCCGCCG
>NZ_VBVX01000645.1 GCF_005981925.1 Streptomyces albidochromogenes
GGGTACGGGCGTCGGACGCCGGGGCCGGTGCGCCTTCGGCCGGTGGTGACGGCGTGCGGGGCGGGGACGTTTCCGCGCCCGGTGAGGTGAGTTGGGGCGGCTCCGGTGCTCACGGGGTGTCGGACGACGCCAGTTCGGCGGCCGGTGGCGGCAGTTGGGGCGGGGCCCGGAGTGAGAACGCCTCGCAGGCAGAACGCGGGTCCGGCACGTCCTGGCCCAGTGCCGGTGGCGGCGACCGTGAGTCCGCCGGTCCGGGCACGGCCGCGCCGCCCGCCGGGGCGACCCCCTGGGCCGGGACCGACACCAACTCGGCCACCGGCTCCGACGACGCGTCCGTTCCGCTGCCGGCGACGGTGTTCGCGCCGCCGCTCTCCGGTTCGGACGATGACGACACTCCGCCGCCCGGCGTGCCGCCGGAGGCCAGGACGGCGCTGATGTCGGGTGGCAGCGGGCTGCCCGCGACCACCGTGGCCCCTTTGGTTCCCGGTGCGCCCGCGCAGCCGCCCGCGGCACCGGGACGGCCCGGGGTGCTTCCGCCCGGCGCCGAGGAGATCGCCGACGCGGGGGGTGGCGAGCGCGGGAGCGGTGCGACGCCTCCGCCGCCGCCTGGCGCGCCGGACGCGGCTCCGCAGTCGCCGCCTCCGCCGGGGCCGGGTGCGCCCGGTGCGCCGGCGGGTGGTTACGTACCGACGCAGCTCGTCTCGGCGCTGGGCCCCGACGGCCCGCAGCCGCCCGGGCCTCCCGCCCCGCCCACGCCGCCTCCCGGCGGCGTCCACCATGCGGCGACGATGCTTGCCGACCCGAGTCAGGGTGGCGGCATGCCGGGGGTTCCGCAGCCTCCGGGTCCGCCGGGTGCCCCGGGTCAGCCCGCGCCTCCCGGTCCTCCTGGCGCGCCCGGTCAGCCCGGCCCTCCCGGTCCCCCCGGTGCGCCCGGTGGGGGTGTTCACCATGCCGCGACGATGTTCGCCGACCCGAGTCAGGGCGGCGGCATGCCGGGGGTTCCGCAGCCACCCGGTCCGCCGGGTGCCCCCGGTCAGCCCGCGCCTCCCGGCCCTCCCGGCGCCCCAGGCC
>NZ_VBVX01000646.1 GCF_005981925.1 Streptomyces albidochromogenes
TCCACGGACAGGGGTACGGCGCGCAGGTCGGCGCCCATCCGCTTCTCCGCGATGTCGCAGAGCCGTTCCAGCTCGCCCGGGTCGAGGAAGGTGGGCGTGCCGCCGCCGAAGGCCGCGGCGGCGAACCGCACCTCGCCGCTGTCGCCGCCTGTGGCGTCGAGGGCGTCACGCACGGCGGTGGCCTGCCGGTCGAGCGCGTCGAGGTAGCGGCCGGTCAGCTCGTCGGGGGCGCCGATGCGGGTGAAGAGGTTGCAGAAGCCGCAGCGGACCTCGCAGAACGGTATGTGGAGGTAGAGGGAGAGGGCGCCCTTGGGCTCGTCCGCCCACAGGTCGCGCAGCGCGGGGCGGTCGCTCAGCTCGCGGTACGCCGTCTTGTGCGGGTAGGCGTAGACGTAGCTCTGGTAGGGGCGCGGCGGCGCGGTGCTCATCGGGTGGCCCCTTGTTCGAGGGTGAAGTGGGCGTAGGGGACGGTCCAGACGGCCTCGTGGCCGAGCCGGTGGCCGGTGTAGCCGTCGTCGCCGTACGCCGTTCCGTGGTCGGAGCAGACGATCGCGAAGCAGGGCCGGCGGCTGCTCGCGGCGGCGAACAGCCGGCCGATGTGCCGGTCGACGTACTCCAGGGCGGCCGCGTGGGTGGCGCGCGAGTCACCGGCCTCGCGGGTGGCGCCGGGCAGGTGGAACCAGTTGGGCTGGTGCAGGGCGGAGACGTTGACGAAGAGAAACAGCCGCTGGTCCGCCGGGAGTTCGGCGACGACCTGTTCGGCGCGGGCGATCTGCTCCTCGAACGACGTGGGTGACGTCACGCCGAACTCCGGCTCCCAGTGGCTTTCCCGGAACATCCCCGGCAGTACCGACCCGAGCGGCCCCTGCCGGTTGAAGAACCCCACGCCGCCGACGCACACCGTGTGGTAGCCGGCGTCCGCCAGGCCGGTGACGAGGTCGGGCGCGTCGAAGACGAAGGTGCGTTCCGCAGTGGTCTCGCTGCCGGCGAAGCGCGCCGCGAACAGGCGCGGGTGGGGGCCCGGGGCGGCGGGCGTCGGCAGGAAGCCCGCGAAGATCGCCTGGTG
>NZ_VBVX01000647.1 GCF_005981925.1 Streptomyces albidochromogenes
GGCCTGTGGCGGTGGGCCTTTGGCGTCGAGTCGGGTCGGGTCGCGGGTGGGCTGGGGGCGTGGGGGTTACCAGGGCATCAGGACGCCGCCATTGGGGCGGAGGATCTGGCCCGTCGTGAAGGCGGAGGCGTCGGACGCCAGGTGCAGTACGGCGTGCGCGATGTCCTCGGGCTCGCCCACGCGCCCCAGCGGTGAGGCCCCGGCCATGGCGGCCTCGGTCCGGTGTCGCAGCGTCGCGTCGTGGCGGTCGGTCATGGGAGTGCGGATCCAGCCGGGGGCCACGGCGTTCACGCGGATGGAGTGGGGGCCCAGTTCCGTGGCGAGCGTCCTGGTGAGCTGTACGACGGCTGCCTTCGCGGCGCTGTAGCAGAGCAGGCCGGCGTGGGCCGCGTCCACCGCGCCCGACGCCATGGTGACGATGCTGCCGGGGGTCCCGGCGGCGATCATGGCGCGGGCCGCCTCCTGGCAGGCGTACAGCACTCCCTTGAAATTGACCGCCAGGACGCGGTCGAGGTCCTCGTCGCGGGTCTCCAGGACGGTGCTGCGGTGCATGATCCCGGCGACGGCCGCCAGGATGTCGACACGGCCGGCTGCCGCGACCGCCTCCGCGAGACGGGAGCGGTCGGTGACGTCCAGCGGGTGCGGGCGAGCGGCGCCGCCCGCCTCGGTGATCAGGGCGGTGGTCTCGTGGAGACCCTGCTCGTCGCGGTCCGCGCAGTGGACCGTGGCGCCGGCTGCGGCCAGCAGGAGCGCGCTCGCCCGGCCTATGCCGCTCGCGGCGCCGGTGACGAGAGCGCTGCGGCCGGTGAGGTCGTACGCCTTGAGGGCCATGCGGGGACGGTAGGGCTGTATCTGACGAGGCGTCAACTCTTGTGCGGGTGGCAGTTCGCCGGTCAGGGAGTCGGGCCCGACTGGCAGTGGGGGCACCAGTAGGTGGGTCGGAGGCGGCCGGGGTCGCCCTGTTCGGCGTGGCGGATCGTGGTGCCGCAGCGCAGGCAGGGGCGCCCGGCGCGGCCGTACACGTACGCGAGGGGCGTGGGGGCGCGTTCGCGCAGGGTGGTGC
>NZ_VBVX01000648.1 GCF_005981925.1 Streptomyces albidochromogenes
CGAGCACGAGCGTCAGCAGGACAGCGCACAGCACCAGCCCGACGATCTCGAAGGGGGTGTTCACCCGGGCGATCCAGCCATGCTCCCGGACCGGCAGGATGACCAGAGGATGCAGCAGGTAGACGGTGAAGCCGCCCGCGCCCACCGCGGAGACCAGCGGCAGCCGGCGCCGCGGCATCAGCCGCAGCAGGCACAGCACGAGGGCCGCGGCGGAGGCGAGCACCAGCAGCCGGACGACCCAGGCCCATTCCAGGCCGAGGGGATCGGCGACGGAGTAGGGGTGGCGCATCGACAGCCAGTTGCCCTTGATCTCCCGGTGCCACAGCAGGCCCACGACGCAGGAAGCCAGGATTCCGGCGACCGCCACGGGCGGGCTCCAGCGGCTGGTGAACCAGGTGCGCAGCGAGCCCTGCCCGATGCGCCAGCCGAGGTAGAACAGCGGGAGGTAGACCAGTGTCCGGCTGGCCGAGAAGGCCATCCCGAACTCGTCGACGTACCCCACCGCGAGAGCGACGCACGTGGTGACGAACAGCGGGTGCCGCAACTGCACCACCAGCGGCAGCAGCAGCCGCCAGAAGAAGAGGGACATCAGGAACCACAGGGTCCACGGCAGTTGTACGACATGCACGGTGAACTCGGCGCCCAGCCAGTAGTTCTCCAGCGAGAAGAGCAGGCTGAAGATGAGCGCCGGCAGCACGATGCTCTGCAGGAGGGTGCGCAGGCTGCGGGGGCCGAGCGGGCCCGCGCTGCTGAACACACCGGCCAGCATGACGAAGGCCGGCACCCGGAAGGCCCA
>NZ_VBVX01000065.1 GCF_005981925.1 Streptomyces albidochromogenes
GGCCGGGGAGGCGGACGGGGGAACGAGAAAGACCCCCGCTTCCGCGAGGGTCTTTCGTCGGTGCGCCGCCAGGGACTCGAACCCCGGACCCGCTGATTAAGAGTCAGCTGCTCTAACCAACTGAGCTAGCGGCGCTTGACTCGTAAATAGTACCTGGTCCGCGGGGGTGCCTCGCACCACGGCCGGTGACCGTCGTCACAGGGCCAGCGACAGCACCACCGGAGCCGCCCTGCGGTTCAGGGTGTCCGCCGCCGAACGCAGCCGGTGCGCGTGCTCCACCGGCAGGGACAGGGCCAGGCAGCCCACCGAGGAGCCGGCCGTGAGCGGCACGGCCGCGCAGACCGTGCCCACCGCGTACTCCTGGAGGTCGAGCACCGGCACCGTGGGCGGCTGGCTGTCCAGCGTGGAGAACAGGACCCGCTCGTTGGTGATCGTCTTCGAGGTGAGCCGGGCGGTCTTGTGGCGGGAGAGGTGGTCCCGGCGGCCGTCCTGGTCGAGCTGGGTGAGCAGGCACTTGCCGATCGCGCTGGCATGCGCCGCCGAGCGGAAGTCCACCCACTCGTTGACCCGGGGCGTGCGCGGGCCCTCGGCGATCTGCGTCACCTTGATCTCGCCGTCGATGTAGCGGCTGATGTAGATCGCCGCGCCCACGGTGTCCCGCAGCTGGTCGAGGGTCTGCTGGAGCTTGGCCTGGAGGGCCTCGCGCCGGGTGGAGCCCGACCCGAGCAGGACGAGCGAGTCGCCGACGACGTACGCGCCGTCGCCCACCTGCTCGACGTACCCCTCGCGGCGCAGCATCAGCAGCAGGGAGGTCAGGTGGGCGGTCGGGAGTCCGGTCTCGCGGGCGATCTGGACATCGGTCACACCGCCGCCGTGCCTGGAGACCGTCTCCAGTACACGCAGGGCGTACTGCACCGAGTGGAACGGTGCGGTCGGCTCCGGCTTCAGCGCCACGGTTTCCCCCTACCAGGTTGTGACCGCTTGCATCCGTTCCACGATAGCCGCCAAGAACCCCTTGTGGGGCAGCTGTTGACGACATTGTGGCGCGCCCCGGCGACGTGCGCCGGGACGCGCCGCTCCCGCATATGACACGGGCAGGATCTTCGGGCGGAACGAGAGGTCAGAGCACCGCGCCCAGGAACTCGCGCGTACGTTCGTGCTCCGGATCGCTGAAGATCTTCTCGGGGGAGCCGGACTCGATGACCCGCCCCGCGTCGAACATCAACACGTCGTCCGAGATGTCCCGCGCGAAGTTCATCTCGTGCGTGACGCAGAGCATGGTGATGTCCGTCGTACGGGCGATGTCGCGCAGTACGTCGAGCACGCCCGCCACCAGCTCCGGGTCCAGCGCCGACGTCACCTCGTCCAGGAGCAGCACCTGCGGGCGCATCGCCAGCGCCCGGGCGATGGCGACCCGCTGCTGCTGGCCGCCGGAGAGCTGAGTGGGCCGCATGTCCTGCTTGTCGCCGAGCCCGACCAGGTCCAGCAGGCCCTTGGCGCGTTCTGCGGCCTCGTCCTTCGACATGCCGAGGACCCGCACGGGCGCCTCGGTGACATTGCGCAGGACGCTCATGTTGGGGAAGAGGTTGAACTGCTGGAACACCATGCCGATGTTCTTGCGGACCTCGCGGACCTCCTTCTCGTCCGCGGGGAACAGCCGGCCGCCGTTCACTGCGATGACGCCCTCGTCGGGCTTCACCAGGGTCATCAGCAGCCGCAGGATCGTGGTCTTGCCGGACCCGGACGGCCCGATGAGGGTCACGTGCTTCCCGGTCTCGACCGAGAAGCAGAGGTTGTCCAGGACGGTGTTGTCGCCGAACCGCTTGGTGACGTTGTCGAAACGGATCAGCTCGTGGGGGGTCGGGTCAGCGAACAAGACGACGCTCCAGGGCTCGCATGAGAAGAGAAGCCGGGTAGGCGATGAGAATGAAGGCGACGCCGACGACGGTCAGCGGCTCGGCGTACTGGAAGGTCTGCGCGCTCGCCAGCCGGGCCTGCTGGAGCATCTCCAGTACGCCGATGGCCATGAGCAGCGGAGTGTCCTTCAGCATCGAGATCACGTAGTTGCCCAGGGCGGGCACGATCCGCCGGATCGCCTGCGGCAGGATCACCGCGAGCCAGGTGCGCGAGACCGGCAGGCTGAGCGCCGTCGCCGCCTCCCACTGCCCGGCCGGTACGGCGTCGATGCCGGCCCGGTAGACCTGCGCGGTGTACGTCGAGTAGTGCAGCCCGATCGCGAGGGTGCCGGTGGTCAGCGCCGAGGCCTGCACGCCCCACTCCGGCAGGACGAAGTAGAAGAAGAACAGCTGCACCAGCAGGGGGGTGTTGCGGATGAACTCGGTGACGACGTTCACCGGCCAGCGGACCCAGCGCGGCCCGCGGTATCCGATCGCCCAGACCAGGCCGAGCGTGAACGACAGCAGCGAGCCGAGCACCAGCACCTGGAGCGTGACGAGCAGGCCGTCCCAGAACGTCGGCATGAAGTCCGTGACGGCGGACCAGTCCCAGTGGTTCATCGTGCCCCTCCGGCTCCGGCGGCCCCGGCGGTGATCCCGACGCCGGCCTTGGTCCTGCGTTCGAGCACCCGCATGCCGCGGGTGAGGACGAAGGCGATCACGAAGTAGACGACCAGGGTCACCGAGTAGATCTCGACGCTCTCCTGGGTCGCCAGGCGCACCAGGTACGCGGCGAACGACGTGTCGGCCACGCCGAGCAGCGACACCAGCGCCGTGCCCTTGAGCAGCTCGATCAGCAGATTGTTGAAGGGCGGGATCATCTCGGGCACCGCCTGCGGCAGCAGGATCAGCCGCATCCGCTGCCAGGGGGTGAAGCTGAGCGCCACGCCCGCCTCGCGCTGCGCGGGGGCCACCGCGTTCAGCGCGCCGCGCACGACCTCGGCGCCGTACGCCCCGTACGAGAGTCCCAGTGCCAGCACGGCCGCCCACATCGGGACGAGCGCCCAGCCGAAGAGTCCCGGCATCACGAAGAACAGCCAGAACATCAGCACCAGCGCGGACGTGCCGCGGAAGACCTCCGTGTAGAAGCCCGCCAGGAAGCGGACGACGCGCGAGTGGTGGGTACGGGCGATACCGACACCGAAGGCCACGAGCGTGGCCAGGGCGGCGCTGTACACCGTCAGCTGGATCGTGATCCAGATGCCGGGGAGAATCCACTGGGTCCA
The DNA here is from genome assembly GCF_005981925.1 of Streptomyces albidochromogenes. Lineage (GTDB taxonomy): Bacteria > Actinomycetota > Actinomycetes > Streptomycetales > Streptomycetaceae > Streptomyces > Streptomyces albidochromogenes. Next base: position 3,182 of record NZ_VBVX01000065.1, read on the forward strand.
CAGTCCGGCTGTCATGCGCACAGCTCCTCTGCGGTCATCGTGGTCATCTCCGCCTCGGTGAAGCCGAACGGCCGCAGGATCCGGAACAGTTCGCCGTTCTTCTTCATCCGGTGGATCTCCACGTTGAAGGCGTCGCGCAGCTCCGCGTCGCCGAGCCGGAAGGCGAAGCCGCCGCCGTCCACCTTCTTCTTCCCGTCCACGAGCGGCGCGAAGGGCTTGGTCGCCTCGGCCTTCGTGCTCTTCCTCACCACGCCGCGGCCGGTCAGGGCCGTGCCGGCGAAGACGTCGACCCGGCCGGACTCCACCGCGTTCAGGCCCGCCACCGGGTCCTGGAAGATGGCTATATCGCCGCGCGGGATCCCCGCGGCCACCGCGTACTCGATCTCGGCGTACCCGGCGCCGGTGGCGATCTTCGCCTTGGCCTCGACGACGTCCTGGTAGGAGTGCAGGTTCTTCGGGTTGCCCTTGCGCACGATGAACGAGTCGAGCATCTGGTACTCGGGATCGGCGAACAGGACCTGCGCGCAGCGTTCCTTGTTGATGTACATCCCGGCGGAGACCACGTCGAACTGCTGCGACTGGAGGCCGGGGATCAGCGAGGAGAAGTCGGTGGGGGAGGGCTGCACCTTCGGCACGCCCAGCCGCTTGAAGATGACCTTGGCCAGTTCCACCGCCTCGCCGGTGAACTCGCCCTGCTCGTCGATGTACCCGTACGGAGCCTCGCCGGCGATGCCGAGCCGGACCGTGCCCTGCGATCTGAGGCGGGCGAGGGTGTCGCCCGACGGGACCTTGCCGCAGCCTGCCGCGCCGAGCGCCCCCGCGGCGCCCAGCGCGGCCGTGCCGAGCAGCAGCGAGCGCCGGCGTATGGAAGGTCTTGAGGTGCTGCCTGAGTCGTTCCCTGGTGGTGGAGCCATGGGCGCGCGGCTACCCGGCTCCAGCCCAGGTATGCCGACGAATTCCGGCCCATGTCGCGGCGGATGGAGCGGGGTGCGCCCTTGACCCTGTGGGGACCATGAGGAGATGACCGACCGATTTGTGGACGTATCGCTCGACAAGCGCGGTGTGCGCTGCACCGCGAAACTCCTGGACGACCGGGCGCCGGTCACCTGCGAGGCGGTGTGGCGGGCGCTGCCCCTGGGCGGCGACGTCTACCACGCGAAGTACGCCCGCAACGAGATCTACGCCCTGGTCGCGCCCTTCGCGGAGCAGGAGCCGCCCCTGGAGAACCCCACCGTCACGCCCATCCCCGGCGACCTGTGCTACTTCGCGTTCTCCGACACCCAGTTGGGCACGGCCTCTCACGGCTACGGCCCGGCGCCCGCCCTCGGCGCCGGCCGGGGGGTCGTCGACCTCGCCCTCTTCTACGAGCGCAACAACCTGCTGCTCAACGGCGACACCGGCTGGGTCCCCGGCATCGTCTGGGGCACGGTCGTCGACGGCCTCGACCGCATGGCGCGGGCCTGCCAAGACCTGTGGCGCGCGGGCGCGCTGGGCGAGACCCTGACGTTCAGCCGCGGCCGGGCACCGGGCTGAACCCCGCCGCCCCGGCCCCGTACAGCGCGTGCGCCGCGCGCAGGACCAGGTCGTCCCGGTGGCGGGCGGCCACCAGTTGCAGACCGACGGGAAGGCCGTCGGCGTCCAGGCCGCAGGGCACCGTGGCGGCGGGCTGCTGGGTGAGGTTGAAGGGGTAGGTGAACGGGGTCCAGCCCGTCCAGCGGCGGTGCCCCGACCCGCGCGGCACCTCGGCGCCCGCCTCGAAGGCGGTCACCGGCAGGGTCGGCGTGAGCAGCAGGTCGTACGTCGTGTGGAACCGGCCCATGCGGCGGCCCAGGTCCATCCGGGCGTCGACCGCCGCCAGGTAGTCCAGGGCGCTGTACCGGGCGCCCCGGGCGGAGATCTCCCGCAGGCCCGGGTCGAGGAGCGCCCGCTGCTCCGTGCCCAGGTGCTGCACCACCCGCGCGGCCCCGCTGAACCACAGCGTGTGGAACGCCTCCACCGGGTCCGCGAAGTCGGGGTCGGCCTCCTCGACGTACGCGCCGAGTCCGGCGAGCCGCTCCACCGCCGCGCGGACCGCCGCCGCCACGTCGGGGCGCACCGCCACCTGCCCGCCGAAGGACGCCGAGTACGCGACCCGCAGTCCCTTCACCCCGCCGTCGAGGGCGGCGGTCAAACTGCCGCCCGGGGCCAGCTGGGACCAGTCGCGCCAGTCGGGGCCGCTGATGACGTCCATCAGCAGCGCCGCGTCCGCCGCGTCCCGCGTCATCGGCCCCGCGTGCGCGAGCGTCCCGAAGGGGCTGGAGGGGTACAGCGGGACCCGGCCGTACGTCGGCTTCAGCCCGAAGATCCCGCAGAACGACGCCGGGATGCGGACCGAGCCCCCGCCGTCCGTGCCGAGCGACAGCGGCCCCGCCCCGTACGCCACAGCCGCCGCGCTGCCGCCGCTGGAGCCGCCGGCCGTGCGCGCGGGGTCGTACGGATTGCCGGTCACGCCGGACAGCGGCGAGTCGGTGACGCCCTTCCACCCGAACTCGGGCGTGGTCGTCTTGCCGAGGAACACCGCGCCGTGCTCCCGCAGCCGTGCGACCGACGGAGCGTCCTCGTCCCACTTCGTCGCCGGGCGTACGGCCTTGGAGCCCCGCAGCGTCGGCCCGCCCCGCATCAGCAGCAGGTCCTTCACCGACACCGGCACGCCGTCGACCAGCCCCAGCGGCTCCTTCCCGCGCCATCGCGCGGCGGACGCCTCCGCCTGCGCGAGGGCCTGTGGGGCGTCGACCCGCACGAACGCGCCCACGAGCGGCTCCGCGGCCTCGATCCGGGCCAGGGCGGCGCGGGTCGCGTCGACGGGGGTGAACTCGCCCTTCTCGTACCCGGCGAGCAGTTGACGGGCGGTCAGTGCGCTCAGGTCAGTCATGACTGGGGACGTACCCACGTTTCTTGTCCACCACGTTCGGCAGCGGCTTTCCGGACGCCCACCGTTCGTACAGCTCGACGAACTGCGCACCCAGTTCGTCACGCCAGCCGACGGTGTCGCCGCTCATGTGCGGGGACACCAGCAGCCCGGGCACGTCCCACAGCGGGCTCTGCGGCGGCAGCGGCTCAGTGCCGAACACGTCCAGCGCCGCGCCCGCGATCCACCGCTTGCGCAGGGCGTCGACGAGGTCGTCCTCGACGACGAGCGGGCCGCGCCCCACGTTGATGAAGCGGGCCGACGGCGGCATGGCGTCGAAGGCCGCCGCGTCGAACATCCCGCGCGTCGCGTCGGTCAGCGGCGCCGCGCACACCACCCAGTCGGCGCGTGAGAGCAACGGGGGCAGATCCTCAGCGCCGTGCACGCCGGGGCGCGCGGTCCGCCCGACCAGCGCCGTGACGACCCCGAGGGCCCGCAGCAGCCGGGCGGTCTCCCGCCCGATCGGCCCCGAACCCACGACCACCGCCCTGCTGCCCGCCACCCGCTGGGTCTCGCGGTGCCGCCAGCGCCGCTGCCGCTGGAGCTCCAGCGTGCCGGGCAGGTCCTTCGCCATGGCGATGACCAGGCCCGACACGTACTCCGCGATGGGCAGGTCGAAGATCCCGCGGGCGTTGGTCACCACCGTGTCCGACGCGACCAGCTCGGGGCACAGGAGGTGGTCGACGCCCGCGCTGGCCGTGTGCACCCAGCGCGGCCGGGGGCCCTCGCCCGGCCAGGCGCGGCGTACCGCGTCGGAGGTGAAGTCCCACACCAGCAGGACGTCCGCGAGGGGCAGTTGACGGGCGAGCGTGGACTCGTCACCGTGCAGGATGCGGGCACGTCCGGTCAGCCGGCCCAGCCGGGGCGGCGGATCGGCGTCGAGCACGAGAAGGGTCACTTCGGTCTCTTCGGACATGGAGGCGAAACCCCTTCGACACGTCTGACATGTACGGATTGCAGTACGGATCGACCACGCTCGCACCCGAACCCACGGTCGTCAACACACGCATCTGGGGGCCGCATTGGACATCTCCTTCCTCGGCGGACCAAGGCCGCAACGCGGCGTCGGCGTCGTGGCCCCCTTCGACTTCGCGCTGGACCGGGAGCTCTGGCGCTGGGTCCCCGACGAGATCTCGCTGCACCTCACCCGTACCCCGTTCGTTCCCGTCGAGGTCAGTCTCGACCTGGCCCGGCTCGTCAGCGAGCACGAGACGCTGCGCGAGGCGGTGCGGGCGCTGTGCGCGGTGGCGCCGGAAGTCGTCGCGTACGCCTGCACGTCGGGGAGCTTCGTCGGCGGAGTGGCCGGTGAGCGCGCGATGTGCGCGGCGATGACGCGGGCCGGGGAGCTGCCGTCGCTGACCACCTCCGGCGCGCTGCTCGACGCGCTCGCCGCGCTGGGCGCGCGGCGGATCGCGCTCGTCACCCCGTACACCGAATCGGTGACCAGCTCCCTGGAGGAATATCTCGCCCAGGCCGGGACAGCGGTCACAGGACGCGCTTTCCTCGGACTGACCAGGCAGATCTGGAAGGTCCCCTACCGGGATGTGGTCGACATGGCGAGACAGGCGGTGGTGGGAGCGGCGGACTGCCTCTTCATCAGCTGTACGAACCTGCCGACGTACGACGTGATCCCGCAACTGGAGGCGGAGCTGCGGATGCCGGTGCTGTCCGCGAACCAGGTCACGATGTGGGCCGCGCTGCGGCGGATCGGCGCCCGCGCGGTCGGCCCGTACCAGCGGCTGCTGATCGAGGAGGAGCGGCGGGCCCGGCCGTCGGCGCCGGAGCAGTCCCCAGAACGGCAACAGCAACAAGAGGGGTGATCATGACAGCGGTCGGGTTTCTCTACCCGGGGCACTCCGCGGAGGACGACTATCCGCGGATCGAAATGCTGCTCGACAGCGACGTGCGGCTGTCCGTCGTGCACACCGACATCGGCGAGGACGCCCACCGCGTCGACGCCCTCCTGGAGATGGGCTCGCCCGCCCGCCTGGCGGCCGGCGTGGAGGAGCTGCGGCTCGCGGGTGCGGAGGCGGTGGTGTGGGCCTGCACGAGCGGCAGCTTCGTGCACGGCCCCGAGGGCGCCCAGGACCAGGTCAGCCTGCTGGCGCAGGCGGCCGGCCTGCCCGCCTCCAGCACGTCGTTCGCCTTCACCCACGCGGTACGGGAGCTGGGCGTGAGCCGGGTCGCCGTCGCCGCGACGTACCCGGACGACGTGGCGCAGTACTTCGCCGACTTCCTGAAGGCGGCGGGCATCGAGGTCGTCGCGACGCTCGGCAGCGGCATCGTCACGGCCGCGGAGGTCGGCACCTGGGGCCGGGAGGAGGTGCTGGAACTGGCCCGCGCGGGCGACAGCCCCGAGGCGCAGGCGGTACTGCTGCCGGACACGGCGCTGCACACGGCGGCGTACCTGCCGGAGCTGGAGGAGGCGCTGGGCAAGCCGGTCCTCACCGCGAACCAGGTCACCGTGTGGGAGGCCCTGCGGCTGGCGGACCGCAGGGTGCGCACGAAGAACCTCGGTGCGCTGTTCGCCCGGCAGGTATAGGCATGGGACGCCGGGTACGGGGGCGCGGAGTGCGCCCCCGTACCCCGCTCCTCGCGCGTCGGCGGGCCGGACCGGCCCGGGGGGAATAACCGGAGTCACCCTCCTGTTGTTGCGGTCGTTGCACGCACCGCACTACGCAGGAGGACCCACCGGTGGACGCGATCCGAGGCACGGCGAGCGGAAGCGCGCCCGTACCCCTTTCCGTACTCGACCTGGCGACGGTGGGCAGCGGCAGCACCGCCACCGCCGCCCTGCGCACCAGCGCCGGCATCGCCCGCCGGGCGGAGGCCCGCGGCTTCCACCGGTACTGGGTCGCCGAGCACCACTCCATGCCCGGCGTCGCCAGCTCCTCCCCGGCCGTGATCCTCGCCCACATCGCCGCCCACACCGACCGTATCCGCCTCGGCTCCGGCGGCGTCATGCTGCCCAACCACGCACCGCTGGTCATCGCCGAACAGTTCGGCACGCTGGAGGCCTTCGCGCCCGGCCGCGTCGACCTCGGGCTCGGCCGCGCCCCCGGCACCGACGGCGCCACCGCCGCCGCGCTGCGCCGCACCGAGCGACTCCACGAGGGCGCCGACGAGTTCCCCCAGCAGCTCGCGGAGCTGACCCGGTTCCTCGACGACGACTTCCCGGACGGCCACCCGTACGCCCGTATCCACGCGGTCCCCGGCCCCGTCCAGGGCCCCGCCGCCCGCCCGCCGATCTGGCTGCTCGGCTCCTCCGGCTTCAGCGCGCGGCTCGCCGCCACCCTCGGTCTGCCGTTCGCCTTCGCCCACCACTTCTCCGCGCAGAACACCGTCCCGGCGCTCGACCTCTACCGCGAGTCGTTCCGCCCCTCGGCCGTCCTCGACGCCCCGTACGCCCTCATCGGCGTCTCGGCCCTCGCGGCGGACGACGAGGAGGAGGCCCGCCGCCAGGTGCTCACCGGCGCCCTGTCGATGGTCCGCCTGCGCACCGGCCGCCCCGGGCTGATCCCGACGCCGGAGGAGGCCGCCGCGTACGCGTTCAGCCCCCTGGAACGGGAGTTCGTCGACAGCTGGCTCGGCAACGTCGTCCACGGCACGCCGGACGCCGTCCGTGCCGGCCTCGACGACCTGGCCAAGCGCACCGGCGCCGACGAACTGATGATCACGGCCAACGCCCACGGCGGCGACGCCCGCCTGCGTTCGTACGAGCTCATCGCGGACGCGTACGGCCTGCCCCGCCTCGGCTGAGCGCGAGCGTCAGACCCGCAGGCCCGGCCGGTCCTGCGGGCTGACGGCGATCATCGCGGCGATCCGCTCCGGCGTCACCGCCCGCGAGTACAGCCACCCCTGCCCCGTGTCGCACCCGATCCGGCGCAGCCGGGCCGCCTGCCCCGAGGTCTCCACGCACTCGGCCGTGACGGTCAGCCCCAGCCGGTGCGCGAGCTGCACCAGCGCCTCGACAATCGTTTCGTCAGCCGGGTTGGCGTGCGCCTCGTCCTGGAAGCCGCGGACGAACGAGCCGTCCAGCTTGAGCACCGACACCGGCAGCCGGCTCAGGTACGCGAGGTTCGAGTAGCCGGTCCCGAAGTCGTCGATGGCGATGTGCACGCCCATGTCGCTCAGCGCCTGAAGAGCCTGGAGCGGCCGTCCCGCCGAGCCCATCACCGCCGACTCGGTGAGCTCCAGTTGCAGCAGGTTCGGCGCCAGCCCCGTCTCGGCGAGGATCCCGGCGACGTCCGCGACCAGGTCGGAGTCCCACACCTGGCGTACGGCGACGTTGACGCTGACGAAGATCGGCGGCGTGCCGGGGTGCGCGATCTGCCACTGCCTGGCCTGCCGGCAGGCGGTCCGCAGCACCCACCGCCCGAGCTGGACGATCGAGCCGTCCTCCTCGGCGATGGAGATGAACCGATTCGGCGCGAGCGTTCCGAACTGCGGGTGTTCCCAGCGTACGAGCGCCTCCACGCCGCGTACGACGCCGCCCTCCAGGTCCACCAGCGGCTGGTACTCCAGGGTGAACTCGCCGCGTTCGACGGCCGGGCGCAGCGTGCTCGACAGGGCCTGACGGGTCATCCGGTGGGCGTTGCGCTCGGGGTCGAACAGCGTCCAGCGCGCCTTGCCGTCCGCCTTCGCCCAGTACAGCGTGGTGTCCGCCGCCTGCATCAGACCGGTCGCCGTCGTCCCGGCCGCGGCCCGCTCCACGACGCCGATGGACGCGGACACCGCCAGCCGCTGCCCGGCGAGATCGAAGGGCTGCTGGAGCGCGGTCAGTACGGACTGGGCGAGCTCGGCGAGCTGTTCCGTGCCGGTGGAGTCCTCGACGAGCAGGGCGAACTCGTCGCCGCCGAGCCGCGCGACCAGGTGGCCGCCGGCCCGCGCGTAGCCGTACTGGTCGGCGCACCGGACCAGCCGTGAGGCGACGGCGGTCAGCAGCCGGTCGCCGACGCGGTGGCCGAGGGTGTCGTTGACGGCCTTGAAGCCGTCGAGGTCGAGATAGCAGACGCCGATCCGGCCGGTGCCGCCGTCGTCGTACGTGGAGTTCTCCAGCGCGGCGGTGAGGCGCTCGAAGAACAGCGTGCGGTTGGGCAGGCGCGTCACCGGGTCGTGCATCTGGAGATGACGCAGCCTGGCCTGGAGTTCGCGCCGGTCGCTGGTGTCCGCGACCGACAGCAGGACGGTCCCGCTGCCTGGTACGGGCGTGGCGGTCACCTCGGCCCACAGGGAGCGCCCGTCGAAGTGCTTGAGCCGGCGCGTGCAGCGGAAGCGGGCGCGCCGGCCGGCGAGGACTTCCAGATAGGCGTGGAAGCTGCGGGCGTCGGACGCGAGGTCCAGGAGGTCCGCGGCGGACTGCTCGCGCAGCTGGAGGGCGTCGGTGCCGAGGATCTGGCCGAGGGAGGGGTTGGCGGTGACGACGAGGCCCTCTCGGTCCACCACGGCCATGGCGAGGTGCGCGGCGTTGAAGGCGGCCCGGTAGTCGTGCCGGTCGGACACGTCGCGCGGCGCGGACCCGCCGTGCGGCGGGGACGCCGGACGACCTGTGCCGTTACTCTGTGTGATGGGCGGTCGGATGGCATCGGGGGCTGAACCGGGTTTTTCGGAGGTTCCGCTCACCGCTCGCTCCCGCAGGGCATTGATCGCGTACAGATGTTCGTCGGGGTCGTCGGCGGGGTGGAGAGCCCCCAAGGGGCGGACTCCACGCAGGAAAGTGTGCCGATCATAGAGGCTGTCGGCAGGGCCGTTCCAGCTACACCGCCGTGACGCGGAGCACCCGGGGCTCGCGGACGATCGTTTCTGCACAGGTGCGCCTTGTGGTGTTCCTACGTGATCGATTGTGACTTTCCGTGATCTCGTCGGGGTGTCGGACCGGCGACCGCCCTCTGAGGCCCGGTCACCCGTGTGGGGCAGTGGAACAGGGCATACGTCATGAAAACGCAACAATGTGGGTGGCGTGCCCCGTATTTCCGCACCCGGAGGTCGACGTGGTCCGCCAGCAGACACCCGGGGGAGCCGACCGGTCCAGCCGAAGCCGCCGCGAACGTCTGCGCAGTACGGCCGCCGTCTTCACCTCCCTCACGGCGCTCGCCGCCACCTCGCTCGTCGCGGGCCCGGCCGTCGCGGCGCGGGGCGACGGCCCGTGCGTGCTGACGCGCACCGCGGCGCACCACTCGCTGGGCCTCGACACCTGGAACCCGGCCTACCCGCGTCCCGTGAGCACCCTCGACGCCGTCATGATCTTCCTGGCCTTCCCCGACTCCGCGCCCTCCACCACCCCGGAGGAACTGACCGCCGATTACTTCCCCGCCACCAGCGACTTCTTCCGCCGGGCCTCGTACGGGAGGTTCGCGCTCCGGCCGCATCCGCAGGCCGAGTGGGTCGAGATGCCGCAGGACTCCACGGCGTACGGCATAGAGCGCGACTGGGACGCGGGGCGGCGTACCGCCTACCTGCGCGACGCGGTGGCGGCGGCGGACGAGCAGGTCGACTTCCGGCGGTACGACATCGTCTACCTCGTCGCGGACCCGGACGCGCCGGGCGTCGACTCCGACGCGACGAAGGTCGTCAACTTCGACAAGCCGTTGCACGCCGACGGCCAGGACATCAGGCGCATCGTCACCGTGTTCGAGCAGCACCCGCCGGACCGCAATGTGCTGGCCCACGAGACGGGGCACGTTTTCGACCTGCCGGACCTCTACCACCGGCCGGTGGACGGCAAGGGCGACTGGGACACGTACGTCGGCGACTGGGACGTGATGGGCAGCCAGTTCGGGCTCGCGCCGGAACTCTTCGGCTGGCACAAGTGGAAGCTCGGCTGGCTCGACCGCCGGCAGGTGGCCTGCGTACCGGGCGACGGCTCGACCCGCCTCACCCTGGAACCGCTGTCGGCGGATCCGCCGCGCGGGGCGAGGGGCGGCACGCGGCTCGCCGTCGTACCGACGGGCAAGGACAGCGTCCTCGCGATCGAGGCGCGCGGCGGGTCCGGCAACGACGAGTCGCTGTGCACGGAGGGCGTGCTGATCTACCGGGTCCGCAACGGGGCCGCCTCGGGCGGCGGGCCGATCGAGGTGGTGGACGCCCATCCGCGCAGCGAGGCGTGCTGGGACCGGTCGGTGTACCCGCCGCTGGCGGACGCGCCGGTACTGGAGGGGGAGACGTTCACGGTGCCGGGCGAGGGGACGCGGGTGGAGGTGGCGGAGCGCACCCGGTCGGGGGCGTGGACGGTGCGGATCACGCCGGGGGCGTGAGGCGCGGCGTACGGGCGAACGAAAAGGCCCCCCGCTTCCGCGAGGGGCCTTTCCCGTCTGTGCGCCGCCAGGGACTCGAACCCCGGACCCGCTGATTAAGAGTCAGCTGCTCTAACCAACTGAGCTAGCGGCGCCTGCTGACGTCGTAGACATTAGCACCCGGATCGGCGGGAGGAAAAATCGATATCCGGGGCTCGTCGGCAGGCCCCGGGCGGGCCGCCCGCACACACGCCCAGAGCATCGCTTCGGCGCCCGGCAGCCACGGATGGCGCACGTCGGGGGCGACCAGCCAGCGCGCTCCCGCACCGGCGGGGCCGGCCGGTGCGCTCAGCGGGGGGACCGTCACGGCGTCGCCCGGACCGTGGCACAGGACCGGCGGCACGGGCGCCTTCGCGGCGTCTCCGCCGGCGCCCGTACGGCCCCACTCCTCCCAGGCGAGCAGCGACGGCAGCCGCTGGGCGGTGCCGGGGGAGGCGAAGAGCAGCATCCGGCCCCGGTGGACGGCGACCGGCCCCGAGCCGGGCCCGTCCGCCCATAACCGGTCCAGCATCCGGCGGCCGAAGACCGCGGGGACGCTCACCACGTCGAACACCGAGCCGCAGGGCAGGACGCCCGAGTCCGTGGGGCGGGACTCCCAGCGCGAGAGCGTGCTGCGCGGGTACGCGGGGAGGGCTGTCTCCTGGAGGGCAGTCATGGAACCAGATCTACCGGGAGTAGCGGAGTCGTTCCCGAGAGTTGCGGGAAATCGGGACACGGCGGGGCGGTGAGGAGTATCTTGCCCGCCGGGCATATGCCATCAGCCGGTGCCCCGTACGCGGCGGCCGGGCGGCTACTCGTGCTTCGGGCCGCGCAGCAGATCGCGGCCGAACTCGACCATCTTCTTGGCGTAGTCCTCGGTCCAGTCGGCGCGCCGGGCGATGTCCGCCGCCGACAGCCGGTCGAACCGCTTGGGGTCGGCGAGCTGGGCGGCCGCGATGGCCTGGAACTCGGTGGCCCGGTCGGTCGCGGTGCGGAACGCGAGCGTCAGCTCGGTGGCACGTTCCAGCAGCTCGCCGGGGTCCTCCATCGACTCCAGGTCGAAGAAGTGCTCGGGATCGGCGGCTGCCTCCGAAGGCTCGAAGAGCAGCGGCGCGGGGCGCAGCCGCCGCTCGGTGCGCTCGGGTTCCGCCATGGGTTTTCCTTCCCTCTCGCGGCCACGCGTGCTCGATGACCACCGTCCATTGTCCCGGACCCCGCAAGTACGCCTCGCGCGCACGTGCGCCGGGGCGGCGGGCCGGGTGCGCGTCATCGGGAACCCGCACGGATCGGAACCCCGCACGGGATCGGAACCCCGCACGGGCCGCCCGGCGGAAGCGTGCCCCCCGCCCCGCCGGAACGAACCCGCTCCGCCGGGGAACGGGCCCGCGCGGCGGCCGGCTCACTCGCGGTACCGGACCCGGTGTTCCGCCAGGTGCGCCAGGACCGCGTGGTTCGCCTCCCAGCCGTCGGGGAACTTGACCGTGACGCCCAGCTGCACCGGCTCCGTCGACGGGTGCTCGTCCAGCAGGTCCGCCACCCCCTCCCGGCACACCACGACGCACGCGTGCCGGTGCCGCGAGGCCAGCACGCACAGCCGGCCCGTCTCCAGGTGGAACGCCGTCGCGTCGGGCCGCCCCGACAGTGGGTGCAGCACCACGGTCACGTCGAACTCGCGGCCCTGGAGGCGGTTCGCCGTGTCGACCGCGACCCCGGTCACGCCGAGGTCCGCCAGCGCCGCCCGGACCGCCGCCGCCTGGTCGCGGTGCGCCGTGCCGACCGCGACGCGGTCGGCCGTGAGCGGCACCGGGTCCGGTGAGCGCTCGCTGACCGCCGCGCCGCCCCGGTCCAGGAGGCGGCGTACGACCCGGGCCACCGCCCCCACCGCCTCGGGGTCCGTACGCGGAGTGTGGCGGGCCGGGAGTTCCAGCAGGCCCCAGCCCGAAGCGGCCGCCTCGTCCAGCACCCGGTCCGGGCCCGAGCCGTCGGAGGGGACGCCGAAGGTGAGGCGCCGGTCGCCGTGGTCCGTACCGCTGCGGAACGGCGTGTACGGGTAGAACGCGTCGGAGACCAGCGGCGCGGCCGAGGCCGGGAGCCGCCAGGACACGGGCAGGCGGTGCTGCGGGAGTTCGGGGTTGTGGGCCAGCAGCGTCGAGACCGCGCTCGCCGACGGGTCGTACGACAGCCCCGCCCACTGCTCGGCGCCGACGATGGAGAACGGGTCGAGCTGGCCCGGGTCGCCGACGAACAGGGCCCGCTCGAAGAGCCCGGCCACGGCGAGCAGCGCGTCCGAGCGCATCTGGTACGCCTCGTCGACGATGGCGTGCGTCCACGGCTCGGCGGTCTGCACGTGCGCCCACTTCGCCGCCGTCGAGATCACGACGTCCAGGCCCGCCAGGTCGGCGGCCTTCGCGGACTTGCGTACCTGCGCGAGGTCGTCGAGGGCCTTGTCGTACGGGTCGGTGTCGTTGCTGTGGAGCCGGCCGACCGGGAGGTCCGGTTCCTTCTCCGCGAGCCGCAGGACCAGGTCGTCGACCTGGGCGTTGGTCTGCGCGATCACCATCAACGGGCGCCCGGCGGCGGCCAGTTCCAGCGCGGCCCGCACCACGAGCGTCGACTTGCCGGCGCCGGGCGGCGAGTCCACGACGACGCCCCGGTGGGCGCCGTGCAGCGTGTCGTGGAGGATCGCCGCCGTCGCGCGGCCGGCCTCGGCGCCGGGGTCGAAGCGCGGGCTCACAGGATGTCCTCCGGGGTGACGGGATCGGGGTGCTCGGCGCCCGCGCCCGGCGGACCGCCGTGCGTCCAGGGCGTCGCCTCGGGGTCCGGCAGCCGGGGGCCGCCGCGCTGGTCGTGCTCGAACAGGGTCCAGCAGACGCGCTCGCCCTTCTCCGGGACGGACCCCGGCGCCGGCTCCTTGCCGCGGCCCATCTTGTCGGTCACCCGCAGCACCAGGACGCCGGCCTCCTCCTCGTACCGCACGAACTCGGCGGTCTGCGGCCTGCCGTCCAGCGAGCGGTAGACCTTCGCCCGCTCGCCCAGGTGCGGGGTGTCGTCGGTCCGTACGGTGACGAGCGGGCGGGGGCTCGGGCGCTTGCCCTCGCTCGTCGTCATCACCACGTCCAGCACCTCGCTGGTGAACGCCTCGCCCGCCAGCCGCCGCCCCGCCATCACCAGCGGATCGTCGAGGGCCTCCTGAGCCTCCAGCTGTGCCTGCGCGGTCTCGCGGGAGGCGAGCTTCCGCGCGGCGGTCACCGCGTCGTCGCGCCGGGGCTGCGGCGGTTCCCCGGCCCGTACCCGGTCGCGGTGGCCGGTGTACGACCAGCGGTCGCGGGTCCAGCGGTCCAGGGCCCGGGAACCTTCCGGCAGCTCCCGCAGCAGGTCGAGCCCGCGCCAGACCGCGTCCCAGGTGGGCCGCATCTGCGCGGCGAGCAGTGCGCGGATGTGCCGCTCGGCGGCGGTCAGTTCGCCCAGGTGCGCGTCGGCCGCGAGGCCGTCCTCGGCGGCGGCGAGCGCCTTGCGCGCCCGGTCGTAGCGGTCGATCGCCGGGGCCAGCAGCTTGTTGTCGAACGCCGGGTCGGTCGCCGGGCCGGCCGGCGGGCACACCAGCTGCCCGTCCCCGTCCCGCTCCAGTTCCGCCCGCAGCGCGGCCTCGGCGCCCGACTCGCCCGCGGCCCGGTCCGGGTCGATCCAGGCCAGCAGCGCGCCCAGGTGCTGGTCCTCCAGGCTGGACTGGCCGGTCGCCCAGTGCCGGCCCAGCAGGTCGGTCGCCGCGAGGAGCAGGGAGGAGCCCGGCACCCGGGCCCGCTCGCCGAAGTGCGTCAGCCAGCGGCCGAGCAGCGGGATGTGCGGCGGCGCGGGATAGGGGGTGTCGGGGTCCTGCTCGGCCGTGCGCCGAAAGCGCGTCGAACGGCCGAGGAGCCGTACGTACGCGATGCCCGCCCGGCTCGGGACGATCAACTGCGGCGCGTCCGCGCACAGTTCGACCTCGACCTTGACGCGCTTGCCGGTCTCGGGATCGGTCTCGTTGCGCTCGGCCGCCTCGACGTCGTCGGCGAACCCGTCGATGTACGGCAGGACGGTCTCGGCCAGCTCCGCGAGGAACGCGAACCGCAGGTCGCGGTCGCGCGGCTGCGTCACGGCGAGCAGCCGCGGCGCGTGGCGGTCGGTGCCGACGAGCGCGCCGAGCGGCGCCCCGGCCTCGCCCGCGGTGGTCAGCGGTACGAAGACCATCGGGCGCTCGGACAGGTGCCGGTGCCGGACGGTGGCAAGGGGCTGCGCCCGTCCGCCGCGCACGGCGTCAAGGCGCGCGAGCGTACTGATCAGCGACATGCGGCGCCTTCCGGTGAGCGGAGCGGCCGCTGCCGCCGGTGGTGCGAGGAGCCCGGCCGGGCCGGGGGCGACATCGTCAGCACAGCGTCCGCTCCCCGGCCCGTGCGTCCGCCAGCGCCTCCGCCCGCAGGGCCGCAGCCCGGCGCAGCGCGGCCACCGCCGGATCGGCCGGGTCGCCGGCCGCCCCCTCCGCCGCCGCCAGGACCTCACCGATCGTGGTCAGGCCGCCGAGCTCACCGCGCACGCCGCGCCCCAGCGCCTCCACGGCGCCCGCCGCCCGCGCCTTCTCGCGGCAGTGGAAGGCGAGCTCGCACGCGGCCAGGCATTCGGGGGCGTACGCGGCGTCGACCGATTCGACCGCGGCGGCCAGCTCCTCCGCCGGGCGCTCCACGTCGAAGGTCGTGCCCTCGGGCAGCGCGGCCGCGAGGTCTTCGAGGCGCGTGAGGCGCTCCAGCTGGCGCCGGGTCACCGCACGCTGCTTGCGCACGTCGACGACCGACGCCGCCGGCAGGTTCGAGAAGTCCTTGGGGCAGACCAGCAGCACCGAGTGCCCGACCCGCGCGCCCGGCACCTTCGCGGCCACCCGCTCCAGCGCCAGGACGTAGACCGCCGCCTGGCGGGCCGCCGCGCCGACCTTCGCCGCGTCCGCCGAGTCGTCGATCATGGGGAAGGACTTGATCTCGACGACGCTCCACTGCCCGTCGGGGTGCACCACCACCGCGTCCGGCTCCAGGTACGCGGGGGAGCCCGCCACCTCCAGGGCCAGCATCGGGTGGTCCAGCAGCGTCCAGGCGCCGGCCGCCGTCGCCCCGCGCAGCGCCAGCGCCGTGCGCGCCGCCCGGCCCTCCGGGCCCGCCGCCGCCAGGTCCGGCAAGAGCGTCCCGCCCGGCACGGGCGGCTCGCACCCGGCGCCGGCGCCCATCCGTTCGTACAGCAGGCGCATCAGCTCCGTCCCGCCGTCGGCCTTGACCCGGGCCTCGAAGGCATTGCCCCGCATGAAGGCGAACTGGGACTGGCCGAACGCGGCGGGGGACCCGAGCGCCGTCGCCAGCGCCGCCTTGTTCACCCCCGCGCCGTCGAGCAGCGCCCGGCGCCTGCACCCGGGGTTCGCGGCGAGCGCCGCCAGCGCCCGCGCGTCCAGGGGCAGGGGCGCGACCGACGGGCCGCGCAGCTCAGCGAGCCGCTGCCGGAGCGCCGTCGCCGGCGCCGGCGGGCGCGTCGGAGCCGTCGCCTGCGAAGGCACGCGCGGAGGTGTGGGGTCGGGTCCGCTGCCCAGGGATTCGCTCACCCTCGGAAGTCTCGCATCCGGCACTGACAACGCCGTCGGCGATCACCGGACCCGCAGGCTCCGGCAGGGGCGCCGGGCGCTTCGCGACCCGGTCGACCAGTCGGATGAAGGGCCTGGTCAGGGCCAGTCCGAGGCCCATCACGGCGGCTCCCGCGACCGCGTCGAGGAAGTAGTGGTTGGCCGTACCCATCACCACGAAAGTGGTCAGCAGCGGGTAGGCGACGCCGAGCCACTTCATCAGCGGCGTACGCCCGTGCCGCCACAGCATCACGCCGCACCACAGCGACCACCCGACGTGCAGGCTCGGCATCGCCGCGTACTGGTTGGTCATGCCGCCTAGCCCGCGCGGCGCGCTCGCCTCGCCGCCCCACCAGCCGTACACGCTGTACTGCGCCATCGTGTCGACGAAGCCGTGACCGGCGTCGAGCAGGCGCGGCGGGCACGTCGGCAGGAACGTGAAGCCGACCAGGCCGAGGAGGGTGGAGAGCATCAGCCAGGTCCGCGCGGCGCGGTAGCCGGCGGGGCGGCGGTGGAACAGCCAGACCAGGATCGCGGGGGTGACGAGGTAGTGCAGCGAGGCGTACGCGAAGTCGGCGGGTATCCCGAGCCAGGAGTGTTCCGTGAACAGCCGGTTGAGGGGGTGCTCGGCGTTGAGGCGCAGGAGCTTCTCGGCGCGCAGGATCGCCAGACCGTGCTCGACGGCCTTCGCCTCGCCACCGCGTACGAGCAGCCGGCCGCCGCTGTAGGCGGCGTAGACCACCACGACGAGCAGCAGCTCGGTCCACCAGCGGGGCCTCGGGCGGGGCGCGGTGTCCTGCATCCGGTCGCTCTCCATTTGTCTGATGTGCGGCCTACGGACTGGCTGGCACCCTTTCAACCGTACGGTGTACGAGAACGGGTGTGCGCACCGGGTGCGCGAGTAGGTTGACGTGGAAAACGCCCCGGAGGTTGCCCGCCCGTCCGGTGCGCGATGATGGGGCGGACGGCGTGGTCCGCCCGTGAACCGCTCCGTACGAGATCCGCAGCACGCCCCCTTCGCACCGTCCAGGGAGACATCGTCATGGCACCGCGCATCCTGCTGGCCCGGCACGGACAGACGGAATGGTCCCTGTCCGGGAGGCACACCGGCAGGACCGACATCCCGCTGCTCGACGAGGGCCGCCGCGGCGCGAAGCTGCTCGGCGAGCGGCTGCACCGGGCGCCGCTCGACGGCCTCCCGGACGCCGAGGTGCGCACGAGCCCGCTCCGGCGGGCGAGCGAGACCTGCGCGATCGCCGGGTTCGGCGACCGCGCGCAGGAGTGGGACGCGCTGATGGAGTGGGACTACGGGGCGTACGAGGGCCTGACGCCCCCCGAGATCAAGCAGCGGCAGGCCGACTGGTTCATCTGGCGCGACGGGGTGCCGGACGGCGAGACGCTCCAGCAGCTCTCGGACCGCGCGGACGAGGTCATCGCCTGGGCGCACTCGGCCGACCGTGACGCCCTGATCTTCGCGCACGGCCACATCCTGCGCGCGCTCGGTGCCCGCTGGCTCGGCCTGGACGTGTCGTTCGCCGCCCGAATCCGGCTGGACCCGACGTCCCTTTCGGTCCTCGGATGGGCGTACGGCGACCCGGCGATCGAGCGCTGGAACGACGTCGGCCACCTCGCGGGCTGACCTCCGCCCGGGCGCGGCCTGCCCGCCGCCGTCCCGCCGGCCCCTGTCGCCCGGTCCGTCCCACCCGCCCCGCGCCCGGGGCGGGCGGTCACGCGCTGCTGCGCGAGGTGTTCGCGTGCCGGGTCAGGAACGGGGACACCGACGGCGACCGGCGGTGCGGCAGCAGGACGCGGGTCGTCTCCGACAGCATCGTCCGTACGCGCGACGACTGGACCTCCTCCAGCAGGTCGAGCACGCCCTCGCCCACCGCCGCAGCCTCGTCCGGAGCCCCGGCGCGGGCCAGGTCGTCGGCGAGTTCCGCGCTGTAGAGGGCCAGGTTCCGGGTGAAGTGGGGGTCCTGGAGAGCCGCCGCGCGCCGGGCGTGCCGCGCCGCGCGGGCCCAGTCGCCCAGCGCGGACCAGCACTGCGCCTCCAGGCCCTCCAGTTCCGCCTCCCCGAAGAAGCTCATCCACTCGGGATCGGCCTCGGCCGTGCCGCGCTCGAAGAGGGCCTTGGCGCGGGCGAGCGCCTGTTCGCAGCCCGGACGGTCGCCGAGACCGGCCCAGCCGCCGGCCTCGCGCAGCGTGAGCAGCGACAGCAGCCGGGGCGACGCCACCAGCCGCGCCGCGCGCTGCCCCGCCTGGGCCGCCCGTACCGCCTCGCGCGGCCGTCCGGTGTCGCGCGCGAGGAACGCCGAGTTGCTGAACGCGTGCGCCTCCAGCGCGGCGTCACCGGCCACCCGGGCCGTCGCCAGCGCCTCCGCGTAGTGCGAGCGGGCGTCGTCGAAGCGGCCCGAGTCGTGCGCGAGCCAGCCCACCGAGAGGGCCAGTTCGCCGGCGCCGGTGTGCAGCCGGTCGGCCATGGACCGGCGGGACGTCGTACTCGCGTCGAGCAGGGCGTAGGCGGTGCGCAGCGGCTGCCCGGCGCGCTTGTAGAGGCCGTCGGCGCCGTGCCGGTCGTCGAGCAGCCGGATCTGGCGCACCGCGTCCTCCACGGCGCTCACCTCGGCCTCGCCGACCCGGCGGTGCGTGCCCGGCGTGCCGGACACGTCCGCGAGGGGCGCGCGAGCGGTGGCGGAGGCTCCCGGCGCGGTGCCGAGACCCAGGGATGCGGCCGCCATCGTGGCGGTGCCGCTCGTCATGAACGCGCGACGCAGCACGTCGCTCTCCTCGTCGCTGTGGCTGGGGGTCGTGGTGGTGCGCGCCCCCCTGCCACGTACCGCTTCGCGGGCCGAGAAGCCCAGGTCCGCCAGCGTCAGACCGGGGAACATGTACAGGAAGACGCGCTCGTACGCGTAGTTGGGACAGCGGATCTCGCCGGCCTCGACGCGCCCGATGTAGCGGGCGTCGCATGCGACCTGTTCACCGATCTCACGCGCCGCCCTGCGGACGGCGGCGGCGAATTCGGCCGGTGAACGAGACCCTCGCAGTCGGCGGAAGTCGTTGTTCGGCATGGCCAAGACCTCCCGCAAGGTTCGCGTGCTTCGGCGGAGCAAAAACGTACCGGCTGTGACGACACGAACACGCGGTGTTTCGCTACAAACGGGATATCTCACCCACGATCTGCCATGAACTGCCATCCTTTGCGGCGGCGCGGCGCCGTAGCCGTTGACAGCGCCGCGCGTTGAACCATGAGGAGAGGGAGCGCGGCTCCCACTCGAGCGAGGAGGGGTTCCCTTGTTGGAGGCCGACATGGAGATCAGTGGCTCACGGACGGGCTCACGCGCGGGATCACGGTCGACGGCTCAGCACCGGCCCAGCCAGGACTTCAGCGCCGTACCCGCTCCCGCCGAGCACGCGGGCCCCGAGCCCTGCGACCTGGTGACCGTCCCGGTGCGCCAGGGCCTCGAAGCGGTGGACATCCTCCGCCGGGCCGCCGCCCCCGCCGTCGGCCCCGTCCTGCACGACGGGTCCTGCGCCACCCTCGGCTTCCTGGTGCCCCCCGGCACCGCCGACGGCTGGGACCTGCCGGGCAGCGCCTGTACGCAGACCTCCGGGCGCGGCCTGCGCATCCCGGCCGCCCTGGCCGGCGACATCGGGGCGGACGCCCCGCCGCTGGTGCCCGAGCCGCCGGTCACCGGGACCGGCTGGCTGCTGCCGCCGACCGACACCGGCCCGGTCACCGACCCGGCCGTGCTCAGAGCCGCGCTCGGCGAGGCGGCCCGGCTGATCGAAGCGGCCGACCGCGTGCGCTGAGGCCCCGCCGGAGAGCGCGGGGATCCGCGCGTCCGATACTGGCCGGGTGGCAAAGAACAACAAGCGGCGCGAACGCGCCGCCCCCGAGCCCGTCGTCGCACAGGTCGACGGCGGACTCGCCGAGCTGATACCCGACCGGGACCGCCCGCGCGCCTGGAGCCTCCTGATCGACGGCGCCCCGCAGTCCCACGTGGACCTCGACGACCCGTCCCACCTCGACTTCGCGTACCAGCGCAGGCTCGGCCACATCATCGACCTCATCGCCCCGCAGGGACAGCCCGTCCACGTCCTGCACCTGGGCGGAGGAGCCTTCACCCTGGCCCGGTACGCCGCCGCCACCCGGCCCCGCTCCACCCAGCAGATCGTGGAGCTCGACGCGGCGCTCGTGCGGTTCGTGCGCAGGGAACTGCCGCTGGACGCCCAAGCCCGGGTGCGCGTCCGCTCCCTCGATGCCCGCGCCGGACTCGGCAAGGTCCCGGACGGCTGGGCGGACCTGATCGTGGCGGACGTGTTCGGCGGCGCCCGTACGCCCGGACACCTCACCAGCGCCGAGTTCCTCGCCGAGGTGCGCCGGGCGCTCAGGCCCGAGGGCTTCTACGCCGCCAACCTCGCGGACGGCCCGCCGCTCACGTACCTGCGCGGCCAGGTCGCCACCGCGGGGAGCGTGTGGCCCGAACTCGCCCTGGCCGCGGACCCGGCCGTGCTGCGCGGCCGCCGCTTCGGCAACGCGGTGCTGCTGGCGTCCGACCGTACGCTGCCGCTCGCCGAGTGGACCCGGCGCGTCGCGACCGACCCGCACCCGGGGCGGGTGGAACACGGCCGGGAGCTGGCCGACTTCACCGGAGGCGCGGCCGTCGTCACCGACGCGAGCGCGCGGCCCTCGCCGCAGCCGCCGCCGTCCGCCTTCGACTAGCGCGGACGCTCAGGACTCCACGATCTCGACCTTCGGCGCGTGGTCGTGCCAGGTGCAGAAGACCGAGACGTTCGCCGTGCCCGCCCTGAACTCGACCCGGATCCAGTTCGGGTCCTTCCAGACCTGCATCGACCAGCCGGTGGCCGGCGTCGCCGAGACCAGCGTGGCGGAGGTGTCACCGAGGTCGAACGTGACCCGGCCGCCGTCGGTGCTGTAGCTCTTGACCTGGCCGTTCGCGCCCACCGCGGCGCTCGGCGGGGCCCCGGAGCGCGACGGGCCGCCGGGCGGGTCCGGCGTACCGCTCGGGCCGGCCGGGGTGCGGGAGGGCGACTTCGAACGCCTGGGCGGCGCGGACGGCTTGTCGTCCCCGTCGCCGCCGGGCCGCCGCGTCGACGACGCCTGCGGCTTCGCGACCTGCGCGGCGCCGCTGCGCGCGGGCAGGTCCGTGGGGATCGGAAGGGCCTGCGGAGGGTCGTACGCCGTCCCCGACATGACCGTGTGCACGCCCCACCACGACAGCGTGACCGCCGCGCCCGTGGCGAGCGACCACGCGACGGCGTGTACGAATCCTCGTTGCATCGGGGCCATACTGCACCACCCGCCCCACCCCCGTCCCAGGGGGACCGGCATCCCCCGAATGGCGTACGGTGCCGCCCATGGCAAGTGTGCTCGTGGTCGAGGACGACCAGTTCGTACGTTCCGCCCTCATCCGGCACCTGACCGAAGCCACCCACACGGTGCGCAGCGTCGGTACGGCACTGGAGGCGCTGCGGGAGGTCGCCCATTTCCGTTTCGACGTGGTCGTGCTCGACCTCGGTCTGCCCGACCTCGACGGGTCGGAAGCGCTCAAGATGCTGCGCGGCATCACCGACGTACCGGTGATCATCGCCACCGCGCGGGACGACGAGGCGGAGATCGTACGACTGCTCAACGACGGCGCCGACGACTACCTCGTCAAGCCCTTCTCGGTCGAGCACCTGTCCGCCCGCATGGCCGCCGTACTGCGGCGCGCCCGCGCCGTCGCGGGGGCCGAGCCGCCGTCCCGGGTGATCCGCGTCGGCGGTCTGTCGATCGACCCGCTGCGCAGGCAGGCGGAGCTGGACGGGGCGCGGCTCGACCTGACGCGCCGGGAGTTCGACCTGCTCGCCTTCCTCGCGGGGCGGCCCGGAGTCGTCGTGGCGCGCAAGGAACTGCTCGCCGAGGTGTGGCAGCAGAGCTACGGCGACGACCAGACCATCGACGTGCACCTGTCCTGGCTGCGCCGCAAGCTCGGCGAGACTGCGGCCAACCCCCGTTACCTGCACACCCTGCGCGGGGTCGGCGTGAAGCTGGAGCCGCCGCGATGAGGTGGGCGCTGGTCAAGGTGAGCCTGGCCGTCACGGCGATGGTCGTGGTGGCCTTCGCCGTACCGCTCGGACTCGTCATCAAGGAGATGGCCAGGGACCGGGCCTTCTCCAGCGCCGAACGCTGGGCGGCCACCATCGGCCCCACCCTCTCCATCACCACCGACAGCGACTCGCTCGACCGGGCCGTGCAGACGACCGAGGTGGGCATCGAGGGCCGCATGGCCGTACACGTCCCCGCCTCCGGCGAGCGGGGCAGTGCGCCGCTGGAGATCGGGCGGCGGCGGGCGGCGCAGCAGGACCTGGAGACCACGCGGCGGATCGGCCGCGCCTCGATCTCCGAGGTGAGCGGCGGCTTCGCGCTGCTTCAGCCCACCGCCGTCGCCAGCGGGAAGATCGCCGTCGTCGAGGTCTTCGTGCCCGAGGACGACGTCAGCAACGGCGTGGCCACCGCGTGGCTGGTGCTGGCGGGCGTCGGGATCGCCCTGATCGTGGGCTCGGTGGCGGTCGCGGACCGGCTGGGCGTACGGATGGTCCAGCCCGCCCAGCGGCTCGCGGGCGCCGCGCACGACCTGGGGGAGGGGCGCCTGGGCGTCCGCGTCCCCGAGGAGGGTCCGACCGAACTGCGGTCCGCGGCGGTCGCGTTCAACTCCATGGCCGACCAGGTGGTCCAGCTCCTCGCCAACGAGCGGGAGCTGGCCGCCGACCTCTCCCACCGGCTGCGCACCCCGCTGACGGTGCTGCGCCTGAACGCCGCCTCGCTGGGCGAGGGCCCGGCCGCCGAGCAGACCCGGGCTGCGGTCGAGCAGCTGGAGCGCGAGGTCGACACCATCATCCGTACGGCGCGCGACCAGCGGTCCCAGACGCAGGGAGCGGTCGGCGCGGGCCCCGGCGCGGGCTGCGACGTGTCCGAAGTCGTACGCGAACGCATGGACTTCTGGTCGGCGCTGGCGGAGGACGAGGGCCGGAAGGTGCGGCTGGCGGGGGTCGAGCGTCCGGTGCGCATCCCGGTCGCCCGGCCCGAACTGGCCGCCGCGCTCGACGCGCTGCTGGGCAACGTCTTCCGGCACACCCCGGTGGGCACCGCGTTCTCGGTGGACGTCCACAACGGCGACGACGCCGTCATCGTCCTCGTCTCGGACGCGGGCCCTGGCATCTCCGACCCGCAGGCGGCGCTGGTACGCGGCAACAGCGGCGGCAGGGACGGGTCCACGGGCCTCGGCCTGGACATCGTGCGCCGCGTCGCGGAGTCGACCGGCGGCGACGTACGCATCGGGCACTCGGTGCTCGGCGGCACGGAGGTCCGCATCTGGATCGGGCTCGGGCTCGACG
>NZ_VBVX01000649.1 GCF_005981925.1 Streptomyces albidochromogenes
CTCTCCCCCTCTTCTTTTTGAATCGTCCCGATTCAAACTAAGTCTGGGTATAGCGTCTCTAAGTTCGCGATTAACGAATTTCGCTGAACTTCTGGGACGTATTTATCAAATATTTTTCTTTTGATTGTACTGGAATGTTGAGGTTGGCAATCTTGCCAGTAGACATCATACGTTTCTTCCTCTTTGTTGTATCCAGCAATGCCAATTATCTCTTTATTTTGGGCTCGTTCTATGGCTTCTAATTGTGTACGTGGTGGTGTCTTTGGATAACTTTCTGATCGTTCGTTATACTTGCGGAACCATTTCGAATTGATTACTCGATGTTTCTTTGACGTTATTGGTATATCAACTTCGAAAGCTTGTTCTCCTGATTTGGCCACAATCCTATATGGTCCAAAATATACTGGTTGTAATTTATAATAAGTTTTGCTCAGCATGTACGCATCTTTATGGAGGAGTATCCAATCTCCTACCTCATAACTGATACGATCTCTAGATCTATTTGCATACTTCTCTTGATCTGCTTGTGCCTCCACGATGAAGTCTTGAGTTCTTCTATGTATAGCTTTCATCTTAGTAGCTAACTGTTCTGCTTTAGGTGAATACGCATCTAAATAACTCGGTTGATACGCATTAGGTATTTGTGGTAATCGTCCCAAATCTGCCATGAAGGGTGTAGTCTGTATCGAAATCTGGTGACTACTATTA
>NZ_VBVX01000650.1 GCF_005981925.1 Streptomyces albidochromogenes
TAAGAGCCAGGCCCGTTCCCCCCGCTCGGCAGCCCCGCGTCCGCCGTCCCGCCGTCCGACGGCCCGTTCTCCACCTGCATCGCGACCTCCGAACCGCGATGCGCGAGCCGCACCCACGTCTTCGCACCCGCCGCGTGCTTGTGCACGTTCGTCAGGGCCTCCTGCACCACCCGGTACGCCGTCTGCTCGACCAGCGCCCCGCAGTCGACCGGATCACCCTCCACCGAGAACTCCACCACCATCCCGGCCTGCCGCGACTGCCCCACCAACGCCTCCAGATCGGCCAGGCACGGCCCGTCCTCCGCCTCGGCCGCCGCGACAGCGGCCGCCGCCGCACCGACCGCCGCCAGCGGCACCGCTGACGAGGTCTCGCCGTCGCGCTGCCCCGCGTCCCCCGCACGCAGCACCCCGAGCATCTGACGCAGCTCGGTCAGCGCCTGCCGCCCCATGTCCCCGACCAGCGCCGCGTTCTTCACCGCCTTGGCGGGATCCTTCAGCGCCACCGCCTGGAGCGCCGCCGCGTGCACCACCATCAGGCTCACCCGGTGCGCGACCACGTCGTGCATCTCGCGCGCGATCCGCGTCCGCTCCTCCGTACGCGCCCACTCGGCCCGCTCCTCCGCCCGGTCCGCCAGGAGCGACAGCTCCCGCTCCAGCGAATCCGCCCGTTCCCGCAAGCTCTCCATCAACCGCCGCCGCGCCCCTATGTAGAGCCCGTACAGCACCGGCGGCCCGGTCAGGCCGAGCGACATGAACAGCGACACGAGCGGTACGTACCAGGGGCCGGGCCGGAAGTCCCCGTCCGCCGCGTTCGACACGTCCTGCTGGGTGCGTACGTACGTCACGATCAGCGTGCCCGCCAGCGACATGCCCGCCAGCACCACCGTGATCCGGCGCGGCACCTCCGACGCGGCCAGTGTGTAGAGCGACACGATGCCCATAAGGAAGGCCATCTCGGCCGGTGTCACGGCGATCGCCACCAGCACCACCGCGATCGGCCACCGCCGCCGCACCACCAGCACGGACCCCGCCACCAG
>NZ_VBVX01000651.1 GCF_005981925.1 Streptomyces albidochromogenes
TGGACGCGGTCGCCGTCCTGGAGCGGGACGGGGACGTAGGGCTGGATCGGGTCCTCGGCGCCGTTCACCGTGGTGCCGTTCGTCGAGTTCTGGTCGACGACCGCCCAGGAGCCGTCAGGCTGCTGGACCAGGACCGCGTGCTGGTGCGAGACGCCCGGGTCCTCCGGGGGCACGGCCAGGTCGATGTCGGGCGCCTCGCCCGTGCTGTGGCGGCGGCGGCCGATGGTGACCTGGTTGCCGGTGAGCGGGCGCTGCTGCTCGGGCGAGTACGCGGGCAGGTTGAGGCCCGCGGCGTCGGGGCCGCTGCGCTGCATCATCGCCATGAAGTACTCACGGTCGGGACCCACGGTCGCGGTCCAGCCGGCCGGAGCGGGCGCCTGCCCCGGGTACTGCTGCTGAGGGGGCTGCGACTGCTGCGGCGCCTGCTGCTGGTGAGGCGGCTGCTGATGCGGCGGCTGCTGGTGTTGCTGGTGCGGCTGCTGCTGAGCTTGCTGCTGCTGCGAGGGCGGGGGCAGCATCCAGTCGTCGTCGCCGTTGCGGTCCCGCTGCGGGGGCGCCAGCGGCTGCTGGGGCTGCGGCGGCGCCTGCTGCTGGAACGACGGCGGCGGGCCCGGCTGCTGCTGGAACGGCGGCTGCTGGAAGGCCTGCGGCGGCGCCTGCCGCCCCGACTGCTCGGGCGCCAGCGGCTCGGCCGGCCGGTTCATCTGCGACGGGCGCGAGCCCTGGTACTCGTACGACGGCGGCGGGCCCTGCGGCTGCCCCTGGGGCCGCGCCTGGAAACCGGGCGGCAGGTTGAGGCCGGGAGCCGGACCGGAGTTCTGCGGGGCCACGGGCGTGTAGGAGGTCGCCGTGTTCGTGAGGTAGTTCCAGCGGCACTCCTCACAGAACGGAGCCATGGCCTCGCGCGGCGTGCGGCACTGCGGGCAGATCTCCGCCTGGGCGGTGGCGTCGGGCCCGGGCGGCGGGAAGCCGTAACCGGAACCGGGGCCGGGCGCGGAGGCGGGCCCGGGACCGGGGCCCTGCGGGTAGCCGTAAC
>NZ_VBVX01000652.1 GCF_005981925.1 Streptomyces albidochromogenes
TTATGCGTTCGTCGGCAGCGTCAGAGGTGTATAAGAGACAGGTGGACCCGCCCCTTCGGCCTGCTGCGCCCCGCCGACGAGATCGGCATGCTGGCCCGCCGGTACATGCACGAGTACGGCGCCACCCGCGACCACCTGTTCAACGTCGCCCTCGCCTGCCGCAACCGGGCCAACCAGAACCCGGCCGCGATGATGTACGACCGGCCCCTGACCCGCGACATGTACATGAACGCGCGCTGGATCAGCGATCCCCTGTGCCTGTTCGACAACTGCCTGGAGACGGACGGCGCCCTGGCGTGCGTCGTCGTCTCGGCCGAGCGCGCCCGCGACTGCCGGCAGAAGCCGGTGTACGTCCACTCCGTCGCCCAGGGCCTGCCCGCGCAGCACCACGGCATGGTCAACTACTGGAACGACGACCCGCTCACCGGCCCCGCCTGGACCGCCGCCCGCCAGCTCTGGAAGCAGGCCGACTTCGGCCCGGACGACATCGACGTCGCCCAGATCTACGACGCGTTCACCCCGCTCATCCCGCTGTCCCTGGAGGGCTACGGCTTCTGCGGCCGGGGCGAGGGGGCGGCGTTCACCGAGGGCGGCGCCCTGGAGAGCGGCGGGCGGCTGCCGATCAACACCGGCGGCGGCGGGCTCAGTGAGGCGTACGTCCACGGCTTCAACCTGATCACCGAGGGCGTGAGGCAGCTGCGCGGCACCAGCACCGCCCAGGTGCCCTCGGCCGCCACCTGCCTGGTGACGGCGGGCGAGGGCGTACCGACATCGGCCCTGCTGCTGAGGAGCTGAGAGATGAGCGAGAACACGAGCGGTGATCTGCTCTCTCCCGTCGTCGACGACGACGGCGCCCCCTTCTGGGAGTACGCCGCCCGGGGGGAACTGCGCGTACAGGGCTGCGCGGCACCGGAGTGCGGCGCGCTGCGCTTCCCGCCCCGGCCGTGCTGCCCGCACTGCCAGTCCTTCGACAGCACCTGGCGGCGGATGAGCGGCAAGGGGCGGATCTGGTCGTACGTCCTGCCC
>NZ_VBVX01000653.1 GCF_005981925.1 Streptomyces albidochromogenes
GGGCGGAAGGGGCCGGGGACATGAGCGGTGCACGAGGAGCGCGTCGGCGGGGGCTGCCCCTGCGGGCGCGGCGGCGGGACCACGCCCGGTGGGAGCAGCAGACACCCACCTGGCGGGAGGCGAAACCGGCCCTGATAGCCGGTGCGTTGAAGCGCTCGGCGGCGCGTCCGTCGGGCAACTGGTACGTGATCGGGGCCTCCCGCGACATCGGTCGCGGCGGCCGGCCGTTCGGGCGGACGGTGGGGGGCCTGGAGGTCGTCGCCTGGCGCACCGTCACGGGCGAGCTGAGAGCGGGACCCGGCGCCTGCCCGCATCTGGGGGCGCCGCTGCGGGAGGGCCGGGTCGTGTGCGGCACGCTCGTGTGCCGCTGGCACGGCCTGTCCCTGGACGGCCGGCCGTTCGCGGGCTGGGAGCCGCTGCCCGCCCACGACGACGGCGTGCTCGCCTGGGTACGCCTCGACGCGCTGGGCGGGGAGCCGCCGCTGGAGCGTCCGGTCGTACCGCGGCGCCCGGCGGGCGGCGCCGTGGACGCGGTGTTCGGGGCGGTGGGGCGCTGTGAGCCCCAGGACGTGGTGGCCAACCGTCTGGACCCGTGGCACGGGTCCTGGTTCCACCCGTACTCCTTCGTCGACCTGACCGTCGTCGACGCGCCGGAGGGCGAGGAGGACGACGACGCGTTCACGGTCGACGTGTCGTTCAAGGTCGCGGGGCGGCTGGTGGTGCCCGTACGGGCCGTGTTCACGGCGCCCGAGCCGCGCACGGTCGTCATGCACATCACCGAGGGCGAGGGGGCGACGTCCGTGGTGGAGACGCACGCCACGCCCCTGGGCCCGGGCCCGGACGGCGCCCCGCGCACGGCGGTGACCGAGGCCTTGGTGGCCGCCTCCGACCGGCGGGGCTTCGCCGCGGCGCGGGCCGCCGCCCCCGCTCTGCGGCCTGTCTCTTATACAAATCT
>NZ_VBVX01000654.1 GCF_005981925.1 Streptomyces albidochromogenes
GCCCGCCCCCGACTGGAATGCTCTGGTCATGTCGAGACAATTCTGGCCCCTGTACGGTCTGCGGATCACAACCCCGCGTCTGGAACTGACACTTCCGGACGGTGTCGTGCTCGATGAACTGGCCGGTGTCGCGGCCGACGGCGTGCACGACGAGTCGTTCATGCCGTTTTCGGTGCCGTGGACGGACGGGTCGGCGCAGGACCGTGCGCGGGCGACGTTCCAGCACGTACTGGGCACCGTCGCGCAGTGGCGGCCGGAGAAGTGGACGCTCAGCCTCGCCGTGCGGTGCGCCGGCCGGACCGTAGGCCGCCAGGACCTGATGACGGACGACTTCGCCGTGACCCGGGAGGGCGAGACCGGATCCTGGCTCGGCCTCGCGCACCACGGGCGCGGCATCGGCACCGAGATGCGGGCGGCCGTGCTGCACCTGGCTTTCGAGGGCCTCGGCGCACGGCACGTCACGTCGGCGGCGATGACGGACAACGCCGCCTCGCTGCGGGTGTCGGAGAAGCTCGGCTACCGGCCGGACGGCCTGCTGGTCGAGTCGGTGCGGGGCGAGGCCCGGACGGTCCTGCGCCTGCGGCTGAGCCGGGAGGACTGGGAGGCGCACCGGACGGTGCCGGTGAACGTGACGGGCCTGGAGCCGTGCCGGGAACTCTTCGGGGTGTGACGGCTGGAAGCCGTGCGCGGGAGCCGCAGGGGTGCGCGGCCGGGATCCGTGCGCGGTTGCCGGAAGGGTGCGACGGCCGGGAGCCCGTGCGCCTCGGCCGGGACCGGGCCGCCCACGGGCCGCCTGACAACGCGGCCCCGCGCCCCGTGAGGCCGCGGTAAACACCCGTCACCCTCGCGCAACGAGGTGGCAACGTGCGCCCGGCAGTATCGGTCCATGACGGAGTCGGCAGCACACCGCGAGGCACTTCCCCTCGACACCACGGGGCAACTGCTCGCCCGCATCACCGCCCAGCTCGGCACGCAGCTGAGTCACGTCTCCCCGAACGGAGCCCGCC
>NZ_VBVX01000655.1 GCF_005981925.1 Streptomyces albidochromogenes
CCCATGGCCCGAAGGTCCCCCGCAGGGAGGGCCCCTGGACCACTACGCCCCCTCGTAGACCCCAAAACGCCTGTGCGCCTTGTCACCGCCAGACCCCCCGATACGCTGATCCACTGGACTGCACAGGCCCCGGGGGGACGGCGCGTGGATGCCGCAGCAATCGGTACGCGACTCGCATCGAGCGTGGTCGGACCGCTGGTCAGGAAACTGTTCGTGGCGGAGGGGCCGGGCGCCGGCCTGGTCGACAAGCCGGTCCGCCTGGCGGGGTACGTGTCCTTCACGGGCGAAAAGCGCACCCTGACCCGCGCCGACCTGCGCAAACTCGCCGCCGAGCTGGTGCGCCAAGCCCTGCGCACGGGCGAGCGGCCGCTCCCCGCCGACGAGGTGGAGGCCGTCGTCGATGCGCTGACGACCACGCTGTACGCCCTCGGAGACCTCACCCTGAACGACGTGGAGGCCGTGGAGCTGGGCCACATCGCCCTGGCCCGCCGGCTGCGCCGGGAGAGCGGCGGCCCCGAGTGCCACCTGTCGGCCGACGCGACGTACTTCTACGAGCGCCTCCTCGACACCACCTGCCTGCACATCCTGCACTTCTTCACCCAGCGCTCGACCTTCGTCGCGGCGACCCTGGTAGCGCAGAGCCGCCGCCAGGGCGAGCTCGTCGCGAGGCTGGACGAGCTGGTCGCCCGGCACCCGCTGCCGGGCGCGCAGGACGCGGCGTTCGAGCGGCGCTACCTGGCGTACGTGGCGAAGCGGCACAGCAAGCTGACGATCTTCGGCATCGACCTGAGCGACTCGCCGGGGCGGTGGCCGCTGGACGCGGCGTACCTGAGCCTGGAGGCGACCGGGCGCTCCGAGACCCCCACGTCGGCCTACGCCGCGACACAGGAGGCGGGCGGCTGGGTCCCGCCCTCCTCCATCGCCGCCGAGGAGGCTTTGCGGGCCGCGGCCGACCGGCTGCCCACCACCGCCACGGCCCCCCGCCCCGCCGACCAGGCCC
>NZ_VBVX01000656.1 GCF_005981925.1 Streptomyces albidochromogenes
GCTCCCGCCCCCGGAACCGCCGCCGGTCGTGGGGCGCGGGCGGCACCGCGTCCGCGAGGCGGACCACCGCTCCGTCGCGCCCCGCCACCACCGGCAGCGTGGAGCGCGCGGCCTTGGCGCGGTACTGCGCCGCGTCCGCCAGCCGGAAGAGGCGGCGCGCGGTCCGTACCGGCCCGATCGGGTCGCCGGTCGAGGCCACCCCGCAGGCGACGCCCTCGCCGAGGTCCATCTCCGCCGCCCGTACGCACAGGTCCTCGGCCACCTTCACCACCGCGTCGGACGACGGCCCCACCGCCAGCAGGCAGAACTCGTCGCCGCCGAGCCGCGCCGCCAGCGCGCCCGGCAGCATCGCGCCGCACAGCGACAGCACCGAGCCGAAACGTTCAAGCAGCCGGTCGCCGACCGCGTGGCCGAGCGAGTCGTTGACGCGCTTGAGGCCGTTGAGGTCACAGACGACCAGGCTGACGACCGCCCCCGACTCCCGGTGCCGTTCCACCGCCTCGTCGAGGCCCATGTCGACGGCCCGCCGGTTCGCCAGCCCCGTCAGCGGATCGGTGAACGCGAGCTTGCGGACCTCCTCCAGCAGCTCCGTCTGGGCGATGCCGGCCGCGACCACCGAGGCGAGCACGGTCGCGAAGTCGGCGTCGGCGCGGCCGAACGCCGGCGTCCCGGCCGGCCGGGCCACGTACAGCTCCCCCCACGCCTGCCCGCGCATCACGATCGGCGCGACCACGCACGACCCGCGCCCGCGCCGCCGCAGCGCCGCCACGCGCTGGTGGCAGAAGCCGGCCGCGGGGTCGCCGGCGGACGCGTCGGCCGTCTCGACCCACGCGTTGGGCTCGCCCCCGCCCGCCCACTTCTCGTGCAGGAACTCGGTGATCTCCGGGAACTGGTGAACGGGGTAGGTCTCACCCTCGGGGAACTCCTCCTCCCCCTCCGCCCGCACGACCGCGTTCACGAGCACCCGCAGCCGCCCCATCTCGCGCTCCCACAC
>NZ_VBVX01000657.1 GCF_005981925.1 Streptomyces albidochromogenes
ACCTCCGCCGCCCGGCGGGAGATCTCGCCGAGCAGCGGCGGCGGCAGGTGGTCGGCGAACTCCCCGTGGCCGTCGTGCAGTCGCGCCACCAGCTCGCCGGTGGTGGGGCGCCGCGCCGGGTCCTTGTGCAGGCAGCCGGCGAGGACCGGGGCGAGGGACGCCGGTACGCCCGACAGGTCGGGGTCCGCGTAGCGCACGCGGTAGAGCAGGTCCGCCGGCCGGCCGGCGCCGAACGGTCCGTGGCCCGCCGCCGCGAACACCAGGACGCCGGCCAGCGCGAACACGTCGCCCGCGGGCGTGTGTTCCAGGCCGGTGGCCTGCTCGGGCGACATGTAGGCGGGGGTGCCGGCCGCCGTTCCCGTGCGGGTCAGACGGTCGTCCCCGAGGGCCCGGGCGATGCCGAAGTCGATGATCTTGGGGCCGTACGCCGTGATCATCACGTTGGACGGCTTGAGGTCGCGGTGCACGACGTCGGAGCGGTGCAGCTGGGACAGGGCGCCGCACAGCGCCGCGCCCAGGGCGCGGACGGACGGTTCGGGCAGGGGGCCGCAGAGGGAGACCGCGTCGTCCAGGGGCGGGCCCAGGACGTACTCCGTCGCCATCCAGGGGGTCTCGGCGAGGGGGTCGGCGTCGAACACCGCCGCGCCGTGCAGGCCGCCGATGACGCGGGCGGCGTCCGTCTCCAGGCGGAAACGGGTGCGGAAGGCCGGGTCGGACGCGATGCGGGCGTGCACCGTCTTCAGCGCGACCCTGCGGCCGCCGGCGGTGCGCGCCAGATAGACCGTACCCATGCCGCCGCTGCCCAGCCGGGCGATCAGTCGGTACCCGCCCAGGGTCTGCGGGTCGTCGTGCGTGAGGGGCGTCGGCATCGCTCAGTCAGTCGTTTCCGTGGGCAGGGACGGGGAGTTCGGCGGCGAGGACCACGGCCGACTGACGGGCGACGGCGGCCACCAGCCGGCCCGGCAGCCAGCCCTGGGGGAGGTACGGGGCG
>NZ_VBVX01000658.1 GCF_005981925.1 Streptomyces albidochromogenes
GTAGGGGCGTGGGGGTCGCGGGGTGTCGAGCCGCCAAGCCATCGCGCCCTATCGCCGTCTCTCCGTCGAGCCGTGATGAACCAAAACCAGCAGAAGACGAACGAAAGCAGTACGCGTGTGACTCAGGCGACGGGCGAGACGCCGACCCCTCGCTAACTGTGAGGTTGCGTCCATTTCGGGTCCCTGTGGCAGCCGTTGAAGCCACCGGGACCGCCTGCCCTGCCGTCGCGCGCGACGGGCAAGGCCGACAGAGGTGTCATCGATACCTGAGCGTCTGGCGGGGCGGGTGTGGTTGATGTGACGGCGGAACGCCGGCCATCGGGCAAGGTCAGGCGGCTCACAGCGTGTCGAGCCGTGCCGAGCCCTGCGTGGGACCGTGTCGAGGCGCTCGTGTGGAGCTAACTCGTCAGTTGATGCCCGCCCACCCCTCCGGCAATGGGGTGAAGTCGGGCATTGTGGGCGTCGGGATTCGTCTTCTGATGGGTTTGGTTCATCACGCCGCATGAGGGGTCGAGAAATGGCGCGCTAGCGCGCTCGCCGAGCAACCTTCGGCGGACTTGCCCCTTCGGGCCGTCGGCGGGCTGACGGACCCCCCTTCCTCCCTCACCGCTGGGTGCCCTTGCACCCACTCACCCCAGCAACCAGCCAGTAGTCCCGGCGGTTTCCGGTGGGGGTGGACGCCACACCGCCTGAGTCACCCCATTCCACTACCGCGCCCCACCCGCGCACGAATGAGTCCGCAGGTCGACCGGACAGTTCGGCCCACCACCGGTGTGGGCGTTGGTGTGCGTCGGAATGGTGGTGTCGCACCAACGGCCGTCGCCGCAGTCGCTGAGCCAGGGGCCGCACCACCCCCGGAAGCTACCGCGTCCCACCCACACACCCGCCAGCCACCAAGCCCACCCGCATTGCATGCGGCCTGCCGTGCTGGGCGTTTTTCTTGGGGCGTCCCCTGTTGAGCGTTAGCGGTGGGCCGGGGTGGTGG
>NZ_VBVX01000066.1 GCF_005981925.1 Streptomyces albidochromogenes
GGGGGAGGGGGAGGGACATCATGCCGCCGTGTCCGGCGAGGTGGGCGCCGATGGCTTGGCTGCGGAGGGTGACGATGCGGGCGGCGTCGTCGAGGGTGAGGGCGCCGGAGATGTGGGCTGCGGCGATTTCGCCCTGGGAGTGGCCGATGACGGCGTCGGGGGTGACGCCGTGGTGCTGCCAGAGACGGGCGAGCGACACCATGATGGCGAAGCTGGCGGGCTGGACGACGTCGACGCGGTCAAAGCCGGGTGCGTCTTCCGTTTGTCGGATGACGTCGAGGAGTGACCAGTCGACGTACGCGGACAGGGCCTGGGCGCACTCGTCCATCGCGGCGGCGAAGACGGGGGAGGTGTCGAGGAGCTGGGCTCCCATGCCGGCCCATTGGTGTCCCTGGCCGGGGAAGACGAACGCGGTCTTCCCGTCCACGTCCGCCGTGCCCGTCACCAGCTCCGCGGCGGACTCGCCCGCCGCCAACGCCTTCAGCCCGGCGGTCAGCTCCTCCCGGTCGGCGCCGACGACCACCGCGCGCCGGTCCAGTTGGGCCCGGTCGAAGGCGAGCGCCTGGCCGACCGCCACGGAGCCGAGGTGCTCGGTGCGGGTGAGGAGGCGATCGGCCTGGGCGTGCAGGGCGTTCCTGGTCTTCGCGGAGACCAGCCACGGCACGGCACCCGGCGCCGCGGCCTCGGCCGCTTCCTCCTGCGGGGCGGCCGCGTCCGGTGCCTGTTCGATGATGACGTGGGCGTTGGTGCCGCTGACGCCGAAGGAGGAGACGGCGGCCCGGCGGGGGCGGCCCACCTCGGGCCACGGGCGGGCCTCGGTGAGCAGCTCGACGGCGCCCTCGGTCCAGTCGACCTTCGTCGACGGCTCGTCGACGTGCAGGGTCTTCGGCAGCACCCCGTGCCGTATCGCCTCGACCATCTTGATGATGCCGGCGACCCCGGCGGCCGACTGCGCGTGCCCGATGTTGGACTTCAACGAGCCGAGCCACAGCGGCTGTTCGGTGTCCCGCCCCTTGCCGTAGGTGGCGATGAGTGCCTGGGCCTCGATGGGGTCGCCGAGTGTGGTGCCGGTGCCGTGGGCTTCGACGGTGTCGATGTCGGCGGGGGTGAGGCCGGCGTTGTCGAGTGCGGCGCGGATGACGCGTTGCTGGGAGGGGCCGTTGGGTGCGGTGAGGCCGTTGGAGGCGCCGTCCTGGTTGACGGCCGTACCGCGTACGACCGCCAGGACCGGGTGGCCGAGACGCTGGGCGTCGGACAGCCGCTCGACCAGCAGTACGCCGACGCCTTCCGCCCACCCCGTGCCGTCGGCCGCGTCCGCGAACGCCTTGCAGCGGCCGTCGGTGGAAAGGCCTCGCTGCCGCGAGAACTCCACGAAGACACCCGGGGTGCCCATGACGGCTGCGCCGCCCGCGAGCGCCATGTCTGTTTCACCGTTGCGCAGCGACTGCACCGCGAGATGCAGAGCCACGAGCGAGGACGAACAAGCCGTGTCGACGGTGATCGCGGGCCCTTCGAGACCGAGCGTGTACGACACCCGGCCCGAGGCCACGCTGCCGGAGTTGCCAGTACCCAGGAAGCCCTCCAAGCCCTTGGGGGAGAACTCCAGCCCCGGCGCGTAGTCGTGGTACATGACGCCCGAGTACACGCCGACCCGGCTGCCCTGGAGTGCGGTGGGGTCCAGACCGGCCCGCTCGAACGCCTCCCACGACGTCTCCAGCAGCAGCCGCTGCTGCGGGTCCATGGCCAGCGCCTCGCGCGGCGAGATGCCGAAGAACCCCGCGTCGAACTCGCCCGCGTCATGGAGGAAACCGCCCTCGCTGACATACGACGTGCCCGAGCGCTCCGGGTCCGGATCGAAGAGCCGCTCCAGGTCCCAGCCCCGGCTCTCCGGGAAGCCGGACACCGCGTCCGTACCCTCGTCGACCAGGCGCCACAGGTCCTCGGGCGCGGCCACCCCGCCGGGCAGCCGGCAGGCCATGCCCACGATGGCGACCGGCTCACGCGCGGCGTCCGCGATGCGCTGGTTCTCCTGCTTGAGACGTTCGTTCTCCATGAGCGAGGCGCGCAGCGCCTCGACCAGCCGCTCGCTGGGCGTTCCCATCGTTTCCTCCACAGTCAGCAGTCCGTAGGTGTCGCTCGGTCGGTGATCAGTTGCCGATGGCGCCCAGGGCGCGGGCCACGAGGTCGTCGGCGTCCATGGCGGCGATACGGCCGAGCTCCTCGGCGGTGGCCGCCTCGGCCTCGGCCGTCGACCGCACCGGGGCTCCGGTGACGGCGGTGACGTCCTCGGCCGCGTCCTCGGGGACCAGCTCGGACTGGAGGTGCCGGGCGAGGGCTGCCGGAGTCGGGTAGTCGAAGATCAGCGTGGCGGGCAGCCGGATGCCGGTCGCCGTGGCCAGCCGGTTGCGCAGCTCGACCGCCGTGAGGGAGTCGAAGCCCACGTCCTTGAAGGGCTGAGCGGACCGGATCGGCACATCGCCGAGCACGGTCGAGGCGTGACCGCGTACGAGATCGAGGAGCCGGCGCTGACGGTCGGCCTCGGGAAGCGCCGCGATCTGGTCGGCCAGGGACTCGGGGGCGTCGGCCGCGGTGTGGGCGGCCTTGCGGGGCAGGCGCACCAGGCCCCGCAGGATCACCGGGAGCCGGCCGTCGACCGCGGCGGCTCGAAGAGCCGGGAAGTTCATCTTGCTGGTCACCAGCGCCGCTTCGGACGACCGCAGACCGGCGTCGAGGAGTGCCATGCCCTCCTCCGCGGTGAGCGCCGCAGCGCCCTGACGGCTCATCCGGCTCTGGTCACCGCTGTCCAGGTGCCCGGTCATGCCGCTCGCGTCGGCCCACAGCCCCCAGGCGAGGGAGGTGGCGGGGGTGCCCTGGGTGCGCAGGTGGTGGGCGTAGGCGTCGAGTGCGGCGTTCGCGGCGGCGTAGTTGGCCTGTCCGGGGTTACCGAGGGCGCCGGCGGCGGAGGAGAAGAGGAGGAACGCGGCCAGGTCGTGGTGCTTCGTGGCCTCGTGCAGGACCTGGGCGGCGTCGTTCTTGGCGCGGTAGGCCGTGTCGAGGTGCCGGGGAGTCTGGGCGGTGATGGTGGCGTCGTCGAGGACACCGGCGGTGTGGACGACGGCGGTCAGGGGGTGCGCGGGATCGACGGTGTTGAGCAGTGCGGTGACCTGATCGGCGTCGGTGGCGTCGACGGCGCTGATGGTGACGTGGGCGCCCAGCGCGGTGAGTTCCCGGTGGAGGTCCTGGGCCCCCGGGGTGGCCGGTCCGCGTCGGCTGATGAGGTGGAGGTGGGTGATGTGGTGGTGGGTGATGAGGTGGTGGGCGGTGAGGCCGCCGAGGGTGCCGGTGCCACCGGTGATGAGGACGGTGCCGTTGGGGTCGAGGGGTTTGTCGGCGGTGGTGATGGTGGTGCGGGCGAGTCGGGGGACGGTGATGTGGCCCTCGCACAGGGCGAGTTGGGGTTCGCCGGTGGCGAGTGCGGTGTGCAGCAGGTCCCGGGACTGGTCGTCGGTGTCGGTGTCGACGAGGACGATGCGGTCGGGGTGTTCGTTCTGT
This sequence comes from Streptomyces albidochromogenes, assembly GCF_005981925.1. GTDB lineage: Bacteria > Actinomycetota > Actinomycetes > Streptomycetales > Streptomycetaceae > Streptomyces > Streptomyces albidochromogenes. The sequence goes on from NZ_VBVX01000066.1 coordinate 3,553, forward strand.
GCGGTGCGGATCAGGCCCCGGACGGCGGCCTGTGCCGGGTTGGTGGTGGCGTCGCGGGTGAGGACGACCAGCCGGGTGTCGTCGGGGTCGGTGGCCAGTAGCTTCTGAACGGTGCTCAGCACGTCGCCGGTCAGTGTGCGGATGTCCTCGTCGGTACGGCCGGTGAGGTCCAGGACCGGCCAGTCGGCTCCGGCGGTGGTGTCCGGTACGGCGACCGGCTGCCACTCCACCCGGAAGACCGAGTCCTTCAACGGGTCGTCCCCGGCGGCCAGCTGAGAGGGGTCCACGGCCCGGAAGGTGAGGCCGTCGACCGTGGCCACCGGCGCGCCCGCCGTGTCGGCCGCCTCCACGGTCACCGTGTCGGCCCCCTGCGGTGCGATACGGACCCGCAGGCGGGCCGCGCCCGTGGCGTGCAGGGCCACCCCGTTCCAGGCGAACGGCAGCAGCGTCCGGCCGTCGGCGCCCTGGGGCCCGGAGCCGAAGGCGGCGGTGTGCAGGGCCGCGTCGAGAAGCGCGGGGTGCAGCCCGAACGCGGCGGCCTCCCCGGCCGCGTCGTCCGGAAGGGCGACCTCGGCGAACAGTTCCTCGCCACGGCGCCACACCTTGCGCAGCCCCTGGAACACAGGGCCGTACTCGTAGCCGGCCGCGTAACGCAGGTCGTAGAAGTCGTCGACGGACAGCGCCTCGGCGCCCTGCGGCGGCCAGACCTCGAAGTCGTACGAACCGTCCGGCCCCGCTGCGGAAGTCGCCGTACTCGCGGTGAATCCGGTGGCGTGGCGCACCCAGGACTCGGAGTCCTCGGCCCGCGCGTGGACGGTCACGGGACGGCGGCCGAAGCTGTCGAGTCCGCCGATGGCCACCTGGATGCGTACGGCACCCGACGCGGGCAGGGTCAGCGGGGCCTCGATGACCAGCTCGTCGAGGAGCCCGGTGCCGGCCTGGTCGCCCGCGCGGACCGCGAGCTCGACGAGCGCGGCGCCGGGCACCAGCACCGTGCCGGACACGGCATGGTCGGCAAGCCACGGGTGGGACTTCAGGGACAGCCGGCCGGTGGCCAGTACGCCGCCGGAGTCGGGCAGCTCGACCAGAGCGCCGAGCAGCGGATGCTCGGCCGGATCGATGCCCGCGCCGCTGACGTCACCCGTCTTCCCGGCCCGCTCCAGCCAGTAGCGGGTGCGTTGGAAGGGGTAGGTGGGGAGTTCGACGCGGGTGGGCCGGGTGTCGCCGTATGCCGGTCGCCAGTCGATGGGTATGCCGCGTGTGTGGAGGGTGGCGAGGGAGGTGAGGAAGCGGGTGGTGGTGTCTTCGCCTCGGCGGAGGGTGCCGGTGGTGAGGGAGGGGGTGTCGGCGTGGGTGTCGAGGATGTCCTGGACGGCCATGGAGACGACGGGGTGGGCGCTGATTTCGACGAAGGTGCGGAAGTCTTCGGCGACGAGCGTTTCGATGGATTCGCCGAAGCGGACTTGGTGGCGGAGGTTGTCGTACCAGTAGGTGCCGCCCATGGTCGTGGTGTCGAGCCATTCGGCCCGCAGGGTGGAGAAGAGCGGGATGGCGGCCTGCTGGGGGCGGATCTCATGCAGCACCAGGGCGAGTTCGTCTTCGATGCGTTCGACGTGGCTGGTGTGGGAGGCGTAGTCGACGGGGATTTTGCGGGCTCGGATGCCGTCGGTTTCGCATTGGGTGTGGAGGGTGTCGAGTGCGTCGGCGTCGCCGGCGACGACGGTGGAGGTGGGTCCGTTGACGGCGGCGATTTCGATGCGGCCGTTGTAGGGGGCGATACGCTCCTGCGCTGTTTCCAGGGGGAGGGGGAGGGACATCATGCCGCCGTGTCCGGCGAGGTGGGCGCCGATGGCTTGGCTGCGGAGGGTGACGATGCGGGCGGCGTCGTCGAGGGTGAGGGCGCCGGAGATGTGGGCTGCGGCGATCTCGCCCTGGGAGTGGCCGATGACGGCGTCGGGGGTGACGCCGTGGTGTTGCCAGAGACGGGCGAGCGACACCATGATGGCGAAGCTGGCGGGCTGGACCACGTCGACGCGGTCAAAGCCAGGTGCGTCTTCTTCCTGTCGGATGACGTCGAGGAGTGACCAGTCGACGTACGCGGACAGGGCCTGGGCGCACTCGTCCATCGCGGCGGCGAACACCGGCGACGATTCCAGCAGCTGGGCTCCCATGCCGGCCCATTGGTGTCCCTGGCCGGGGAAGACGAACGCGGTCTTCCCGTCCACGTCCGCCGTGCCCGTCACCAGCTCCGCGGCGGACTCGCCCGCCGCCAGCGCCTTCAGCCCGGACAGTCCGGCCGAGGCGTCGGTCACCCGGGCCAGCACCACGGCCCGCTCGTCGAGCGGCGCGCGGGTGAACGCCAGCGCGTGCCCGAGGGCGACCGGGTCGGCCTCCTCGGCGACAGCCCGTACCTGCTCCGCCTGGGCGCGCAGCGCGTCCGGCGTCTTCGCGGAGACCGGCCACGGCACGACGGCCGGCGCGGCATCCGACGCGACGGCCTCCTCGCCGGCGGCCGCGTCCGGTGCCTGCTCGATGATGACGTGGGCGTTGGTGCCGCTGACGCCGAAGGAGGACACGGCGGCCCGGCGCGGGCGGCCCAGCTCGGGCCACGGGCGGGCCTCCGTCAGCAGCTCCACAGCGCCCTCGGTCCAGTCGACCTTCGTCGACGGCCGGTCCACGTGCAGGGTCTTCGGCAGCACCCCGTGCCGTATCGCCTCGACCATCTTGATGACCCCGGCGACCCCGGCGGCCGACTGCGCGTGCCCGATGTTGGACTTCAAGGACCCCAGCCACAAAGGCTGTTGTCCGTCCCGCTCCCTTCCGTACGTCGCGAGGAGTGCCTGCGCCTCGATCGGATCGCCCAGCATCGTGCCGGTGCCGTGGCCCTCGACCGCGTCCACGTCGGGGGACTGGAGGTGGGCGTTGGCCAGCGCCTGTCGGATGACGCGCTGCTGCGAGGGTCCGCTCGGCGCGGTGAGGCCGTTGGAGGCGCCGTCCTGGTTGACGGCGGAGCCGCGTACGACCGCCAGGACCGGGTGGCCGAGACGCTGGGCGTCGGACAGCCGCTCGACCAGCAGTACGCCGACGCCTTCCGCCCAGCCGGTGCCGTCGGCCGCGTCGGCGTACGCCTTGCAGCGGCCGTCGGCGGCGAGGGCACGCTGGCGGGAGAACTCCACGAACGAGGTGGGCCGCGCCATCAGCGCCACACCGCCCGCGAGCGCCATCGTGCATTCGCCGTTGCGCAGCGACTGCGCGGCCAGGTGGAGGGCGACCAGTGAGGAGGAGCAGGCGGTGTCGACGGTGAGCGCGGGGCCTTCGAGGCCGAAGGTGTACGAGACCCGGCCCGAGGCGACGCTGCCCGCCGTGCCGGTGCCCCGGTAGCCCTCCGACTCGGCCGGCGCGGCGACCACCTGGGACCCGTAGTCGTGGTACATCACGCCGGAGAACACACCCACCGACTCGCCGCGCAGCCGCGCCGGGTCGATGCCGGCCCGCTCGAACGCCTCCCACGACGTTTCCAGGAGCAGCCGCTGCTGCGGGTCCATGGCGATGGCCTCGCGCGGCGAGATGCCGAAGAACTCGGCGTCGAACTCGGCCTGGTCGTAGAGGAACCCGCCCTCGCGGACGTACGAGGAGCCGGGCCTCGCGCCCTCGGGGTCGTACAGCTCCTCCAGGTTCCAGTCGCGGTCCTCGGGGAAGCCGGACACCGCGTCCGTCCCCTGGTCGACCAGGCGCCACAGGTCCGCGGGCGAGGCGACCCCGCCGGGCAGCCGGCAGGCCATGCCCACGATGGCGATCGGCTCGTCGGAGCCGGCCACCTCGGGCCGTACCTCCTCGATCGCGGTCTCGGCGCCGGTCAGCAGGGTGTGCAGCAGGCGGGCGACGGCCTGGGGGGTCGGGTGGTCGAAGGCGAGCGTGGCGGGCAGCTTGAGACCCGTGGTCTCCGTGAGGCGGTTGCGCAGGGTCACCGCGTGCAGTGACGTGAAGCCGAGGTCCTTGAAGGCGCGCTCGGGGCCGACCTGCCCGATGCCGCCGAGGTCGCGGACGCGGGCGGCCTCGGTGCGTACCGTCTCCAGAAGGATGCGCAGCTGCTCGGTCTCGGCCAGCGGGGCGAGCCGGTCGCGCAGGGCGGCGGCGACCTTGCTGTCGGCGGACGCGGGCGTGGCCGAGGTGTCGATGAGGCCGCTGAGCAGCGGCGACACGCCGCCGCTCGCGATCGCCGCCGTGTCCATGGCCATCGGCAGGCAGTGGGCGGGGCCCGAGAGCTGGGCGGCGTCGAACATGGCGAGCCCGTCGGCGGTGCTGAGGGTGCCGACGCCCGCGGTCGTCTCCCGGGCCCGGTCGATGGACGCCGTCGGTTCCCACGGGCCCCAGCCCAGGGAGAGCGCCGGAAGGTCGCGGTCGGCCCGGTGCTGGGCCAGGGCGTCGAGGAAGGCGGTGTACGCGGACCGGTCGCCCTCACCCGGCGCCCCGAGGAGGGTGTCGGCGGACGAGCACACGACGAACGCGGCCAGGTCGTGGCCCCGGGTCAGTTCGTGCAGGTGCAGCAGGGCGCCGACGGCCGACTCCAGGGCCCGGTCGGGGCGGTGGGTGAGCGCGGTCTGCCAGCCGTGCGCGTGCACGACGGCGGTCAGCGGCCGCTCGGCCCGCTCCAGTACGGCGGCGAGCGCGGTCCGGTCGGCCGGGTCGCAGGCGGCGGTGGTCACCTTGGCGCCCAGTGAGGCGAGTTCCCCGCGCAGCGCCACCAGGGCCTCGTCGTCGGCGTCGTACGAGCCGATCAGGAGCAGCCGCCGGGCCAGGTGTCCGGCGACGAGGTGGCGGGCGAGCGCGGCGCCCTGCGCGCTGTCGGCGCCGGTGACGACGACGGTGCCCTCGGGGTCGAGGCCGGGCCGGGCCTGCGGCTCGGTGCTGGCCGCGACGCGGGCGAGCCGGGGGAGCAGTGGTACGCCGGTGCGGATGGCGAACTGGGGCTCGCCGGAGGCGAGGGCCGCGGGCAGCGCCTCCAGGGACGCGGGGGCCTCGTCGAGGTCCACCAGGACGAGCCGCCCGGGGTGGTCCGCCTGGAGAGCGCGGAGCAGGCCCCAGACGGGGGCGTGCGCGATGTTGTGGAGCGTTTCGTGGGGGCCGGCGATGACGGCGCCCCGCGTGGCGACGGCGATGCGGGTGCCGTCGAGGCGTTCGTCGGCGAGCCAGCCGGCGAGCTGGTCGGACAGTTCGCGCACGGTACGGGCCACGGCGCCCGCGAAGTCGGCGGCGGCCGCGGCCTTGGGCACGTCGAGGCCGAGCACCACGGTCCCGGGGGCGGGCCGTCCCGGCCCGGTGGCCGCGAGCCGGGCGTCGAGCCCGGCGGCGAGCGCGGTCGCGTCGGGGCCGGAGACCGTCCACGGCTCGGGGGAGGCCCCGGCGGCGGGCAGGGTGAGCGGTACCCAGTCGAGGCGCAGCAGCGACTCGTAGTGGCTGCTGTTGGCGGCGCGCAGCCGCATGGGGCGGGAGAGCAGCCGGTGGCGGGTGATCTTGCCGGACTGGGTGCGGGGGATGCGGGCGGTCTCGTACAGCTCCTCGGGCACCTTGTAGTACGCGAGCCGCTCGCGGCAGGCGGCGTACAGGAGTTCCGTGTCGAGGTCCTCGGGGCCGGGCACCAGGAAGGCGACCGGCACCTCGCCGAGCACGTCGTGCGGCTTGCCGACCACGGCGACGTCGGCGACGCCGGGCACCGAGCGCAGTACTTCCTCGATCTCGCCGGGGTGGATGTTCTCACCGCCCCGGATGATGAGCTCCTTGAGGCGCCCGGTGATGGTGAACCAGCCGGCCTCGTCGCGGCGCGCCAGGTCGCCGGTGCGGTACCAGCCGTCCCGCAGCGCCTCCGCCGTGGCCTGCGGGTCGTTGTGGTAGCCGGCCATCACGTTGGGGCCGCTGACCCAGACCTCGCCCTCCTCGCCGGTGGCCACGTCGGCGCCGGTCTGCGGGTCCACCAGGCGTACGTTGACGCCCGGCACCGGCAGTCCGCACGAGCCCTCGACGCGGGCGCCGTTCGGCCAGGTCATGGTGATGGAACCGCAGGTCTCCGTGGAGCCGTACGCGTCGAGCAGCGGGGCGCCGTACGCCTTCTCGAAGGCGGTGTGCAGGGCGGCGGTGGTGACCGCGCCGCCGACCAGGCACACGCGCAGCCGCGGCGCGGTGAAGCCCTTGCGGGCCGCGGCCTGCACCAGCTGGTGGTAGAGGGTCGGTACGCCGGCGAGGAACGTCGAGTCCTCCTCGCGCACCGCGGCGAGCACGTCGTCCGCCGCGAACCCGTCGACGAGCCGCACGGACGCGCCGACGGCGGTGACCGCGACGACGCACACGATGTGCGACAGGCTGTGGAAGAGGGGCAGCGGCCACAGGACGCGGTCGTCCGCCGACAGCTCGGGGATCGGCACGTAGCTGGCGGCCACCGACCACAGGGCGTTGCGCTGGGTCGAGAGCACGCCCTTGGGCTTGCCCGTGGTGCCGGACGTGTAGAGCATCCACGCGACCTCGTCGAGGCCGAGGTCGTCCCGCGCGGGGGCGGGCGGCTCGGTGGTGGCGAGGGTCTCGAAGGAGAGGGTGCCGGCGGGCCGTTCGGCGCCGGTGACGACGATCCGTACCGACCGGTCCGCGCCGAGCACCCGGCGTACCTGGTCCAGGTGGGCGGCGTCGGTGATCACGACGCGGGCGCCGCTGTCGGTGAGCAGATGGGTCAGCTCGGCGTCCGTGGAGCGCGGATTGAGCGGTACGCCGATCGCCGCCGCCCGCAGGACGGCGAGGTAACTCTCCACCGTCTCCACGCAGTTGCCGAGGAGGAACGCGGCCCGGTCGCCCGGCTGCAGCCGCAGGGCCGCCAGGTGCCCGGCGATCCGCCCGGTACGGTCGGCCAGCTGCGCGTAGCTGACGGCGCGGCGGGCATCGCGGTAGGCGATCTTGTTCCCGAAGCGGTTCGCGTGCGCGGTGAGCAACTCCGGCAACGGTCGGATCAGCTCGGTTCGCAGCATGTTCCCCACACCCCTCGATAACACGGCAACAATGAAATACGTCTCTTGGAATCTTTGTCCTGACACTGATCTACAGGACAACATTCTCGTTGTTGCCGACCTGCCCGTAACCCCAGTCGACCCCCCTAATAGGGCCCTGACTTCGGGTGTGGAGAAGGTAGGGTGCGCCGCCCAATAGTGGGAATTATCGGCCGGGCCTAGCATTCAATCGCGCCCGCGTCGTCAGAGCAATAGTCCGGGCATCCCCGCTGGTGACGAACTGAGGTAACCCGATATGACGCACCGTTGGATCCACGCCCGCGTGTCCGCCCCCCACGGGACGGGCAGCGGTGGCATCACCCGCCCCGAACCGCCGGAAAGCCTGCTTGAGCTGGTACGCGACATGCGTGCCGCCGACGGGCGCAGCCGGTGGTTCCTCCACTGGACCGAGCTGGGCAAGAACCCCGAGATCGGTCTGTGGGCCAGTTCCACTCAGCCGGTTCTCCGCGAGGTCGAATCCCGATTGCTCAAGGAAGTCTCCCCGTACGGAAAAGCGCCGGTCGTCGAGGAATTGCGGGAACCCGTACCGCACCACCCGCTGGCCTGCGACATCGAATTCCACGACGATGTCGCCATGGCGTCCAGTGAACTCGCACTCGCCGTCGCGCGGGAACCGGTCGCGCCGTACGACGCCCAGCTGATCTTCACCATCTGGCATCTGCGGCACGTCGTGGCGCTGATACCGGAAGCGGCCAGAAAGGGGTTCCTCTTCCAGTGCTGGCAGCACTGGACGGAGGGGCTCACGCCCGCGCAGCGCACCGAGCTCAGAGACCGCGGTGGCCCGGCGGCCGGCGCCCTCGCCGAGGGGCTGCCCGCCATGAGCGGCGAGACGGCCCGGCGCTGGGACGACTACCTGCGCACCCTGCGCCGCACGGCCAACTCCTGGGCTGCCGAGGGCGCGCCGGTCAACTACCTGCTCTTCGACCACGCGCACCTGACCCACCGGAGGCTTCGTATCCCCGCGGTCACCGAGGCACTGGCCGCCCGTACCGTCCGCGCGGTCCTCGGCGCCTCCGGAGCGGACACCCAGCCGATCGCGGTGCCCGCGGCAGGACTCCAGACCGCGTGACCGCCACCGCCCGCCCGACCCGCGCACACAACCCTGGAAGGAGCCCCCGATGAGCCAACTGCTCGCACCCGACCACCGGGTGGAAGTGGGCCTCGGCGACCGCGCGTACACCGTGCACATCGGCGCCGGCGTCCGCGCCCGGCTGCGCGACATCGTCCGGGAGACCGGTGCGCGGCGCGCCGTCGTCGTCTCGGCGCGCCCCGCCGGCATGCTGCCGGAGCTCGACGTGGACACCCTGTGGCTGGAGGCCCAGGACGGCGAGACGAACAAGACCCTCGCCACCGTCGCCGAACTGTGCAGCCACTTCGCCGAGTTCGGCCTCCACCACGGTGACGTGGTGATCTCCTGCGGCGGCGGCACCACCACCGACGCCGTGGGCCTCGCCGCCGCGCTCTACCACCGGGGCACCGCGGTCGTGCACCTGCCGACGACCCTCCTCGCCCAGGTGGACGCCAGTATCGGCGGCAAGACCGGGGTGAACCTGCCCGAGGGCAAGAACCTCGTCGGGGCGTACTGGCAGCCCCGCGCGGTCCTCTGCGACACCGACTTCCTCGGCACCCTGCCCGAGCGGGAGTGGACCAACGGGTACGGCGAGCTGGCCCGCTGCCACTTCATCGGCGCCGAGGGGCTCCACGACCTGCCGCTCGCCGACCGGATCGCGGCGAGCGTCCGGCTGAAGGCGTCCATCGTGGCCCTGGACGAACGGGACCAGGGCGTACGCCACCTGCTCAACTACGGCCACACCCTGGGCCACGCCCTGGAACGCGCCACCGGCTACCGGCTGCGGCACGGCGAGGCCGTGGCGATCGGCACGGTCTTCGCCGGCCGGCTCGCGGGCGCCCTCGGCCGGATCGACGCCGCGCGGGTGGAGGAGCACCGCTCGGTCGTGGCCCGCTACGGGCTGCCGGTCGGCCTGCCCCCGGGCGTCGGCCACGGCGAGCTGGTGCGGTACATGCGGCGGGACAAGAAGGCCGACGGCGCCCTCGCCTTCGTCCTGGACGGCCCCGCCGGCGCCGCGCTCGTACGCGACGTACCGGAAGAGGTGGTGCTGCGGACCCTGGCGGCGATGCCGGTCGAGGACCGGCCGTACGACTGACCCGCGCCGGCCGCCCCGCACGGCGGCCGGCACCACGAAACGGCCCGGACGCGGCATCGTCCGGGCCGTTTCGCTGTGGGGGAGGAAGCGGTGGAGCGATTACGACGCCACGCCACTGGCGACCGTCTGCCCGGCCGCCGCGCAGAACGACACCACTTCCGCGGGGCGGTTCAGGATGGCGACGGGACCGGCCGCGAGCAGCGCCTCCTCGTCGACCCCGGCCCACAGCGCGGCCACGGCGGCCACGCCCGCGCCGTGGGCGCTCTGGAGGTCCGTCACCGCGTCCCCGATCATCACCGTCTCCTCGGGACGCGCGCCGAGTACGGACACGGCCAGACGCACCATGTCGGGGGCCGGCTTGGGGTGCGCCACTTCGTCGGACCCGATGATCGTCTCGAACATGTCGGCCAGGCCCAGCTGCGCGAGGAGCGCCCTGGCCCGGTCACCCGCCTTGCCGGTGGCGACCGCGAGCGGGATCCCGCGCCCGCGCAGCTCGCGCAGCATCTCGGGCACCCCGTCGAAGACCGGAACCTGGGAGGCGAGCCGGTAGCTCTCGCGGACGAACGGCGCCTCCATCTCCAGTGGCAGCCCCATGATCTTCATGATGTCCGGGAAGTACCGGCCGAGATGCCGGTTGTACTCGCCGAACGGCGCCTCGCCGGCACCGACGACCTCCCGGTACGCGACGCTGAAGGCCTCGCGCATCACCTCGTAGCTGTCGACGAGCACCCCGTCGAGATCGAAGACGACCGCCCGGAAGCCGGTCCCGGGTATCGGGACCGGATAGGCGGGATCCTTACCTTCGCGGGTGTCAGGCATGGTGATCCTCCGTGTTCAGTAGGGTCGAGTAGGGCACCGGGCGGGCCGCTCTTGTGGAGCGCGCTCCGATCCGCGCCCTGCGGGCCGAGCGGTAGATGCGCTCGATCACCGCGATCGTGCGGCGGACCTCGTCGACGGTCCGCCCCTGTGACGCCGGGTCCGCCAGCAGCCCCGGCAGCTCGTCGAGCTGCTGGAGGTACTCGGCCCCGATCTCCTCCTCGGGCAGCGGCACCTCGGTCTCGACGCCGTCCCGCACCCGGACCAGCGACGAGCCCTTGCGCCGGTTGGGGCTGAACCCGAAAGTGCAGGTCAAGGTGGCGCTGCCGGCACTGCCGTCGACCCGGATGCGGGTCACGTCGTACGGCTCGTGCGAGGCCCAGCTGGCCCGTATGGCCACGGACACGCCGTCCTCGGTCACCAGGAAGCCGCGCGCCGTGTCCTCGACGTCCCCGTCGGAACCGGCGTCCTTCGGGGCGTCCTCGCGCCACGCCGCCTGCGAGGAACGGTCGTTGACGAAGTCGTCCGAGACCGTTCCCACCGCCTGGTCGAACCCCACCGGCCCCAGGATCGGGCCGACCGTGTCGAGCAGGTGCCAGCCCAGGTCGACCAGCGCCCCGCCGCCCGCGAACTGCCGCTGCGTGAACCAGCCGCCGGCGTCCGGCACGCCCCGGGCCCGAACCCACGACAGCTCCACGTGCCGCAGCTCCCCCAGGTCCTGCCGTACGACCCGGCGCAACGCCGTCACATCGGCGCGGTAGCGGGCCGCGCTGCCCGCCAGCAGCACCGTGCCGCCGGCCCGCTCGGCGGCGGCGAGCTGCTCCGCCTCCGCCGAGTTGAGGCACACCGGCTTCTCCAGGAAGACGGGGATGCCCATCCGCAGCAGCCGGCACGCGACCGTGCTGTGCAGATGGTTGGGCACCGCCACGACGGCCAGGTCGGTGCCGGCGCGGCTCAGTTCGGCCACGTCGTCCAGCAGCCGCGTACCCGCTCGGTCCTGGGGGATCTCGGCCCGGGCGGCCGGGTTCGGATCCACCACGGAGGCCACGGCGAACGCGGGGTGCTGGCGCAGCCGGGGAAGCCAGATGGACTTGGCCGCCCACCCGAGGCCCACCACGCTGGTGCGGACCGGAGGGCCGTCCGGTCCCCGCACGCCCACCGGGGTGCTCACGTCCGTGCGACCACGTCGGCGACGACCTCGGCGACGGCGTGCATCTGCTCCTCCGTGCCCAGCAGGGTGCGGTGGTGCAGCCAGACGCAGTCGGCGTTGATGGCCTCGGTGTTGGGGCACCGGGCGGCCACCTCGTCGACGGTCTCGTCGGGCGCCGCGTTCTCCCAGAAGCCGTCCGAGCGGTAGATCGCGCGGAACGCGACGAAGGCCGGCACGCCCCGCGCCACGAGCTCGTCGACCAGCGCGTTGCGCCGCTCCTCGCTGTAGCCCGGCAGCCGGAACATCTGCATGTAGTGCGGGTTGGCGGTGACCCGCTCGTCGCGGCCCTGCGGGACCACACCGGGGATCTCGGCGAGCAGCCCGGCGAGCAGCGGCGCACGCCGCTCGCGCAGCGCGATCTGCTCGTCGAGCCGGCCCAGCTGGGCGCGGAGCACGGCGGCGGAGAACTCGTTGAGCCGGAAGTTCGACCCCGAGGTCTCGTGGAAGTACTTCTTGTCGGTGCGCGACCGGCCGCAGCTGTGCCGCAGGAACGCCTCCTGGTACGTCGCCTCGTCCGGGAACGTGACGGCGCCGCCCTCGCCGGCCGTCATCAGCTTGCCGTTCTGGAAGCTGAACGCGGCCACCGAACCCAGCTCGCCGACCTTGCGGCCGTCCCACTCCGCGCCGTGGGCGTGCGCCGCGTCCTGGATCAGCGGCACACCGGTGTCGGCGGACAGCTTGCCCAGGGCGTCCATGTCGGCGAAGTGGCCCGCCATGTGGACCGGCATGATGGCGGCGGTGCGCGCCGTGACGGCCCGGGCCGCGGCCTCGGGGTCCAGGCAGTACGTGTCCGGGTCGACGTCCACCGGCACGGCGACGGCGCCGAGGCGCTGGGCGGCCTGGGACGAGGAGATGAACGTGAAGGCCGGGACGATGACCTCGGTGCCGTGGCCCACGCCCAGCACCTGGAGGGCCAGTTCCAGCGCGTGCGTCCCGTTCGTCACGGCGAGCGTATAGGGAGAGCCGTGGCGCTCGCCGAACTCGCGCTCGAACGAGTCGACCTCGCTGCCTCCCATGCGCCACCACTGGCCCTGTTCGAGGGCCCGGACGAGACCGGCGCGTTCCTCGTCTCCGTACCGCGGCCACTGCGGAAGGTCCGCGAGCAGTTGCTGCGCACGATCATTCATGACGATCCATTCTCTTGGGGATGAATGCGGCCCGGAGAGAGTCTGGAAATGTGCCGAGAGGGCCCGGTACTGTTCCGGCGGGTCGCTCGGCCAAAGGCGCATTCTCATCCGGGAAATATCACGCTAGCGCGTCGGCCACATCTGTTCCCATCCCCTACGGGCCCCACTATCACCCCCCTTACTTCGGGGTGCGGGGGCCTTCAATTACCCCCGCGTATTGCATTGCTGCTACAACGTTCAGGGGGAAACCCTGAAGTCTGCCAAGTTCGCCAGGTTCGCCAAGTCCGCGAATCCTGAACCGAGTGCGAGGTGAGTCATGAGCGCGATACTCCTGCTGAACGGTCCCAACCTCGGAATCCTCGGGCAACGTGAGCCCGAGGTGTACGGCACCGACAGCCTGGCCGACATAGCGCAGGCCGTGCGCGAGGAGGTCGCCGGACCCGACTGGAAGGTCGTGTCGATCCAGCATGACTCCGAGGGCGACCTGGTCCGCGCGGTCCACGACAACTACGACACCGTCGGCGCCATCGTGAACCCCGGCGCGCTGATGGTCGCCGGCTGGAGCCTGCGCGACGCGCTGGCCAACTACCCGCGGCCCTGGGTCGAGGTGCACCTGTCGAACGTGTGGGCCCGCGAACAGTGGCGCCACGAGTCCGTCCTCGCCCCGCTGGCCTCCGGCGTCGTCGTCGGCCTCGGCGCGCTCGGCTACCGGCTCGGCGCCCGCGCCCTCCTCGCCCTCGCCGCGCGGGAGTCGGCGTGAACACCACGGTCACCTGCTCCCAGCAGTGGATACGGCGCTACCACCCCAAGCCGGAGCGCCGGATGACCCTGGTCGCACTGCCGCACGCCGGCGGCTCGGCCAGCTACTTCCACCCCCTGTCCGCCGCGCTCGGTCCCCACATCGAGACACTCGCGGTGCAGTATCCGGGCCGCCACGACCGCAGGCACGAGCCGCCGGTGGAGGACATCGCCACCCTCGCCGACCGGGTGACGGACGCCCTCATGCCCTGGGCCGGCCCGGTCGCCCTGTTCGGCCACAGCATGGGCGCGACCGTCGCGTACGAGGTCGCGCGGCGGCTGGAGGCCGGCGGCGCGCCGCCGGCCGTCCTGATCGTCTCCGCGCGCCGGGCTCCGTCCGCCGTCCGGGACGACCGGTTCCACGAACTCGACGACGACGCGCTGCTCGCGGAGATGCGGGTGCTCGGCGGCAGCGAGGACGCGATCCTCCTGGACGAGGAACTGGTCCGGCTGACCCTGCCCGTCCTGCGCAGCGACTTCAAAGCCGTCGCGGGCTACCGGGACACCGGCGGCAAGCCGCTGACGTGCCCCATCTCCGCGCTGGTCGGCGACAGCGACCCGCGCGTCACGGTCGACGAGATGCACACCTGGGCGCGGCACACCGAAGGGGCGTTCTCCCTGCGCGTCTTCGGCGGCGGCCACTTCTACCTCGCCGACCACCAGAAGGCCCTGACCGGCCTCTTCCAGACGACCCTTGAACGCCTTATGCACTGAAAGGCAGTCGGCTCATGTCCCTGCGAGACGCGGCCCCCCTCACGCGGCTGGTACGAGATGAAGCGGCCCCGCTCGAGGAGATCCTCGACCGGGTGAGCGGTAAGTGGACGATGCGGATCCTGTCCGCCGTGCGCGGACCGAGGCGCTTCACCGAACTGGAGCGCTCGCTGGACGGGATCAGCAGACGCATGCTCACCCTGACCCTGCGCAACCTGGAGCGGGACGGCCTGGTCGTCCGCACGGTGTACCCGACGGTCCCGCCGAAGGTCGAGTACGTACTCAGCCCCATGGGCTGCGAACTCCTGGACTCGCTGGCTCCGCTCACGGCGTGGGCGGAGCACAACCTGGCATCCCTCGAAGCGGCCCGCAGCGCCTATCGCGTCCGCGTCGCCGCCTGAACGCGCCGGTTGCCGAGGAATATCCGCAACACTTCGCCGATCGGTTCCGGGAACGCGTTCCGCTCCTCGAAATCCTCGTCACGGGATTCCGGGGAAAGCTCCGCGGGCAGCGAGCCATCGGCAGTACTGACGTCTGTCGACTGCATGTGATCCACCTTCGGCAGGCGAAATATTTGAATTCGAATGTAAGAGCCGCGCAATCCGGTCAAGAACCCCCTAGCCACCCCTTTGTCCCGCCGGGAGACCACGTGAGTTATCTGGGAATCGATGTGGGCGGTACCAAGGTGGCACTGCGCCTCGAACCGGCCGGCGCCGAGGGCGCGGGAGAGAAGCGGGAGACCGTCTTCCGCTGGCCGGACGCCGGCGGAGTGGACGCGGACATGGAGGTCCTCGCCGCCGCCGTGGCCGCCCTGCGCCCGGCCGGGGCGGGGCCGGTGGCGGCGGTCGGCGTGGCGGTGCCCGCGACGCTGGACACCGAGGGGCGCGTACGGGGGTGGCCGAACCGGCCGTTCTGGCAGGGCCTCGACCTGCGCCGCCGGCTGACGGCCCTGCTCCCGGGGGCCGAGGTGCGCACCGCCGACGACGGCGACCTCGCCGCGCTCGCCGAGGCGGACGCGGCGCACTGCCGCGACCTGGTCCACTTCGGCGTCGGTACGGGCATCGGCGGCGGCATCGTCCTCGACGGCAGGATCTGCCCCGGCACCGCGCGCGGCTCCTGCGAGGTCGGCCATCTGATCGTGGACCGGGCGGGGGAGCGGTGCGACTGCGGGCGGCGCGGCTGCGTCCAGTCCGTCGCCTCGGGACGCGCCGTCCTGCGGCGCGCGGGTGAACGCCTCGGCCGTACGGTCGACTTCGCCGAACTGCGCACCGCCTGGCTGGCCGCCGAGCCGTGGGCGGTCGGCACGGTGAATGACAGCGCCGAGGCGCTCGCCGCGGCGGCCGTGGGCCTGACCGAGCTGGTGCACCCCCGCCTCGTCACCGTGGGCGGCGGCTTCGCCGCCGGACTGCCCGGCTACGTGGAGGCGGTGGCCCGCCATGCCGGGGAACTGGCCAGAGCGGCGGGGCCCGAGACCCGGGTACGCCCGGCGGCGCTCGGCGGGCTGTCCTCACTGGACGGGGCGGTGCTCCTGGCCAGGGGCGAGCCCCGCTGAGCAGCCGGGGCGGCCGCCGGGCGGCGGCTGTCAGGCGTAGCCGCGCCGGTACGCCGGCCGGGCCCGCCCGCCCGGCGCGGCCAGGGTGCCGAGCCGGCTGCACCGGTGCGCCGCCGAGGGCCGTGCGACCGTACGGGTCCAGCGCGGTCCCGGGTCGGGGGCCAGCGCCGGGTCCTGGTTGAGGATGGCGAGTTCGAGCTCCCGCAGTTCCCGGCCCGGGTCGAGGCCGAAGTCGTCGAGCAGGGTGCCTCGGGTGCGCTGGTAGGCGGCGAGCGCGTCGTGCTGGCGACCGCACCGGTACAGGGCCAGCATGAGCAGTCCGCAGATCCGCTCGCCCGCGGGCTCGGCCGCGGCCATCTCCTGGAGCTCACCGAGGACTTCGTGGTGCCTGTTCTGGTTCAGTGCCTCCCGGGTGCAGTCCTCGAAGACCGCGAGGCGCACTCCGGCGATGGCCGTGAGCTCGGGCCAGGCGATGCCGGCCTCCGTCAGGTCGCTGAGCGCGGGACCGCGCCACAGGCCGAGCGCCGCGCGCAACTGGGCGAGCCCCGCCTCCTTGTGCCCGGCCCGCAGCTCGGCCCCGCCCTGCTCCACGAGGCGCCGGAACCGGCCCAGGTCGAAGTTCTCGGGCTCGATGGTGAGCCGGTAGCCGGGCGGGCTGGTGCTGAGGGAGACGGCCCCCGTGGGGCGGGCGTGGCGCTCGATCACCTTCCGCAGGCCCGAGACGGCGTTCTGCACCATTTTCCGCGAGGTCGCCGGCGGATCGTATCCCCACAGGGCGTGGATCAGTTTACTGGTCGGTACTACTTCATTCGCATGCAGCAGGAGAAAAGCCGCAGTTGCCCGCTGATTGAAGCCCCCCAAATTGACGGGGGTGTCATTCGAGAATGCATTCAAGGGGCCGAGCAATTCGAATCGCACGCTGGCTCACTCCAGCCGAAGTTGAGGTTCGGACGCTTCCGCCGTACCACCCCACCCAGTAAACAAACCCAGCGACCGGTTTGTCAATCTCATGGACGCGCGGATCGTGCGGACTTGGAGTCGATGAGAAGTCGCAGGTCAGAGCGGTGAGTTGTGGATCTTCCGAACGTGAGGCGACGCGGTGACGTCCTTCAAGATCGCCTGGAAGCGTCCGACGACCCCTCGCCGGCACCCGACGGCACCCCCGCGCGACCCGATGGGCGGTCAGTTGCCGCGCAGTTGACGCGGGAAAACCCGGGACCCCTGAGGGGTTGCTAGCTTCCGAAGTGCCGCCACATGCCGAGGGCCAAGGGAAACCGGCTCGTGCAGCGGCTTTCGGATCCTTTGGACCTGTCAAAACGGGAGGTGGCCAGTGGAACTGGTCGAACGCGCCGAGCAGGCAATGCATCTGAAACAGATGCTCATGGAATGCGAATCCAGGAAAGGCAAGGTGGTACTGCTCGACGGCCCGTCGGGCAGTGGCAAGACCGAGCTGCTGCACCGGGTCGCCGAGCACGCGTCCCGCACCGGCGGCCTCGTCCTGCGCGCCGCCTGCTCCCGCGCCGAACACGCCCTCCCGTTCGGGGTGCTGGGACAGCTGCTGCGCAGCGCCCCGGTCCCGGACGAGTCGGCCGGCGCACTCGAAGAGCTGCTGCACAGGGCGGCGGCCACCCAGGACACCGGGGCCGGGACCGACACCGACGCGCACCGCCCGCCGGCCGGCGGGTCCGCCACCGTCATCGGTCCCGAACTCGCCGGGGTGCTCGCCGACCTCACCCGGGCCGTACTGCGACTCGCCCAGGACGCACCGGTGTTCCTCGCCGTCGACGACGTCCGGCACGCCGACCGCCTGTCCCTCGACTGCCTGCTCTACCTCGCCCGCAGGACCGGCTCCGCACGCGTCATGGCCGTCCTGACGGACGACTCGGAACTCCCCGACGGCCGGCCCATGTTCCGTACCGAACTGCTGGACCAGCCGCACGCGCACCGGATGGCGCTGACACCGCTGACCGAAGCGGGCGTGGCCGGCTTCCTCGCCGCCCACCTCGACCGGCCGAGCGCGGAGCGCCTCGCCCCCGAATTCCACACGCTGGCCGGCGGCAACCTGCTGCTCCTGAGCGCGCTCCTCGACGACCACCGGGCCACCGGCGGCGTCCGCCGCGAGGGGTACGGGCGCGCGGTCCTGCGCCAGACCAGCCGAGTCGACCCGCCGGTGGCGGCCGCCGCCCGCGCCCTCGCGGTCCTCGGCACGTCCGCCCGGCCCGACCGGATCGCCCGGCTCGCCGGCATCGACGCGGCCCGCGCCGAGTCGGCCCTGCGCGTCCTCGCGGCGGCCGGACTCGTCAACGACCTCACGTTCCGCCACGACGTCGCCCGGCAGAGCATCCTCGACGACCTTCCCGCCGGCGACCGGGCGACCCTGCGGATCAAGGCCGCAGAGCTCCTGTACGAACAGGGCTGCCCCGCACCGCAGACCGCCGGCCTGCTCGTCGAGGCGGACCGCCCGGCAGGCGCCTGGAGCGTGGACGTCCTCCTGGAGGCGGCCGAGCAGGAGCTCATCGCCGGCCGTTCGCACCGCGCCGCCGCCGCGCTCGAAGCCGCCCTGCGGGCCCGGCCCGAGCCGGCGGCCGAACGCGCCGCGATCGAGGCCCGGCTGGTCCAGGTACGGCGGCTCTCCGACCCCGCGACGGCCGAGACCCACCTGGCCGCGCTCGTCACCGCCGCCCACCGGGGCGACCTGACCCCCGCCCACACCGTCGACCTCGTACGCCAACTGCTGTGGCAGGGGCGCACCACCGAGGCCGGTGAGCTCCTGGAGCGGCTGCGCGCCGCCGAACTCGAACCGCACGGCGAGGTCGCGGCCCTGCTGCACGACACCGAGCAGTGGCTGGCCTGGACCCACCCGACACTGGCGCGCCGGGGCCGCAAGCCGCGCGGGCCGCAGCCCACCGCCGATGTCGCCGCGCAGCCCACCGATCCCTGGTGCCGGCCCACCGCGCTGCTCGCCGACGCCCTGGTCAACGGCCGCAGCCACGAGGCCGTGCAGCGGGCGGAGCAGGTGCTCAAGGACCGCGGGCCCAGCTACGACATCACCTGGCCCGAGGAGCCGGCCCTGCTGGCGCTGAGCGTGCTGCTGAACGCGGACCGCCCCGACGCGGGGGCCTGGTGCGACCGGCTGCTGACCGAGGGCCACACCCCGTACTCGCCGACCTGGATGGGTCTGCTGTCGTCGGCCCGCGCCGAGGCGGCCGTCCGCCAGGGCGATCTGTCCCGGGCCGTCGACCACGCCCAGCTCGCCCTCAGCCACGTGTCGCCCAACGCGTGGGGCGTCGCCCTCGGCGCTCCGCTGAGCGCCCTGGTCCTCGCCACCACCCGGATGGGGCGCTACGACGAGGCCGAGTCGTATCTGATCCGTGCCGTCCCGAAGGCCATGTTCGAGACCCGCTACGGGCTGCACTACCTGCACGCGCGCGGGCAGTTCCACCTGGCCACCGGCCACGACCACGCCGCGCTCGCCGACTTCCTCGCCTGCGGCGAGCGGATGCGCGCCTGGGGCATCGACGTCCCGGGCATCGTGCCCTGGCGGACCAGCGCCGCCGAGGCGTGGCTGGAGCTCGGCAACCGCGAGCAGGCCGCGCGGCTCGCGTACGACCAGCTGGGCCGCCCGGGCAACAACGGCGCCCGCACCAGGGCGGCGGCGCTGCGGGTGCTGGCCGTGGGCGGGCCCGTCGGCCGGCGGCCGCAGATGCTGACCGAGGCGCTCGACCTGTTCGAGCAGTGCGGCGACCGGTACGAGCAGACCCGCGTACTGGCCGACCTCAGCGACGCGTACTCCGAACTCGGCGACAACCGCCGGGCCAGGACCCACGCCCGCCGGGCCCGCCACCTCGTCACCCTGTGCGGGGCCGCCCCGCTCAACGAGGCGCTGCTGTCCTTCGTCGACGAGAGCGACGAGCCGGCCGGATCGCACCCCGCGGCCACCGACAGCGCCTCGCTCACCGGATCGGAACGCCGGGTCGCGGCGCTGGCGGTGGGCGGTTACACCAACCGGGACATCGCCGCGAAGCTGTTCATCACGCCGAGCACGGTCGAGCAGCATCTGACCCGGATCTACCGGAAGCTGGGCGTCACCTGCCGCAAGGACCTGCCGATCGAGCTGACCACGAGCGGCGTGGAGGCGGTGGGCGCCTCCGGGGAGGCGTGAAAGGGCCGGGCGGTCCGCTCGGCGGACCGCCCGGCCTGGCGGCGGATGTCAGACGAGGTGCAGCCCCGCCACGTGCCTGCGGTACCACGGCAGTCCCGCGACGAGTCCCGCCGCGAAGCCCGGACCCGGCTCGATGCCGAGCCGGCGCCAGATGCGGCTGCTCTCGTACCAGTGGTCCTCGGTGAGCAGGGCGTGCTGGTGCGCGGAGAGTCCCGGCAGAACGCGCGCCGTCAGTTCCCGGTGCGCGGCGCGCGGCAGGTCGGACCCGGGGAGCGGCACGTCGAGCCCCCGGCACACCTGGGTCACCATCGCGCGCAGTGTCACCGGACGCGGGTGGTTGACGTGGTAGACGGTGCCCCGGTCGGCGGCCCAGTCGCTGCGGGAGAGCGCCGCGACGACACGGGCCAGGTCCCGCACCGCGACCAGGGAACTCCGGGAGCTGCCGCCCTCGGGCCACACTGGCACCTTGCGCAGCAGCCGGTACAGCAGCGGTACGAACCACTTGTCCCCGGGTCCGTGGACCAGATGCGGCCGCAGGACGACGCCTCCCCGGGTGAGCACCGTCTCCTCCGCCCTGAGCCGCGAGGCACTCGCGGCCGACACCGGAGCGGGCACCAGTTGCTCCTCGGTCACCCCGCGGTGGGGCCCGCCGCCGTAGACCGACGCGGTGGACACGTACAGCACGCGCGCGCCCGCCGCGTCCGCCTCGCGGGCCACGGCCCGCGTCCCGAGGTCGTTGACCGCGGCGCACAGCGCCGGGTCGCGCCCCACGTAGCTGGCCAGGTGGAGCACGGTGCCGACGCCTTCGCACACGCCCCGCAGTCCGTCCGGATCCGTCAGATCGGCGGGTATCCTCCGCGCACCCGCCGAAGTCATCCAGTCCGGTAGTGGACGCCGGGCGAGGACCCGCAGCTCGGGCATCGGCGCTCCGCCGGAGCCGGGTCTCAGCAACTCGCGCACCACGGCGCCGCCGATGAAGCCGGTGCCTCCGAGGACCAGGAGCGCGCCGGCCTCAGATCGCAAGGACCTTGACCCTGCAGGTCGCGACCGTGGCGCCGCCCTGGTCGAAGCGGACGGACACGGTACGCGGTCCCGCCATCTCGGCCGGTTCGGTGTTCGCGGTCACGAGGCAGGCGCTGTCGAACTCGACGTACTGGTCGAAGGTGGCGTCGCAGGCCACCGCGAGCCCCTCGGGCTCCTGGAGGACGGCGAGCGCGGCCTGGCGTGCGGCCTCCATCAGGACCATGCCGGGAACGTGGTCCACGGGGTGGTCGAAGAGGACGGGGTGGTTCTGGTCGGTGCGCAGCGTCCAGACGCGCTCGACGCCGGTCGCGCAGATCACCACGTCGGCGGTCCGGCGACGGCCGACGAGCTCCGGCGTGACGGCCTCCGGCAGCGCGCGCTGCGGGGAGCTCTGCGCCTTGTCGCCGCGGACCCTGCTGTAGACGGCCGGGGCCATGCAGGCCATGGTCACCGCGCCCGAGCCGATGACCCGGCCGTCCCGGCGGCTCTCGATCTGCGCCGAGTACGCGCTGACCGTCCTGCCGCGCCGCTTGATGTCGGAGCACCGGACGTCGAGCAGGACGTGGGCGGGGCGTCCGGTGAGCAGGGCGCCCTCGGCGGTCATGTCGTGCGCGACGGTGTGGGAGAGGAACTGATAGCCGATGGGCACGTCGTACGCCTGGTGGGAGATGAGCAGCAGCGCCTGGCGTATCGATTCCGCGAGGAGCATCGGATCGTGCCAGCGGTTCGCGACGGGCCCGTAGTAGCTGTGGCTGCGGGGCCACTGGGCCCCGACTCTGAAGTGGTCCGCGTCGATTCTCTGTATCCCGGTCACCAGGACCTCGGACACTGCGGCCCGGTGCACGAGCGTACGCGGAACAGTCTGGAGGAAGAGCTCGGGTGCTTCGACCGACGACGAGAGATCTGCCTGGTCGAGGAGTGTCGCAACGCGCATCAGGGGCCTCCTGAAGGTGAGTTGAGCAGGACGGAAGTCGAGCTGTGGCACGAGAGGCTTGGTGGAGCGAGGCAAAACAATACTAGCTAGTTGGTTTTTTACGAGAGGTGTGAGCAAAATTGGTGAGTGAGCGGTCGCGGTGCCTCACAAGGGGGGCGAGGAGGTGGGGCGCCGGCGGTCACCGCACAGGATCAGGAGGTTGTTCATGGCCAGGCAGGAACGGGCAGAGGTGACGCGGAGCGCCATCATCGACGGCGCGGCGCGGGCTTTCGACCACGGGGGTTTCTCCGGCACGAGCCTCAGCGACATCGTCAAGGAGGCCGGTGTCACGAAGGGTGCCCTGTACTTCCACTTCGCGTCGAAGGAAGACCTCGCCCAGGCCGTGATCGACGAGCAGTTCTCCATCTGGGACACGATGCGCGACATCGACCGGCCGGGCGTCCAGACGGTCATCGACCTGGTGCACGGTATGGCCCGTCAGTTGCAGGAAAGTGTCCGGGTGCGGGCCGGTATCCGGCTGGTCATCGAACAGAGCAACGTGCTGGGCGTGAGTGCCGAGCCGTACGCGAAGTGGATCGAACTCATCCGCAACTGCCTGGCGCAGGCGCAGGGACGCGGCGATGTCAGGCCGGAGGTCGACGTCGACCACGCCGCGAACCTGATCGTCGGCTGCTGGACGGGCCTCCAGCTGAGTTCCCAAGTGCTGTCCGGGCGGCGCGACTTGTCCGAACGTACGACGCAGATGTGGCAGATGCTGCTGCCCGGCCTCGTCCCGGTGCGCCGTCTGGGCCGCTTCGTGGTGACGGGGGGCGAGCAGCCCGCGCTGGAGGACCGCACCGTTCCGATGAGCGCGTAACCCCCGACCGGCGCGCCGAGGCCCCCACCCGCCGATCCGCGCGGGCAGGGGCC
>NZ_VBVX01000659.1 GCF_005981925.1 Streptomyces albidochromogenes
ACGCTCATCGGTGCGGACGGCGGGCAGGCCCAGGTCGCGGGCCAGGACCTGGCCGCCGACCCGCAGGCGGTACGGGCGGCGATCGGCGTGACCGGGCAGTTCTCCGCCGTGGACGGGTTGATCACCGGGGAGGAGAACATGCTCCTCATGGCGGACCTGCACCATCTCTCCCGCGGCGAGGGGCGGCGGGTGGCCGCCGAGCTCCTGGAGCGCTTCGGCCTGACCGAGGCGGCGAGGAAGCCCGCGTCCACCTACTCCGGAGGCATGAAGCGCCGCCTGGACATCGCCATGACGCTGGTCGGCAGCCCGCGGATCATCTTCCTCGACGAGCCGACCACCGGCCTCGACCCGCGCTCGCGCCACACCATGTGGCAGATCATCCGTGAACTGGTCACGGGCGGCGTCACCGTCTTCCTCACCACGCAGTACCTGGAGGAGGCCGACGAACTCGCCGACCGTATCGCCGTGCTCAACGACGGCACGATCGCCGCGCAGGGCACCGCCGAGGAACTGAAGCGGCTGATCCCCGGCGGACACGTCCGCCTCCGCTTCGCCGACCCCGCCGCCTACCGCAACGCCGCCCACGCCCTGCGCGAAGTCACCCGCGACGACGAGGCGCTGACGCTGAAGGTGCCCAGCGACGGCAGCCAGCGGGCGCTGCGCGCCGTCCTCGACCGCCTCGACTCCGCCGGCGTCGAAGCGGACGAGCTGACCGTCCACACGCCCGACCTCGACGACGTGTTCTTCGCCCTCACGAGTCCCAACCTGCCGACCCAGCTCAACCAGCCAAAGGAGGACGCCCGATGAGCTCTTTGACTCTCGCTGTGCGCGACTCGTCGACGATGCTGCGCCGCAACCTCCTGCACGCCCGGCGCTACCCGTCCCTGACCTTGAACCTGCTGCTCACGCCGGTCATGCTGCTGCTGCTCTTCGTCTACATCTTCGGCGACGCGATGAGCGCCGGCATCGGTGACGGCGG
>NZ_VBVX01000660.1 GCF_005981925.1 Streptomyces albidochromogenes
GAGGTGGGGGTGGGGTGAGTGACGGTGCGGGTGGAGCCGGTCCGGTGGGACGGTCGGCTCTCACCCGGCCCGGCTCCGGCCTCCGGGCGTCAGCCGTTGCCGGAGGCGAGCTCGCGGCTGCGGTCGCGGGCTGCCTCCAGGGCGGCGATGAGGGCGGCTCGTACACCGTGGTTCTCGAGCTCGCGGATCGCGTTGATGGTGGTGCCGGCGGGGGACGTCACGGCTTCCCGGAGCTTGACCGGGTGTTCGCCGCTGTCGCGCAGCATCACGGCCGCGCCGATGGCCGCCTGGACGATCAGGTCGTGGGCCTGGGCGCGGGGCAGGCCCAGGAGGATGCCGGCGTCGGTCATCGCCTCGACGAGGTAGTAGAAGTACGCCGGGCCCGAGCCGGAGAGGGCGGTGGCCGCGTCCTGCTGGCTCTCCGGGACGCGGAGCGTCTTTCCCACGCCGCCGAAGATCTCCTCGGTGTGCAGGAGGTGCTCGGCGGTGGCGTGCGTACCGGCCGAGATGACGGACATCGCCTCGTCCACCAGGGCGGGGGTGTTCGTCATGACGCGCACGACGGGGGTGTTTGGGGCGAGGCGCTCTTCGAAGAAGCCGGTCGGGATGCCGGCCGCGCCGCTGATGACGAGGCGGTCGGCGGGGACGTGCGGGGCGAGTTCGTCGAGGAGCTTGCCCATGTCCTGGGGCTTGACCGTGAGGATGAGGGTGTCGGCGCGCTTGGCGGCTTCGGCGTTGCTCACGGACTCCACGCCGTAGCGGGTGCGGAGTTCTTCCGCGCGCTCGGGGCGGCGGGCTGTGACCAGGAGGTCGGCGGGGCGCCAGCCGGCGCGGATCATTCCGCTGAGCAGGGCCTCGCCGATCTTTCCGGTGCCGAGGACTGCGACTGTCTGGGTCATGCGGTTCACCTCGCCGGTGGAGCTGCGTGCGCGTCGGTTCGTGGGGGTGCGCCTCGTTCCGCGCGTCCCGGGGACATC
>NZ_VBVX01000661.1 GCF_005981925.1 Streptomyces albidochromogenes
ACCGACACCGCGGCGCGGATCCGGACGCTGCCGGGTGGGGCGGGGGCCAACGCGGCGTGCTGGGCGGCGTACACGGGACTGGCGGACGTACGGCTCCTGGCGCGTGTGGGTGTGGACGCGGGTGCCTGGCACGAGCGGTACCTGCGGCGGGCGGGCGTGCGTCCGCAGATCGTGCTCGACGGGGAGGCGGCGACAGCGACCGTGATCTCCCTGGTCGACGCCGCCGCCGAGCGTACGTTCCTGACCGACAGCGGCGCCGCCCTGCGGCTCTCCCCCGGCGACTGGTCCTCCGCCCTGCTGGACGGCGTCGGCCATCTGCACCTGTCCGGTTACCTGTTCTTCGCCGACGCGAGCCGGGAGACGGCCGGGCTGGCCGCACGTGCCGCCCGGGAACGGGGGGTGACGGTGAGCGTGGACCCGGCGTCGGCGGGGTTCATCGACGGGCTGGGGGTGGACCGCTTCCTGGCGGCGGTGGCCGGGGCGGACGTGCTGCTGCCCAATGAGGACGAGGCCCGGCTGCTCACCGGGCTGCCGGACGCCGGGGACGCCGCGGCCAAGTTGAGCCGGCAGTTTCCCCTGGTCGCCGTCACCCTGGGCTCGGGAGGAGCGCTGCTCGCGGCCGACGGGGAGGTGCGCCACCGCGTTCCGGCCGTACCGGCCGAGGCGGTGGACACGACAGGGGCGGGCGACGCGTTCGCGGGCGGCTTCCTCGCGGCGCGCCTCGGCGGTGCGGACGAGGCGCGGGCGCTGGCAGCCGGGTGCGCGGCGGGGGCACGTGCGGTGGCCCTGGTCGGCGGGCGGCCACCCCTTCCGTGAGCGGACACGGGGCTCGGGCGGTCCTCGTCGCGGGGCACCTGGATGGCCCCGGCGGGACTGCCCTGGCCGGCCGGGTCGCGGACGCGGACGCGCCGAGGAGGCGGGCGGGGCGGGGCCGTGCCTCGCAGAGAGCGGGGGCGGACGGTGCGGAGC
>NZ_VBVX01000662.1 GCF_005981925.1 Streptomyces albidochromogenes
CCCCCGCAGTCACCGGCCCCGGTGACCCGGCACACCGCCGCGCCCACCTGCTGGGCGATCGTCTGCCCGAGCCCGGTGGCGACGAGCGCACCGATGATGGCGGCGACGACCAGCACCAGGGCCGCGTACTCCAGCGTCGTCTGCCCCGACTGCGCCTTGCGCAGCCCCAACAGACGGGCGTCTGTGCGCGGTTGGCGACGTCGCCTGCGGGGTCCGCCGAAGTGGAGTGCCATGCCCGCGACCGTACGGAACGGCTGGTTGACGGACATGGGCCCACGGGCCCAACCCGGGCTCAAATCCCGCTCGCCCGGGTCAGGGGAGCTTGGCCGCCTGGGCCGTGGCGAGCAGGGCGGGGATCTCGGGTGTCTTACCGTCGATGTAGTTGGCGGCGTAGAAGATGACGACCGTAGATCCGGTCCGTACGAGCTGGAAGACGAGCGGCACGTCCGGGCCCTCGAAAGCCCCGGTCACTTGGTAGGCGAGGGCCTCCTGCCCGGCCCTGGGGGCGGGCAGCGGCTTGACCTCGGTGTAGGTGGAGGGACCGTCGCCGCCGCCTGTGGTCCTGAAGCCGCCGGCGCATGCGCGGACGGCTTTGCTGATGCCTTGGAGGACGTGAGCGGCGCGGCCTTTGGAGTACGAGGTGAGGATCTCGGTGACGACCGTCTGGTCGTCCCTGTTCTCTTCGTTCTTGTTCACGAGCGTGCGATGTACGGCGGCGGAGGGGGCCGGCTCGGGGACGCCGTTGATGACGGCGGCGAGCGGCTGGCACTCGGGCTGCTCGGCTCGCTCGGTGCCGGTTTCGCCGGAGCCCTGTGTCGGTGTGGGCATGGGCATGGGCATTGCCATCGGCGTGACGGTGAAGTCGGGTACGTCGCGGCCCGTGAGGGCGACCTTCTTCAACTCGCCTTCGGTCAGGGTGGCTCCGGTGCTGGTGACGGGCTTGTTTGTGGGGGTGGTGGGGGTGGCGG
>NZ_VBVX01000663.1 GCF_005981925.1 Streptomyces albidochromogenes
ACGAGGACGTCCGACGTCGGCGCGACGCTCCAGCAGATCGCGGAGCTGACGGCCTCGGGCTGCCAGATCGTACGGGTGGCCTGTCCCACCCAGGACGACGCGGACGCGCTGGCGACGATCGCGCGCAAGTCGCAGATCCCGGTGATCGCGGACATCCACTTCCAGCCGAAGTACGTGTTCGCGGCGATCGACGCCGGCTGCGCGGCGGTGCGGGTCAACCCGGGCAACATCAAGCAGTTCGACGACAAGGTGAAGGAGATCGCCAAGGCGGCCTCCGCCACCGGCACCCCGATCCGGATCGGCGTCAACGCCGGATCGCTCGACGCGCGCCTGCTGAAGAAGTACGGCAAGGCCACGCCGGAGGCGCTCGTCGAGTCCGCGCTGTGGGAGGCGTCGCTCTTCGAGGAGCACGGCTTCGGTGACATCAAGATCTCGGTCAAGCACAACGACCCGGTCGTGATGGTCAACGCCTACCGGCAGCTCGCCGCCCGGTCCGACTACCCGCTGCACCTCGGCGTCACGGAGGCGGGCCCGGCGTTCCAGGGCACGATCAAGTCCGCGGTGGCGTTCGGCGCGCTGCTGAGCGAGGGCATCGGCGACACGATCCGGGTCTCGCTGTCCGCGCCGCCCGTCGAGGAGGTCAAGGTCGGCCTGCAGATCCTGGAGGCGCTCAACCTCAAGCAGCGCCGTCTGGAGATCGTCTCCTGCCCGTCCTGCGGCCGCGCCCAGGTCGACGTCTACAAGCTCGCCGACCAGGTGGCGGCCGGTCTCGACGGCCTGGAGGTGCCGCTGCGCGTCGCCGTCATGGGCTGCGTCGTCAACGGCCCCGGTGAGGCCCGCGAGGCGGACCTCGGGGTCGCGTCCGGCAACGGCAAGGGGCAGATCTTCGTCAAGGGCGAGGTCATCAAGACCGTTCCCGAGTCGAAGATCGTCGAGACGCTCATCGAAGAGGCCATGAAGATCGCCG
>NZ_VBVX01000664.1 GCF_005981925.1 Streptomyces albidochromogenes
CCTCTTCCAGCGCGTGGACCAGATCCGTCAGCCTGCGCGCCAGCGCGGGCGGGCCGTGCACCCGGTGCAGGAGCAGCAGGGACTCCACCACCGGCCCGACGCGGTGGCGCTCCAGGAGGAAGGGCCGAGCGGCCGCAGGTGCCCGGGCGGGCTCGGCCGGGGCGCCCCGCAGCGAGATCAGGGCCGCGTCGATGTCCAGGTGCTGCCCCTGGAGCCAGTCCGCGAGCGCCGCGTGGGCGAACCGGTAGCCGTCCCCGGCCGGCACCAGGAGGCCCTCCGTCAGCACCGCCGACGCCCAGCCGGTGCGCGACGGGAAGATCTCCTCGAACGACGCGCGGTCCAGTGCGCCGCCCCCCGGCCCCAGGCACCGCCGCGCCGCCTCGTGCACCTGTCCGGCGACCTTCGCGGCGAGCCGCCGCACCGCCGAGCCCCGTGGAACGGGCCTGCGCGCCACCGCGAGCCGTACCGCGACGCGCAGGCACACCAGGTCCAGGTACGCCGCGTACACGTCCTCGCGCGAGGGGCGGCCCGGTGCCCCGCCCGGCAGCGCTTCGCGTACTTGTGCCAGCAGCCGCAGCGTCAGGGGGTGCCGGGCATCGGCGGGGTCCGCGAGCGTCCCGTCCGGGATGCCGTACCGCTCGCGCGCGGCGGCCGCCCCGGCCTCGCTCAGGTTCCCGGTCCGTACGGCGCCGGGCAGCCCCGGGAAGGGCCGCGCCGGCCGGTGCGCGGCGCCGGCGGGGAACAGCGGGCCGGCCGTCTGCCAGTACTCGGCCCGGCACGCCACCACCAGCCGCGCCCCGGTCTCCCGCAGCCAGCCCGCCGTCCCCGCCGTCCATTCGGGCAGCCGGTGCAGCAGCCCGGGCGGCATGTCCTCCGGATCGTCCAGCAGTACGAACAACGGCCGCCCCGCCGCCTGAGCCGCCCGGGCTGCTGCACCGGCTGCCCGAATGGACGGCGGGGAC
>NZ_VBVX01000665.1 GCF_005981925.1 Streptomyces albidochromogenes
TTCTATTTCGGATATGCTTATGGAAATTCCTCGCATAGATTATAATAGGGCTGTAGGCTCTGATCCTACGCCTGTTCCTCCGCTTGAACCTTCTGCTGTTCCACCTTCTGAACCTCCAGCTCCCGACGCCCCTCAAGTGTCTGTTTCGTGGAACGATTCCTCCCTCTCCCCAAACCACGCTTCGTCGTCCCCTTATGTTCACCAACTTCCAGGTTATCGTCCTCCCTTCTCACCTCCCTACCACGCACCCGTTCCTCCATATTACGCTCCTGCTTCGTCTGAGTTGGCTTTACCTCCGCAAGATGCATATCTAGGCGCGCCGTTATATGATGCGCATGTGTCTCGAGAAGTGCTTCTGGGAGCGAGAAAACGCCATAGTCGAGAAAAAAGGGAAAGAAAAGAGAGAAAAATGGAAAGGAAGAGGGAGGAGAAAGAAAGGATCAGTAAAAGAGAGGAAGATATCAGGAAAAGAGAGGAAAAGATCAGAAAAAGAGAGGAGAAAGAAAAGATAAGGAAAAGAGAGAAGAGAGAGAAAAGGGAAAGAAAACGGGCAGAGGAGAAACGAGAAAAAGAAAGTGCAGCCCTAGCTTCTCCTGTCACCCCAGTCAGGACCCTAAAAGTCAAAGACGTCCATCTATATCTGTCTGCAACGAGTGGCCGGTTATTCCGTAGCGAAAGCCCATCAGGCCCCTCAGGCCCCTCAAGTCCTCGAGCCATGCCATCGGGTCCCCCAACGCCGAATCTGAGTGCCAGGCGGGTGCACCCCCTTATCT
>NZ_VBVX01000666.1 GCF_005981925.1 Streptomyces albidochromogenes
GCCCCGACGACGTGCGCCCCCGCCGCGTGCGCCATCTGCACCAGCAGCGTGCCCATGCCGCCCGAAGCGCCCAGGATCAGGACCCGTTCGCCGGGCCTGATGCCGACCGCCTCCACTATGCCGGTGCCCGTGACGCCGTCGTGCGCCAGCGCGGCCGCCTCGGGCAGGCCGAGGCCGTCCGGGACCGGGACGAGCCGGTCGACCGGTGCGGCGACCTGTTCGGCGTACGTCCCCGCCGTGCCCGGGCCCGCCACCACCCGGCGGCCGGTCCACGCCGGGTCGACGCCCTCGCCCACCGCCGTCACGATCCCGGCCGCCGCGCCGCCCGGAACGTACGGCGGCTCGATGCCGAACTGCGGCCCCCAGCCGCCCCGGATCTGCGTCTCGACGTAGATCGTGTCGATGACGGAGACCGCCACGACCGCCTCGCCCGGCCCGGCCGCCGGATCCGGCAGACCGGTGTCCACCAGTACCTCCGGACCGCCGAACTCCCTTACCTGAATCGCGCGCATGACGTTCACTCCCCATGTGGCCGGTGTCTGCCCGCGAGTCTGTGACCTCAAGTCCTGTTGAGGTCAAGTACGTACCCTTCGTCGTCATGAGTGGTTTGCGCGAGCGGAGGAAGCAGCGGACGTACCGGGTGATCTCCGACGCCGCGATCGCCCTGTTCCTGGAGAAGGGGTTCGACGAGGTCTCCGTCGCCGAGGTGGCGGCCGCGGCCGAGATCTCCAAGCCGACGCTCTTCCGCTACTTCCCCGCCAAGGAAGACCTCGCTGCACCGTTTCGCCGACCACGAGGACGAGGCGGCCCGGGTGGTCACCGCCGGGCCGGCGGACGGACTCGCGCCCCTGGCGAACTGGCGGTACGTGAGGTGCGGGAGGTGACGACCGCGACGGTCGAGGCGGTACGGGCGGCCTGCTGGCCGCGCTGGACGCGGCGGGCGTGAG
>NZ_VBVX01000667.1 GCF_005981925.1 Streptomyces albidochromogenes
CCGCACCCCCAAGGAGTCCGCAGGCGCCCCCGGCGCCGCACTCCCGAGCTGCTGGACCGTCACCGTGGTTGGGCCCCGGTCCGGCAGCCGCACCAGTACGGCTGTGCGGACCAGAGCTGGAAGAAGGCAAGGGCTGCTGAGGAGCTCCTGAAGGCGTCCCAGCCCCGGCAGCCCCGGACGAAGTCGGCACCGTCTGGTGACGCCGCGCTTCAAAACCCGGTTTTGAAGCACACCCCAAAGACTGTGGCCACTGGCAATGAGGCCGGTACACCAAGGCCGTCCAGTGAAGGACTGCCCCACCCGACGGGCGTACCGGAGCCTCGGCCCGCGGGCCAGGGAGCCAGCACGGAAGTGAAGGATGCTGTCGGCAGCAGTCCTTCTCTCCCATGGCATGACGGGGCTGCAGTCATGGATGCCGTCTACTGGAAGCTCACCGCACCCCAACGGAGCGACTTCATCCTTCGGTATTTCCAGGTCAGTACCGGAGTCGAGGCCGTCATCGAGGACATGAGGGGCACCCTTACCTCAGAGGCCCGCATCCAACTCGCAGCCATCCTGCAGCAGGTCTCCAACGGACTCCTCACGGACGGGTAACCCCCCGGAAAGCCGGCCCAGCGCACGGCGCTCCTTGAATGCCGCCTGGCCGTTCACGGCACCGAGGCAGAAGTAGTGTGCCTTCTAGTGGCTCCGTCTCGCTGACTGCGGGATGGAGCCACTCCGTGTTTTACGGCCGTAAAACTGCCACCCACGACGCTGCTGGCCCGCGCCCCAGGAGGCCGTTCGTCATCCGGCGTCGATGCGCCTCCAGCTGGCGCGGAACCGCGGGTGCACGTTGGGCAAGCAGGGCCAGCACCCCGCCTCCTTGTTGGAGCCGTGCGGTCCGCGGGATTGTGTGGAAACGCGCTGGAGGACGGTGGAGTCGGCTCGGGTGGGATTCCGGGG
>NZ_VBVX01000067.1 GCF_005981925.1 Streptomyces albidochromogenes
CCCCCCCGGACCGCCCGAGGGGTCGACACCGTACGGATACTGGCCCCGCCGACAAGGCGGACACAACATTCGGACCAGGAGCCGGTGTCTCTCAGCTCAACGGCCGGACCCGAGCTGTCACCGTCGGCGTCCCACGCGCCGCCGGAGCAACACGACGGCAAACAGCAGCCCCGCACCGATCACCACGCCCGCCAAGCGCCTGGTGAGGCTGCCCGACGGATCCCCGGTCGCATGGTCGGGGCTCTGGGCGCCAGCCTTACCGTCGTCGCCGCTGCCCGGGCCTGAGCTCTGGCCGGGGGTCTTGCCGACGGCGGTCGAGTGGTCGGCGCCCATCCAGATCCGCGAGCCGTCGGCGGAGGGGCTGGCCGCCCGGGTGGACCGGTCGGTGTCCTTCCTCATGTCCGCCCAGCGGTCGCGGAACGCCTCGGCCGTGGCGACCTTACGCAGGTTGAGCCGGGAGAGGTCGACGCCGCCGTAGATGTACGTCTTCGTGTGGATGTAGTTGCCCTTGCGGGTCTTTTCGGTGTACTTGAACTCGCCCTCCTTGAAGGAACGTACGTAGGCGTCGAAGGTGTCGCGGGGCTTCCAGGTGGTGTGCGTCTGCCATCGGCTCACGTCGCCCCGGTCGATGAGGTTGCCGTAGGTGGTGGGGGAGTCGGTGTCGCGCTGGCGGTACCACTCGGCGGCGACGCGGGAGAGGTAGACGCGGCGCAGGTCCGCGTACTGCGGGGCCTGGTTCACGGCGCGCTCGATGCCGGGCAGGATCAGGTCCCTGAACGTCGCCTCATTGCGTGCCACGGCCGCGGGGTCGGTGCTGCCCTTGCAGGAGGCGGCGCCCGTACTGCCCGGTCCGGACAGGTGCTGGGACTGCATTTTCACCCTCAGGGGCGCGTCGAGGATGTAGAGCTGGCCGTCGTCCTCGTTGACGCGGGCTTCACCGGGGACGATCCAGGTGCGGAAGGATAGGCACTCCTTGCCGATCCGGTTCCAGAACCTCTTGCCCAGCGGCGTTTTCGGATGGATCAGGGCCGCGGTGGTCTTCTTCAGCTGGAGGTCGGCCTGGAGCAGGACGCGGCCGACGTCGGTGCGGCCCAGGGAGGGATCGACGATGCGGTCCGGCTCGGTCGGGTTGAGGTTCACCCAGAACGTGGAAGGCGGCATGGAGAGCCAGACGAAGAAGGCGTCCGAGGTCACCTTCGCGGCTTCGACCCCGGCCCGCGAGTTCTTCTGGGTGCGGGGTTTGCCGGGACCCGCGCTGAAGGCGTAGCGCAGCCCCTTGCCCGAGTCGGAGAGGTAGCGCAGTTCCAGGGTGGTGAAATCGATGCCGCCCGGTGCGGAGGCCGGGCCGGCCAGGGCCTTGGCCAGACCGCTGGCTTCCCGCGCCGGCGCGTTCTTGTCGCAGGGCCCGGATCGCACCAGGCCGGCAGGGTTGAACACAGCGGGCACCGCAGCCGTGGCGGGCGGTCTCCCCTTCCAGGCGGCGCCGTCGGCGGTGGTGCCGGGGCACGGGACCCCGGACGCGTTCAGGACGTCGCTGGTCTCATTCTCGTAGCTTTTCTCCACTTGCAGCTCGTGCGCGTACTCCTTCTTCGCCCGCGCTATGCCGCTCCCCAGTTCCAGGCGAGTCTGCCGGTTGCGGTTTGTCGAGATCTCCTTGTACTTGGCGTGGACCGCAGCGACCGCCTTCCTCCGCTCATCGGCCGAGGTGTGCGTCTTCTTCGCGATGGTGATCTTCTGGTTGCGCTGGGCGATCTCTGCTTCGGTCAGGCCGTAGTCGTACGAGTGGAAACGGCGTGCGTCGCCGTCGACAGCCTCCTCGCACTCCGGGCAGTAGTCCCGTTCCGAGGCCCAGGCGAGCTCCTTGAAGCTGGCGCCCGCGTAGGCCGGGTCGGTGGCAAGACGCGCCAGCGCCCGCAGGACGAGGGTCTCGGAGTGACGGCCGGAGGCCTCGCCGGCGTCATGGGCTTTCTCGCTCCCGGGGAAACTCATCCCCCCGACCATCAGCACGTGGTCGAGGCCCGCCTCGCGTATGCGTTGGTAGGCCCCTGCGGGGAGGTAGTCGCGGAAGACGAAGAGGTCGACCTTCCGGTAGACGACCAGGGGCCCGAGGTCCTGGGGCGGTTTGCTGACGATGGCGTCCAGCTGTTCTTCGCTCAGACCGGTCGGATCGGCGAGCGTGAACGCGACGTTGGCCAGTTCGCTGAACGCCCTGACTGGCTGCTCCTTCTCCATGGCGTACCGGATCATCAGGAGCTCTTTCATGAGCTTGTCCTCGTAGTACGGCAGCTTCCCGCTGTGCGGGAGCGCCGCCGGTGACGACGGCGCCCACCGCGGTGCGGTGATGCTCTCCGGTCGCGTCTGGGCGGGCTGGGCTCCCGCCCAGGGCGACGCTTGGGCAGCGGTACCGGTGAGCGAAAGGGCCAGGGCGACAACGGTGGTGGAGCGCAGGATTGGCGCGCGGCGGTGGCGAGCACGGGAGATCACAGAGACGCGTCCTTTTCAGGCGTAGTGGATCGCGACGGCACGAACGGACCACGGCGGAGCCGATGCTCTGGCCCGGCCGCCTCGCATCCTGGTGCCTCACACCCAGCAAGCACCCGGCCACGAGACCGGCCATTGGTGACCGGTCAGGTGTAGACGGGTGCCTCAACGAAGGCGTGCTTCGCCTCGTCCGGACCGGCCCAGGCCCTGCGGGAGTCGCTGAGGATGGCGGCTTCGGTCACGCCTTCGACCACGGCGAGCCACTCGGCGAACAGCGCGGCCAAGCGGCTGGCGTCCATGTGCAGGCGGGCCATGCGCAGTGTCTTGTCGCGCTCGGGCATCGGGATCGTGGCGTTCGGGCGGCAGACGCGCTGGCCGTCCGGCGTGCGCCGCAGCACGACCAGTGACTGCTGCCACTTGGCCGCCGGGCAAGACGCCGTGGGAGCTACTCAGAGACCCGAAGAGCTGATCCGTGCTCGACTGCGCCTCCCCGTGGCTCCGGCCGTGAGGAGGGCTTTCGTGCGGCTGGGGTCAGTGCAGACTCTCGATGGCGTTCACAATGAGCCCTCTGGCCGACGCTCCGTACACCGCCATGGCGCGCAGTTCCTCAAACGCCTTGAGGTAGAGAGCGATCTCACTCGGCTGTGTGATGTTCACCTGCGCGGAGAGCATCTCAACGGACACCAGGTTGTCGTCGTAGACGTGGAACGTCTCCTGTGGCCAGATCCGTCGCTCTTTGGTCCCCATGGGAATGATGCCGAGCGACACGGCGGGCAGCGCACCAGCGGTCAGGAGGTAGCCAAGCTGTGCGGCCATCGCATCCGGGCCACCAAGCTGGTAGCGCAGGGCCGCTTCCTCGATCAGAAGGACGAAGCGGTGCCCTGGTTCATGGATGACGCGGGACCGCTCCACTCGGGCCGCCGCTGCTTCAGCCCCGTCGTTGACGGCGATCTCTCGGAAGTCCCCGATGGTTCTGAGCAGTGCGGCGGCGTAGCCCTCGGTTTGCAGGAGCCCTGGCACCATCGTCGACGAGTAGACGCGGAACAGACTGGTGTCGCGGAAGAACTGGACCCAGCTGTCCTGTAGCTGCTTCAGGCCATTGCGGACTTGGTGGCGCCACTCGGTGTACATCGACTCAGCGTTGAGGGACTGAGCGATGAGGTCCTCGGCTTGGGCGACATCGCCGCACGCTTCGCACCAGCGGCGGATGTCCTTGGCTGACGGTGCCGTCCGGGAGTTCTCGATGCGTGACGTTTTTGCGTGGTGCCAGCCGCACCGGCCGGCCAGCTCGCTGACCGTCAGCCCGGCCGACTTCCGAATGTCGCGCAGGCGCCGGGCGACTGATTCGCGGGCGGCCTGCGCGGACGAGGACGGGGAGATGGGCATGAACTGGCCTGTAGGTGCCTTCTACTAGCGGATCTTGTAGTGGTCGTGCGGAGTGGCCCTCGCCCATACGGTCTCGAAGGCATTGGTGCAGAGCTTGGCCGCTGCGGGGTCGTCTGTGATTTCTTCACCGGTCCATGAGCCGTCGCCTGCGAAGTGGTTCCAGTGGACCCAGCGCTCGTCGAAGAGCCAGAAGTCGTTGCCGGGGAGGGGGATGTCGGACGCCTGGCGGCGGGGCAGCCACCGCACCTGTTCGCCAGCCGCCACGTTGGTGAACGTGCCGTCGTAGAGGAACCGGGTGTACTCGCTGGCGGGTTCCGAGATGATGCGTGCCCGGCGTACGACGACGCCGCGAGAGACGGTGTCCGTGATCAGGTCGAGCCAGGGGCGCCACCACGAGTCGCGGTCATTCGGGTCATAGCGGAAGCCGTTCTTCCAGGCGGCGAATGGGCCGTCTTCATAGTCGACGGCGTAGGAGTCGCGCATCTCCAGGTGCACGGCGGAGCTCGTGCAGGACGCGATCAGCTCCTCAAATGTGGGCACGCTCGACGGCATCGCACGCCTCCCTGATCACGGACACCATCCTGGCGGGGAGTCGGATCACGGCCTCACCTTCCGGGATTCCCTTGGCGTGGCCAGGGACCTCCGTGGCGGCGCACTCCGCTTCGAGCTCGGGGCCCGGCTTCCAGCCCTGGAAGACGAGTTCCTGCATCTCCTGGTCGACCCACACTGTGGGGCTCTGCTTATCCCCGGTGTTGGGGTCGATACCGATGAACACTAACGGCATGTCAGCCTCCTCCGTAGGCATGTGCAGTTGTGTGCATCACCCTCTTGCGCCGGGGAGAGTCCGTCAAGGCCCCGAGGCTATGATTTAACAGTTGCAGCGGCGTTGTACGCACAGATCTGCACATCACTGGAGTGCCTGCACATGGGCTCCCTACGGTCAGGTCATCCCTATTGGCCGACTCGACGGGGGACCGACCCCATGATGACGATCAAGGTGTACGAGACGGACTCGCGGACCGGCAGACGATTGCCCCCGCGATTACAAATCACCGTTCCCGTCGGGGACCGTGAGCGCCTTCCGGAGCCTTTGGCATTCCCGCACTGCTCCTGTCCACGCTGCAAGTCTGATCAATGAAGGGGCGGCTGTCGGTCGTCCTGAGCGACACCTACACGGCGCCCGCCTGTCGCATCGGGGAGCACGCCGAGTGCGCGGGACCCACGACGATCCGACTGCCGAGTCGGGCGCCTACGCAAGCGCCCATCGAAACCCTGCGTTGCGACTGCCAGTGCCACAGGGGTGGACGCCAGACACTCCTGCCGAGCAGCAGCGCCACGTCGTCGGTCAGTTCGCCGCCGTTGAGGTCGCGGGCCTCGGTGACCGCGCCGGCGGGAGCAGCAGGCGCGCCGCAGCAGTCCGAGCACGGGACCGCCGTCCTCGTAAGGCCGGATAAGTCGACGGCCGAGGCAGAACCCATCCATCGCACCGAACCAGGAGGCGCAATGACCGACAGCGGAAAGCACGCCGGGCAGCCGTCCGACAAGCCCTGGACTCCCCCGAGCCCTTCGGAGCCGAGCCCTGACGGGTCGGGGCCGAAGAAGTGATCCCGACGCGAGCACAGGAGGGTCACGCTGCCCTCGTCCGGTTACTGGACGAGCAAGGGCTCCTGAGCCCCACCTGGCGTCGGGTGTGGGAGAAGCTGCCCCGGCACCACTTCATCCCGCAGGAGATCTGGCGCCAGCGCCCGGACCGTTGTGAGCCCGTCACGACGTACGACGACTGGTGCGATCTCGTCAGCAGCGACGAACCGGTGATTATCCAGGTGGACGACGGAAACGAGGACGGGCCCGGTGTCGCCACGTCCTCGAACTCCATGCCCTCCATGGTCGCCAAGATGCTCGGGCTCCTCCAGGTCAAGAACCACGACCGGGTCCTGGAGATCGGCACCGCCTCCGGCTACGTCGCGGCTCTCCTGTCCGAGCGCCTCGGGGACCGCAACGTCTACAGCGTCGAGATCGACCCCCTCCTGGCCGCCATGGCGACCAACCACCTGCGGCCCCTCGGCTACACCCCGAACCTCCGACTCGGGGACGGAGAGCTGGGGTGGCCGGAGGAGGCACCGTTCGACCGCCTCATCTCCACCTGCTCGCTCCGGCACGTGCCGTACGCCTTCGTGGAGCAGGTCAGGCCCGGGGGAATCATCGTCGCCCCGCTGTACCGCGACTTCTGGAGCGGCGCCCTGGTCAAGCTCACCGTTCAGCCCGACGGACGAGCCTGGGGTCACTACCAGGGCGGAGCCTCGTACATGCCCATGAGGTCTCAGCGGGCGACGGCAGCGGTGGACGTCGACTCCTCCACGGCCCGCTCCCGGACCGCCGGCCTGGACCCCGAGGAGCTGCTGTCCCTGGGCTTCGCCCTGTACGCCGGGGCCCGCCTGCCGGGCGTGTGGATGCAGCACTCGCGGACCGAGGACACCGTCCAGGTCTGGGCTCGGGGCGAAGACGGGTCAGCCACGTCCACGGCGAAGGGCGAGGACGTGTGGCAGTACGGGCCGCGTGACCTGTGGGCGGAGATCGAGGCCGTGCACCACGAGTACGTCGCCCTCGGCCGACCTGACGCCCAGAGCTTCGGCCTTACGGTCACGGCCGAGGGCCAGCAGGTCTGGATGCACCACCTGGAGGCGATTCTGTCCCCCACGGCGAGCGGTACTTACCGCTGACCTCCCTCATTGAGGGGCCTGGGACTGGTTGCCTCCCGAGCTGCTGCCGCGGGTGGATGAGCGCCGGCCGGGCGGGGCCCGTTGCGAAGGGCAGTGGCGTGTGGGGGCCTGGTGCCCTACGACGCGCCACCGCCGCCCGGGGGTGCCTTGAAGGGACGGGTCAGCGTGCCAGCCACGAGCGGAACATGACGCCCTTGTCCAGCGCGCCGAGCACCTTCAGGTCGGCCTTGCCGTCCTGGTTGGTGTCCGACAGCAAGACCTGGCCCCCGTGGATCGGCCTCGCCCCGTGGGCCCGCCGTACACCGTGGTTCACGGCCGTCCACCTCGCCCAGAAGTGCCGGTGGCCGTGGTCTTCACTGCCGCTTTCATGACGGGGCGCTGGGCCGGATAGCCGCTTCGCCCGAGGAAAGCTGACTTCTCCAGCAGGCTTAGCGGCAGCAAGAGACAGCCCTCACAGGGCCCCGTTCGCACTGGTCACCGGCTCGTAGGCCCCAGGGAGCCGCAGCACCGGCGGAGGGCGCGGTAGGCGGCCTGTGGGGGCTTCCAGCTGTGCCGGGCCGGGAGGTGCGGGCGGCCGCCACACCGGGCACCCCGGGCGGGTGCGGCGGCCGTGGTGTGGGATCGGCTCGTGTTTCGGGTCAGTCAGCAGTGCGCGGCGGATCAGCCCGGTGTCACCGAATCATGGGAGTGACTGGGCGTATCGGAAACGCGGCCGGGGGGCCGTCGCATGCGACGGATCGGGACCGGGTTGGGTCGATGCCATCACCGACACCGGGTGTCGCTAGTGTCCTGGTTACGGGATTTCCTACCAACCGCACGGGGGCGTCGGCGGCCTCCTGCTCGAACTGGGGCATCAGCGAGGTGTAGGTGTCCGTGTGGCTCGCGATCACCCCAACCGGAGAAGTGACCGCTCACCTCGCGGCGGGAAGTACCTCCAAGGTCACCTGGATCAGTCTGGATGGCGCCGCCTGCCGTCTGGACGCACCCGACGAGGTGACTGAGTCGAGCCCGTCACAGCCCGGCAGCAGTCTGGCTGGCCCTCCATTCAGGAGCCTCGGGCGTGTCCTGGAATTCCAGGAGGTGCTGTCCGGCGAGCCGCTGCAGGGCGGCGCGTACGTCTGCCGGTGTGACGTAGAAGAACTCCCGGCGTAGATTGACCCGGTTGACGCGGCGGGCCTCGAACTCCTGGTGCAGGCGGCGTTCCAGGCCGACGGCGTCCTCACTGAAGATCAGGGCGTGTACGTCGAAGCGGAAGGGGACGGACGCGTCCCCGAGTTCGATGACGCGGTCCATGGGATCGAGGCGCCGGGTCATACCGATCTTGACCATGCGTTCGCCGAACGCTCCGACGTTGGAGATGACGTAGACGTATCCGGCACGGATGTTGGCCTCGCGGGCCTCGACCGTCTCCAGTTCGGCAATCAACTCGGCGAGCTTTCCTTCAAGTTCGGCGATGGCGGCCTCATCGCCGGTGCCGGAGCGCAGGCGGCGCAGGGCGCCCTCGTAGTGGCTGCGCTCCTTCTCCAGCCGCTGCCGCTCGCGCTCGATCTCGCGCTGCAGGCGCTCCTCCTCACGCTGCTGGGCTCGCAGCTCTCGCTGCTCCTCCCGCTCGGTCTCCTTCCTCACCAGGTAGTCCGCCGTCAGCTCCAACTCCTGCACCCGCAGCTGGTGGTAGTCATCGCCGATGCGGATCTGCATGGTGGCGCCGAGCCGGGCGATCGACTCCCGCGTCTTGCCGAGCCGGTCGATCAGCGAGTCGAGCCGGTGCGGCTTCATGCCGCGCGCTGCGTTGTCCGCCTCGGCGTTGTACGCGCGCAGCATCAGCTTGGAGAAGTCACGGACCATCTTGCGGCCCTTGGCAGCTGAGCCGTCCACCATCCAGTACTGGTTCCCGAGCACTGCCCGATCGTCCCTCGCCAGCTGCTTGTAGCGGGCCTTGAGACTGTCGAGCCGGTCCTTGTAGGCGAGCGCGTCGGCGAGCGGATGGCGGTACTCGTAGATGCCGGCCTCTTGCAGCATCCGCGTCTCATCGGTGAGCACCAGATCCCGGCGCGCGGCCGTGAGGCGCTGTTCGGCCTCCGCCGTCTGGCGAGCCATGTCGTCGGCTTGTCGGCGCACGTCAACCAGGGACTGCGCGGCGCTCTCGGCGGCGTGCTCTGTCTTCTCGTCGAGGAGAGCGTCGATCCGTCCGATCTCTTGGAGCTTCTCCTCATGCGCGCGGCGCAGTCGCTGGTGCTCGGCGGCTATCTGAGCGCTGTCGGCTCCGATGAGACGACTCAATTGCTCCGTCAGGTGACGGTTGTCTTCCTGTAGTCCGCGTACCTGTGTTTCCATCAGCGCCAGATCGCCCGCAAGACGCGCCGCCTCGGACTCCGCTTGCTTACGGCGCCGGCCGAACAGACCCCCACCTGTGGCCGGGACCGTCGTCTGGGGACCGTAGGGGGACTGCTGAGGAACGGGTGCGCTCGGCTGCGGCACGGCCCCTTCCGGGATCCAGATCTGCCAGCCTGGGGGTGTGGGCCATGCGGGATCCGGTTCCCAGCCCGGTGGCGGGCTCCACCCCTCCGGCGGGGCGGGCCAGGTGGGCGGCGGGTTGAACCGGTAGGTCATGGGGCAACGACTCCTGTCGCGAGGGCGAGAGACGGCCGGCGTAACCCCGATGCCGTCCGGCAGCCAGCGGGCCGAGTCGAACGTACTCGGCCTTGTGGACCTTCGTCCTGCCATCTCCTGTTTTTGGCCCTCCTGGCAGCAGATCCGACGAGGTGGGTGAGCCGCAGGGAGCCGTGAGACTCCGGCCGCTGTCAGGACGGCCCTCCGCCGGCAGCGAAGTGCGGGCTCATACGGCTGCTCGCCCTCGGCAACCGCACCTCCTTCGCTCGGTCGATGAGCTGACCGCGCTCGGCTTCGGCCGCGTCTCGCGCACCACGGTGCAGCGCATGTGCTTGGCCTACCGCAAGCAGGGCCTGTGGGGCCCACTGCTCCGGCGCCGCTCCCGCCACGCATGTTTGATCACCGGCCAGAAGCGCGCAGCTCACTCGTTCGACCGTCGCTGCGGCGTATGGGTCTGTGGGTGTTGGGGGGCGCCGTCCGGCTGGGGGTCAACTTTCGTCTGCCAGGCTCCGGTCGAGTACACCGAGGAGCCGGGCTCCGGCGCGGTCGGTCCCGCGGCTCCCCCGCTTCCCGCCCGCCGCCTTTTCCAGCCGTAGCCGCGCGGTACGTCCGCGCAGTGTCAGTGTCATCATCTGGTTGCCGAACCAGGGTCCGCCGGTGCGTTCCCAGCGGACGGCCGGTCTTGCGACCCGTCCGTGGCGCGCGAGGAGATGCCCGATCGCTTTCGCGAACCGGCTCCAGCCGAAACGGAATCCGATCCGTATGGCTGCGGGCACCGAGTTGTGCAGTGGTGAACATGTGAACTGGAAGACGTGGGAGCGCGGCTGCTGTCCGGTGGCCCAGAC
The DNA here is from genome assembly GCF_005981925.1 of Streptomyces albidochromogenes. Classification (GTDB taxonomy): domain Bacteria; phylum Actinomycetota; class Actinomycetes; order Streptomycetales; family Streptomycetaceae; genus Streptomyces; species Streptomyces albidochromogenes. Next base: position 10,043 of record NZ_VBVX01000067.1, read on the forward strand.
TGGCTCCGCCACATACGCGTGGTGTACGTCTCCGGAGAGCACGCACACCGTCGCCGGAGCGGCGTCGGCTCTGCCTACTTCGGCGACCGTCTGGGTGAGATTTTCGAACGACGAGGTGAACGCCGCCCAGTGCTCCAGGTCCGCGCGTCGGCGCAGCCATTCCCCGAAGCGTGCCCAGCGAGGTCCCCGTTCGCCCCGGCAGAGTGCCGCGTGCCAGCCCTCCGCGAAGTGAACCATCGGGGGCAGCAGCCACGGGAGCGAGGTCCCGATCAGCAGGTGGTCAACGCCGCCAGGGTGGTCGAAGGCCTGCGTCCGCAGCCAGGCCGCTTCCTCGGCGTCCAGCATCGCCCGCTGCTGCTCCTCCAGAACCCGCGCGGCCCGGGTGTCGACCATCACCAGCCGGGTGCGGCCGAAGTCCCTGCGGTAGCTCCAGCGCACCGTCGCAGGGTCAGCAACGGCGCGCTCGGCGAACGCGCGCAACACCTCCGTACCGTCGTCGGCCGCCAGTACCGCCGCGTACAACGTGTCCTCGGCGAGTTCGGCGGGGGAAAGGTTCCCGAGGTGCTGGTAGACCCAGTACGACATCAGGCCGCCGGTGATCCGCTCGTGCCACCAGGGCGTTGCCCGCATGTCGGCTACCCAGGCGGCGCTGGTGTTCCAGTCGTCGATGACGTCGTGGTCGTCGAAGATCATGCAGCTGGGTACGGTCGAGAGCAGCCAGCGCAGCTCGGGGTCGCCCCAGGACTCGTCGTAGAGGTGGGTGTACTCCTCGTAGTCGGCGACCTGGTCGGGTGGGGCGGCGGAGCCGGTGCCAGCGGCCCGCCGATGCCGGGCGATCCAGGCGCGGGTTTCGGCGGAGGTCTCGTCCGCGTACACCTGGTCGCCCAGGAGGAGGAGAACGTCCGGACGCTCGGCCTCTAGGTCGGCGGCGAGCCGGGCGGAGAGGGTGTCGAGGACGTCGGGTCCCACCGGATCGGGCTCGCCCACGGCAGGCGCCGCCCACCGGCACGAGCCGAAGGCGACCACCGCGCCCGTCGCCGGGACCGGCGGTGTGTGAATGGTGCTGGGCGGCTGGGGCGAGTCCGCGAGGGGCCATACCCGCTCGCCGTCGAGCAGCACTTCGTACCTCGTGGCGGACCCGGGGGTGAGTCCTGTCACGACTACCAGTGCGTAGTGGTGGCCGAGGATGCGGAACGTGGGGGCCGAACCACCGGCGCCGCCAGGGCACCGGACCTCCGCCGTGCACGCCCGGTCGGTCTCGACCCACACCGTCGCGCTCGTGCCCGTCTCCCAGTCCACATGGCGCAGGAGCGGGCCCAGCCTCAGACCGGCCATCGAGAGTTCCCTTCTGATGCTCCGCACGGTAGGGAAGTGTTCACCGGGACGGCTCGGGGCCCGACCGGCACCGCGATCGGGCCCCCAGGAGCCATGCCCAGTTCCACTCACTCATCACACCAATGCCCTCAGGACCCGGCGGTAACCAGGCTCTCCGATACTGCCCAGTACAGAGTGGTGCGGGAACGGAGGTTGGATGGCGGCCGCACCACGCCGGCCTGTCGGTGCCGCCGCAGGCACCTACTCGTCAGCCTGCCTCTTGTCCAGTGGCCCTGCCGCGACCAAAGCGGCGCCGCCCCGGCGCTTCACCCGACCGGCCGGTAACCCAAGCCCCCACATAAAGGGACTTCGAGCGCACGATGAACGACTCGTCGAGCAGCTCGCTTCCCGCGCGCTCACCAGCGGCAAGCGCAAAGTCCACATCCGGCGCGACCAGGACGGACAGATCGTCGGGGCCAGCGGCGAGGGCGACGGCCAGGGCCAGGAGGACGACACGCAGGCCGCCGCCGAAGCCGCCCTGCTCCACTTCTCCTCTCCCCGCGACGCCGCGACCATCGCCGCGTTCCTCCCCTCCCGGGTCTACCGGCCGGAGTCGCTGGTGTGGCTGGAGGGCTACCAGGCCCTGCTGCGCTGGCGGAAGGAGAACGAGATCACCGGCCTCTACGCCGCGCCCTATGACGTCGAGGTCGAGGTGGGCGTGACGAAGGACTTTCCGCTTGGCCGACGGGTGCACCAGCAGGGCCAGGCCATGCGGGCCGGGAGCTGGAGGTGCGGCGCAAGGTGCTGCTGGCCTCCCCCGGAGGCCGGAATGGTGTGGGAGCCGGGCGAGGAGGCGTGGGGAGAACAAGCTCGCCGCGCTCCGGTCCTACCGACAGGCCATGGGACACCTCGCGCCGCGACAGGACGCGGTGTGGGGCGAGGACGAGGCCATGATCCCGGTCGGCGAGCACATGGCCAACCTCCGCCGCAAAGGCGGCCTCGGCAAGGACCCGAAGCGGGCGGAGAAACACGCGAAGCAACTGGCCCCGATCGACCCGGACTGGAACTACCCGTGGCCACTCGACTGGCAACGCCACTACCGCGTCCTCGCCGACCTGGTCGACGCCGACGGCAGTCTGCCGGCCATCGAAACCCGGAGTGCTGACGGACGGCGACGACATCGGGCGGTGGCTCCAGCGGCAGGCCCAGCCGGGCACCTGGGCGCAGCTGTCGACGAACAGCAGGAACGGCTCTCGAAACTGGGCGTACAACCCGACCAGGCCCCGGCACCCACCCCAGCAGCCACGCGTGCGACGAAGGGCCCGAACAAAGCACAACAGGCATTCCAGCGACCCTCACACAATGGGTCGAGAGGGAAGGCGTAGACCGGCCGTTGCCGCGCGGTCACAGCGAAGAGATCATGGTCGACGGCGAGGCGGAGCCGGTGATCGTGAAGCTGGGCGTATGGATTTCGAGCACACGTGAGCGGCGCGAGAAGCTCACCGCTGACCAGCTCGCCGCAATCGCGGCGCTGGGCGTGGACTGGGCGTGACACCGGCTGCGGCCGGTCGTTGAACAGGACGGTCAAGCGAAGTGCACCGAGAGGCCCCGGGCGTCATCGCCCGGGGCCTCGTACTGTCGGCGGCGGCGCCTCCGCCCGGACATGGCGCGGGCCCGCTACGCGAGGTGCAACACCGATTCCACGAACCTCTATCCGAGGCAGCACCGCAGCTCAGAGCGCGATACGCGGCGGTGTTTGCACTGGACGTGTCGCCCTGGCCGCGTTCGACGCTGCGGCCGCTCTGTGGCGTGAGGCCCTCGAGGACCTGGACGAAGACGTCCTCGCCGAGGCCGCCGTCGAAGCGCGGGCCTTCGCCGCCGGCCCGGGGCCGCCGTCGAGCTGGTGCGCGGCCTGCTCGGGCAGTTGGCCGACTGGCAGCAGACGATCGGCGAGCTGGGCCGCGCGCTCACCGCGGCGACTGAAGGCCGACCGCTACCCGACTGGTCCACCGACGCCGACCGCACCGAGGCCGTCGCACGCCACCACCACGCTCACCTGCTCGCCGCCATCGTCGAGCTCGGCGGTGAGCTGGAGCTCCCAGCTACCCGTAGCGGGCGCTTCAGGGGCGCGGCCATCCCAGAAGGCTGCGCGGTCAGCGACGCCGGCCGCCGCCGATGCGGCGGTCGTCGGCCAGTGCGGTAAGCGGGCCGAACTCGCGGGCAAGCTCGTTCCACGTCAGAACCTCGCCACAGCGGGCCGGGAACTCCTTCGGGTTGAACTCGGGCATGGTCCAGGTGCCAGTGCCCCGGTCCCGCAGCCACAGGTCCCCGTCACCGTCGACCACAGTCGGCGGGACCGGTACGGGATCGGCCTGATCGATGGGCTCCCAGGTGACCCGGCCCGGGTGGGAAACGCGGCGCAGCTCGGTGGTGGCCAGCCGCGCTGCCAAGTCACGGGTGGACTCTTCGGCGTCCTTGACCGACGCGAGTCGGAATGCGTCGTCAAGTACGGGCAGAGCTGGATTCTTGCTGCGCTTTGAACTCATACGCTGACTACCTCCGGTGGGGGGCGTCACATCCGTTATGGCACCCCGTAGAGGAACACGGTATCCGAGGCGGGAGCCGGGCCAGGCCTCCTCCGCTGGAACGGTCAGCAAGCCCGCCGACGCCCAGGAAGATGCTCTCCGCCAGGTCAGAGACTTGTTGGGTGAGGTGAGGAAGGCACTCGACACGCTGACGAAGTAGCTGGACGCAACCGTCCAGCCCACGGTTCAGCCCCCGCTCGGTACAACCCTCTCCGGGGCGAGGGCGGCCTCCAGGCGGTCCAGCCGTTCGTAGAGAGCGCGAACGAGGCGGGCGCGGTTCTGGACGGTGCCCTCCAGCGTCGCGGACAGCCGGCCTTCCGCCTCACGCAGGACAACGTCGGCGAGCGCCCAAGGGCCGCTGCTCTTCGGCAACTGGTCGGCGCGGCGCTGTACGTCGGCGGCGAGCGCGCGGGCATGGCCGGTCAGCGGCTGTTGCTGTGCACGGTGACTCTCCGGCCCGCCCGAGACAGAAGGCCGGTGCACGGCGATCGGCGCGCTGGTCAGGCCTTCCAGCGTGCTCAGGGCCGGCTCCAGCGGGGAGTCGGTCCGGGACGGTCCGAGAGTGGCACCGGTCCAGTCCCAACGGTTGCGCTCGCCCGGGGCGGGGGTCCTACAGGGCCCGGCCGCCGGAGCCGAACTGCCCGAGCTCGGGTCATCAGCGCGACACCGGTGCGGATCTCATACGCCGTCCAGCCGGTGATGTCGAGCAGCAGGCCGGCCAGTGGACCGCCACCGGTTCGGCATAGTCCCGGCCGGGGCTCGGGGCCGGGCGTGGGATGGTCGTGGTCCTCGTCGTAGACCCGACCGCGCCGCAAACGAGTGGCGGTGAGCCACCAGCAGTCCGCGCGCGGCCCCGCCGCCGCGCGCGAGAGGACCAGCGACGCCCGATCCCGCGAGGCGCTCCCCGCTTCCCACTCGCTCCTTCCTACCCTTCTTCTCCAGGCGGGGCGGTCATGGGGTGCTCTGAGGGGGGATGCCAGCACCCCCACCACGCCTCTACCGGCGTGGTGAGCTGCACAAACGCCAGAACATCCCGCAGGCTCGCGCAACCCCTGACGCAACATCTGGCGCAACCCCCTGCCGCAACATCCAACGCAACCCCTGACGCAACGGATGGTGACGCCGGACAGGGCCGCCCGGGGCCCCGCATGGGCGATCACAGCGAATGCCGGAAGTCGCGCCGCCCGGCCGCCGTGCCGGCCGCCCGGAGCGGTGAGCCGGCCGGAGTGGCTGGGCGACGCCGCCGGGCCGAAACTCGGCTGCGTGGGCGAGGGGGTGACCGCTACCCTGCGTCACCATGCAGGGATATGAAGCGAAGAACGAGCCCCTCATCGGCCGCGAGCGCACCGTCCCGGTGGGCGAACTGAACCTCTGGGCCGAGGACTTCGGGGCGCCGGGGTCGCCGGTGGTGCTGTTGGTGATGGGCGCGCAGGCGCAGGGCGTCCAGTGGAACGACGGCATGCTCCGGCGCCTGGTCGACGGGGGCCGCCGAGTGATCCGCTACGACCACCGGGACGTCGGCCGGTCCTCCACCGTCGACTTCGCCGCGCACCCGTACACCGTCGCCGACATGGCCTCGGACGCACTCGCGGTCCTGGACGCGTTCGGCGTCGGGCGAGCCCATTGGGTGGGCGCCTCCCTCGGCGGGGTCATCGCCCAGCGCGTCGCCCTCACCCACCCCCACCGGGTCCTCACCCTGACCAGCCTCTCCTCCCAGCCGCTGGGCACGAACACGGTGGCGACGGTGCAGCGCGCCCTGACCGGTGCTGCCCTTCGACGAGGAGGAGTACCGCACGATGGAGACCCGGGTGTACGAGCGGACACGCGATGCGCGGTCCGGGCTCAACCACACCCTCGCCGGCGCCGCCACGGAGGAATTCACCACCGCGGACCTGGCGGCCGTCACAGCGCCCATGCTGGTACTGCACGGCACTGAGGACCCGATGTTCCCACTCGCGCACGCGCAGGCCACGGCCACGGCGGTCCCCGGTGCTCGCCTGGTCATGATCGAGGGCATGGGACACACACTGCCCACCGCACTGGACACCCGCCTGGCCGACGAGATCCTGCGGCACACAGCACTCGACCGGGCTTGAGCACCCCCTGAGGCGAGCCGACCCGATCAAGAGGGCTCACGCCAGCCCGACGCACCGGTGCAGCCAGCTCCCCCCCTAGGGGCGGCTGTCCGCCACGTTCACCGCGTGAGTGGCTCAAACCCGCCACTGGCACGGCTCGCACACCGACGCGAACAACTTTGACTCGGAGGCCGCGTGCGACGTAGCCCGCCAGCTCGCTACGCCAGGACTTGTCGGCCGGGGAGCGGGCCGAGCTAAAGGATGAAGCAGACCCCCCGATCCCCCACGGGGCGCCGGGGCGCGGTTATGGGCGTTCCCGGTTACGTGCGAGGCGTCGGCTCGATGAGCAGAGCGTCCATTGGCTGAGCTTGGCATTTAAGGTCCGGTGTCGAACGCGGCTCGAACTTGATCAGCTTTTTCGCAGTTCAGCGGGCGTGAGGGCGGCCTTCGTCTGATCCTGTGCTCCGTCACAGAGGCAGAGGAACCAATACGAAGGCCGTGGTCGTGAGTTTGGGGTATCGGGGCGTCCTGCGGGATGCGTTCGCGGAAGTGTCATGCTTCCGGTCGGAGCTGTACGCGTGTCTGACCACGCGGAGCGACGTGCTGTCCGAGTTATGCGATGCGCTGTTGTGCACGGACGGGCCGGTGCGGACGCTGGTTGATCTGGCGCTCGCACCGGAGCACCACCGCGGGCACGGGGCCCTTTACGGCGGCCTCAACCAGGGACGGATCGATATCGCCCGGCTGCGTCGGGCCCTGGCTTCGATGCCGTTGCCGAGGGCGGCGGATGGTCGGATCGTGCTGGCCGCGGATGTCTCGCCGTGGCTGCGGCCGGACGCCAACACCTGCGCTGACCGGTCCTTTTGCCACACCTTCGGCCGGGTGAGGGCAAGCACCAGATGGTCCCAGGCTGGCCGTACTCGATCGTGGCTGCGCTGGAGACCGGCCGGACGTCGTGGACAGCAGTGCTGGACGCGGTCCGTCTGCAGCCCGGCGCGGACGTCGCCGCGGTGACCACGGTCCAGCTCCGCGAGCTGGTCGAGCGGCTCGTCGCCGCCGGCCAGTGGAAGCCGGGCGACCCTGAAGTCCTGGTCGTTCTGGACGCCGGATACGACGCACCCCGCATCGCCCACCTGCTGACCGATCTGCCCGTCGAGATCCTCGGCAGACTCCGCTCCGACCGCGTCATGCGCCGGCCGACACCGCCGCGGGTCTACGACCCCAAGGGCGGCCGACCACCCAAGCACGGAGGCGAGTTCGTCTTCGGTGACCCCTCCACGTGGGGTATCGAGCAGGCCGTGACGACCACCGACACCCGCCTTTACGGCAAGGCGACCGCGCAGGCATGGGACCGCCTGCACCCTCGGCTCACCCGCCGGGAGGCCTGGATCGACTACGACGGACCGCTACCCATCATCGAAGGCACCGTCATCCGCCTGGTCGTGGAGACATTGCCCAGCGGCGGTGTGAACAAGCCGGTCTGGCTGTGGTGGTCGGGCACGGCCGCCACCCAGGCCGATGTCGACCGCTGCTGGCAGTCCTTCCTCCGCCGCTTCGACCTGGAGCACACTTTCCGCCTGTTCAAGCAGACACTTGGGTGGACCAAGCCCCGGCTTCGCAGCTCGGAGGCTGCCGACCGGTGGACGTGGCTGGTGATCGCCGCCTATGCCCAGCTCCGGCTCGCGCGGCCGCTGGCCACCGATCTCCGGCGCCCCTGGGAGAAACCGGCTCCGCCGAACAGGCTCACGCCCGCCCGGGTCCGCAGGGGGTTCAGGAACCTGTGCACGAAGACCGGCTCCCTGGCCAGTGCACCGAAACCGGCTCGTCCTGGGCCTGGCCGGCCGCCGGGTTCGAAGAAGCGCCACCCGGCCACCCGTCATGACGTGGGCAGAGTCCTTGCCACCGGCGAGGCGTACAGCCGCCCCGCCCACCACAAGAAGGGCACCAAACCCCGGCGCACCGAGGAGCGGCAAACTTGACGGCCTGGGCCATGTGCAGCGGGCACGAGGCCGAAGAAGTTCACGGGGGTACGTCGGTGGATCTCAGCTCAGTGATCATCGCTGTCGCAGGCGTCGCAGGAACCCTGGGAGGGGCGCTACTCACCCAGCGCGGCTCCGAACGAGCGAAGCGCCGGGAGATAGAGCTCGTTCGAGACCATGAGGAGGTCCGCGAGAACCGTTCGCTGCGACGCACCTGCTATGTGGAACTCAACCGAGATGCCCGGCAGTTCACCACCGCACTCAACCGCCACCTACACGTCATGAGGGAACGCGGCGTGGAGGAGGCCGACAGCGACGCACTTGAGGAGGCGAAGAACGCGCACCGCGATCGATACTCCGAAGCACAGATGATCGCCCCCGAAGAAGTACTCATGCGAGCGAGTGTCGTCAACCAAGCCCTGAACAAGGTCTACGGCCAGGTCAAGCGCCTCGAACGCGGCGCCCCCGAACCAGGCGAAACGATGGGGACCGCGGCCCAGGCCCAGTACGAGGTCTGGGAGATGCTCCGAACTATGAGAACCGCTATGCGCCACGACCTCGGTGTGTCGCATGAAGATTGAGAGCTGGCACTCAGGTCCGTGTGAACTCTCTTGTCTGCCTCGACCAGCCAAAAACTGGTCGAGGCAAAGGTTGAAACGCAAGCTAATAGAGAGAATGTTCAGCGCGAAGATCAGCACCCGGATCCGGGTCCGCCCGCAGTTTGAGGCCCGGTCGCGGCCGGACACGACAGCCCGCAGAGGCACCGATGCCCGCGGAACTCGCACAGGGCAGTCTCGGCATATGTAGCGCGGCGTCCGCGCGGCCCTGTCACGTCACGGGTCCGACCGAGACGATCGCTGTGTCCGCCGAGGCCGTAAAGCGGTGGACAGCCCTCCGGTGCTGGGCGAGCATTTCCGCGATGAATGACGAACTTCTCCCCATCCCCAAACGCGTCCGCTTCGTCGAGCTCAGCGCGAAGGCGCTGCGGGCGCTTGCCGACGGTGACCTCGACGGCGGCAGCGCCGAGGCCGGGGTCGCCCTTGACGAACACTTCGTCTGCGACCGGGCCCGTTGGATCTTCGGCTATCGCGCCAACCAGCTCGCCGAGGACCCCTCTGTCGCGCCGTGGATCACACGGGCCGCCGTGTCCGAGCCGGAGGGGGTCGTCGTCGGCGACGCCGGGTTCCACGGGCCGCCGGACGAGGCCGGCATGGTCGAGGTCGGCTTCACCGTCGTGCCCGCACACCGCCGCCAAGGCTATGCCCGCGCCGTGCTGACGGCGCTGCTCACCAGGGCCGCCGCCGAACCCGATGTCAGGACCGTGCGGGCCCGCATCAGATCCGACAACAACGCCTCCCTAGCCACTATCTCGGGCTTCGGCTTCACGCGCGTCGGCAAGCAGGGCAACGAACGCGACGGGATCGCGCTCGTCTTCGAGGTCCCGGCAGACGCGATTCAGGTCAGCTCGACATCCCCCGCCACGTCGCCCAGCCCCTGAGCTGGACATTCCAGGAAGCGGAGCAGCTCCATCCGCGACGGTTCATCGGACACATTTCCACAGGACTATCTCGCGATCGCCTCACTCGTCTCCGACCGATCCGCGCAGCGGTCCACCCACCGCCGGACGAGCACAGAGCTCGTCCTCGTCCTCGACACTGCCCCTGTCCACCCCACCGGCCGAGCCGCCAGACGCGCCGGGCGGAAGCCGCCCGGTCCCATACGCTCTGCCGGCCGTAGCTGGCAACCACCTCCCGGCAGAGGCGCAACAACTCCAACGGAGAAGGCCGTCTCGACAAGTTCGGCGCCCCGTGCCTCCGGGGCCAGTCGCCCGGCCGCCCTCAAGGGCAACCGGGCGCCCAGCGCTCACGGGCACGTGACATCGGTCGCCGTCGCCCGATGTGGTGCTTTGGAACGATCAGCTACTCGCGGCCGGGGCACACCTGTGCCCAGCATGCGGGAGCTTCAGCTCTAGGAGGTAGTCGTCCACCGCCTTACGTGTGCAGTTGGTGCGGCCGTAGACGCTGTGTCCTGCGCCCTCGTACGACACCAGGACTGTCGTTTTGCGGGTCTGTCGGTGCACGTTGGTCGCCCACGCGTAATTGTTCGCCGGGTCGTGCAGCGAATGCAGCATGAGGATCTTGGGTGCCTCGGTGATCTGTGGCCGATGCTGCGGATTGTTCACTTTGTACGGCCAGCCGACACAGCCTGCTACTGCTGCGTGAATACGTGGTGAGCCGCGCATATGTGGGGCGGCTCGCAGTTCGGCCTGGGTCAGGTTGGCGAATTCCCGGTAGTCTTTCGGCCGGATGCGCCAGTCCTGGCAGAACACCGCGTGGAACGGTTCTGCGGTCGTCGGCTTGTCGCCTACCTCTGAGATCCGTGGTTGTTGCGGCTGCCGCCGCTCTTTCAGCTCCCCGGCGCCGAGTCTTGCCACGTACGTGGCGAGCCCGTCCCAGTCCGGGCCGTAGAACGCCTTGAAGGCAACCTGTGTAATCGCGTTCGCGGTGAGGGCCTGGTCCCGCTTTCCCGGTTCCTGTATTTCTCCCCGGTCCGCCCTGGCCAGCAGGTCGTCCCACACAGCGGTGACGTCCCGGCCATGAAGCGCGCAGGACCTGGTGCGGTCGCACCAGGTCACGAACTGCTGGAACGAGTCCTCTGCGGTGACCGCCGAGGAGACGAGGAACTGCCGCGCGCCGAGGCTGTGGTCGATGTTCGCGGTGAGGGCCATGGTCCGGATCCGGTCACCGTACTGCTCCGCGTATTGCTGGCCGATCAGCGTGCCGTAGGAGTGGCCGAAGTAGTTGATCTCTTTCTCGCCCAAGGACCGGCGGATGGCGTCCATGTCGTGGACGACGCTCAGGGTGTCGGCGTGGTCGAAGATGGGACCGCTGTGCCGTCGGCAGTCCTGTCGTAAGGTCCGGTTGAAAGCGGCCAGTTGCTCAAACTCCCCCTGGCTGCGGGGGTAGGCCGACGGCCGTTGAGCCAGGAGCTCCTGTGAGCATTTCACCGGGTGGCTGGCACCGACACCTCGCGGGTCGAACCCAATGACGTCGAACCTCTTCTGGACGTCTGCGCTGAAGTGTGCCTTGGCGCGCCGTACCGCGAAGTCCACACCTGAATCACCCGGCCCGCCGGGATTCACCAGCAGCACACCGACTCGGCGATCCGGATCGGTCGCTTTGCGACGGGCCACCGCGAGATCGAACGTCACACCCGAAGGGTGTGCCCAGTCGATGGGCAGGCGCAGGGAGCCGCACTCTGCTGTGGCGTCCTGGGGACACGACTTCCAGACAATGGCGTTCGATGGCGTCGAGCTTCTGGCAGCAGGGACGGCGTCCGCTGCCGCCCCGCCCGACGTCGGCACTCCGGCTGCGAACGCTCCAACAGCGAGCACTCCGGTGAGCGCCCTGAAGAACGGTTGCATGCAGTCCCTTTCATACATCGCACGAAATGGATCACGGGGATTACTCCCTCGCCGAGCGTGGTGAGTGGCCTTGCGGGTGCACAAGAGCCCGAGACCGGAATCAGGGAAGGCACAGGGGCGCTATCAGGGGTGGTCTCAGGAAGGCACCTCGGGGGTTGCCGCCCGACCCCCTGAGCGATCCCGGGACTTGGTACCGCTCCACCACGGTGTGGCGGTCGGTATCGTCAACGGACCCGGAGTGCGGCCGTCAGCCTGCCGCCGCTCCGGGCCGCGACATCCACAGGGGCATCAAACACACCCGCCACAGCAAAGGCCCTTGCCCCGGCCGTCGGGCGAGGGTCACAGCCGGCAGTCAGGACGCCGGGTGCTCTGCTGTACGACTTGACGGGCGTCAGCGATGAAGTCGCGGGTGCTGTCAGGATCGAAGGCGTGGGCATGGAGGTGGTCGTACATCACGCTGTAGTGCTGCGCATCGGATGGTTTCTTCAGGTAGATCGCTGGTCAACCGCTCCATGTACACCACCCGAGAACGGACCAAGGGCGAGCACCTCACCTTCGTCCCGAGCACGACGGGCAGCCCAACTACTGAGGTTTTCGGGTTGTCGTCGGGTAGTGACGGTTCATGATCCCTGCGGTATGCCGGTGAGGTGAGGTATTCGGAGGGTGGGGGCCTGACCGCTGAGCGTCGGGCGTTTCGTGAGGGGATCCGGCTTCAGGCTGGACAACGGTTCGCGGCGGGTGAGAAGACCGCGGTGATCGCGAAGGACCTGCGGGTGAGCGTGCGGTCGGTGGAACGCTGGCGCCGTGCCTGGCGCGAGGGCGGCATGGAGGGCCTGCGTTCCGCGGGTCCGGCGAACTCACCGATCATCACCGACGCCCAGTTCGCCGTGCTGGAGGAGGAACTCGGCAAAGGCCCGGTGACGCACGGCTTCGAAGACGAACGCTGGACCCTGGTCCGGGTTCAGACGGTGATCCGCCGGCGGCTTCGGGTGAGCCTGTCGGTGGCGACGGTGTGGCGGCTACTGAAACGGCACGGCTGGTCCTGGCAGGCACCCGCCCGCAGAGCACTGGAGCGTGACGAGCACGCGGTGGAGCTGTGGAAGAAGGAGGTATGGCCCCGGGTAAAAGGCTCGCGGCGGCATGCGGGGCCTGGATCGTCTTCGAGGACGAAGCCGGCTTCTCGATGACGCCGCCCCGTGCCCGCACCTGGGGCCGACGCGGGCACACCCCCGTCATCCGCGTGCGCGGCAGGTCCCGCCGCCGGACCTCGGTCGCCGCGCTGTGCTGCTACAAGCCCGGCGAGAAGAGCCGTCTCATCCACCGGCCCCGCACGCACCTCCTGCTCAAGGGCGCACGTAAGAGCTTCTCGTGGAAGGACTATCGCGATCTCCTGGTGCGGGCACACATCCAGCTCGACGGCCCGATCGTGGTGGTCTGGGACAACCTCAACACCTACCTGGCCGCAGGGCTGAAGCGGTACGAGGCCGAGCACGACTGGCTCACCACCGTCCGGCTTCCGCCGTATGCACCCGACCTGAATCCCGTCGAGGCCGTCTGGTCACTCGTGCGCAGAGCGATGGCCAACACCGCTTTCACCACACCCGACGACCTCGACCGCACACTCCGCAGCGAGTTACGCAGGATCCAGCTCCGGCCCCGCCTGATCGACGGCTGCCTCACCGCCACAAGCCTGGCCATCAACCCGCCGACCCCGCCCTGAAAACCTCAGTAACGACGCCGGCCCCCACTGTTCTCCTCTAAGACTCGCCAGGCGCTGTCTCGTCCGAGGGCTTGGCAAGCAGCCCTTCCAGCCATCCACGAAGCTTTGGCCGCAGGTAGAGCTGCACAGCGCGTACCGCGCCCCCGGGCGACGGGCCTGTCGCTGGGAGAAGGTCCCCACAGGAGCCCAATCTCAGTACTGGAAGTCCACACCATTAGACTACTGGTCCGTTCCAGTGAAGCGTCCGATTCTGGAAAGAGTGGCCGCACCTTGTTGGGGAGTTCGGTCCCGCCGGTCCCGTTCCTCTGTCAGGCGGCCATCCCCAGTTCGGTGCGGGTGCGGTGAATGAACTCGCGGACGGCCGGTTCGCGCCGCCAGGGAGCAAGGGCCGTGTTGAACTCACACACATAGTCCTTGGCCCGGGAGGACTGGACGCGGGCGAGGATGTCGATGCTGCGGTTGCCGAGTTCGAGGCCGTGGTCGAGGTCGCGGGCCTGGAGATGGGCAGTCCCGACGATCGCGAGCCGCATGCCGACGGAGCGGGTGAAGGTGCCGGGCGCCATGGCGGCGGCCTGCTTGTTCCAGGCCAGGGCCATCTTGGGGTTCTTCAGGTCGCGGAAGATCTCGGCGGCGTCCGCCGAGAGGCGGGGGTGCGCATAGAAGTCGATCCACGCGGGCTCGTCGCCGCTGTCGGCCTTGGCCTGGTCGAGGAGGTTCTCTGAGGCCGCCAGGGCCCTGGAGGCGGCCCTGGGGTCGTTCTCGCGGGCGTGCGCGCGGGCCTCGATCAGCTTGGTGAACGCCAGCACCCGGGGGCCGCCTGGCCCTTGGCCCGGTTGAAGGCGCCCTGAGCCATGTCGACGGCCTCGGAGGCGAAGCCGCGCATGAGGGACTGCATGGCCATGGTGGTCAGGACATAGCAGCCCAGCTGCACGTCACCGCTGGCGCGGGCGAGGCTGAGGGCCTGAATGAAGTGCCGCTGGGCTGCATCGTGCTGGCCGACGTCGAACGCCGTCCACCCGGCGAGCCTGGACAATTCGCCGCTCACCGAGAAGAGTTCACGGCCGATCTTCTCGGAGAACGTGCCCTCCAGCAGCGGGCCCGCCCGGTGGTCGAGGCAGTCGGTGACGGAGTTGGCCTTCCAGTTCCCGCCGCCGTATTTGGAGTCCCAGCGGCGGGCGTCGTCGGCGGCCTCGCGGAGTTCGTCGAGGTCGGCCCGGCCGACCTGCTGGCCGCCGCGGCGGTCGGGACTCTCGTCGGCGGGGGTGACGAGCCATCGGGTGACGGGGGTGGTGAAGGCGGAGGCGGCGAAGCCGGATCCGGCCAGGAAGTCGCGGCGGTTCACGGAGCTCCAGAACGAAGTGGGGCCGCGGACGGCGTCGGTGGGGTCTCGCGGGAAATCCAACCCCACATCCGCGTCGATTGTCTCCGCCTCGCCCATACCGAGCTCGCCGAGGTTGACGGGCCGGCCCAGCCTCTCGCTGATGGCCTGCGACAACAGCTTCGGGACCGGCCATTTCGGCGTCATCCCCCGCCTGCACCAGTTCGCCACGGAAGTATGCGAATAGTCGGTCTCTATCCCGGCAGCGTGGGCGAGCTGGTTGATACGCAGAGCCAGGGACTTGTGGCTCGCGCCGCTGGCTTCGATGAGCCGGGCCAGGTCCGCGTTGGGCGGACGGGCCCGGCGGGTGGTCGATGCCACGACTCTCCCTCTGCCGGTGACCGGACCACGCACGGCTCGAACCAGCAGTTGAGTACGTATGTCTGTACTCGGTGGAGCACGAAGGAGTCGTACTCGACTGGGGACGAAGAGTCGTACATGTTCCGCGTGTTGGGTCACTGACGATATTCCTCCCGACCCGGCCGCGAACCGTGTTTGCAAGTTGTGAGCCCCCCTGCGAGCTCTCCCCGCACATCGGCCGGGCGGCTGTGATGAGAGCCCAGGCCTCCGCCGGAACCGGAACAAGTCTCCTCCCGGCGGCGGCCGCCGCCAAGGCACCACCACACTCGGGGGTGAACCAGATATGTGCGGAATCGCAGGACTGGCCGGAGCCGACGCAGTCCGGCATGAGCGCACGGTCGGCGCCATGGGCGCCTCACAGGCCCACCGCGGTCCGGACGGCACCATGCACGCCGCCAGCACGGACGGCCGAGCGGTGCTGGCCATGAATACGCTGCTGATCGTCGACCCGCAGGCAGTTCCCGGCCCTTATCTCGACCGCGAGTCCGGGGTGCTGCTGGCCTTCAACGGCGAGATCTACAACTACCGCCAGCTGGCGAAGGCCTGGGGCATCCCGCTCGGCCACCGAGACACGGACGCGCACTTCCTGCTGCGGGCCTGGGCCAAGATCGGGCCGTCCTGCCTGGACGGACTGGACGGCATGTTCGACCCGCACGTCAGCAAGCTGTTCCTGGCGCGCGACCGGCTCGGCGAGAAGCCGCTCTACTGGCGCCTGGACGGCGGCCGGCTCGCGTTCGCCTCCGAGGTCACCACACTGACCGGCTACGGCACCGCCCCGCTGGTCCTGCGGCCGGAGGTGCTTGCGATCGAGACGCCGGTGGGCGTCGACACCCCGTTCCAGGGCATCCAGCTGCTGGCCCCGGCCACCCTGCTGACCTTCGACATCGCGACCGGATCCCTGCATCAGCACACGTGGTGGTCACTGACCGACCGGCAGCCCTTCCAGGGCACTTAGAGGCCCTAACAGAAGTTGTTGATCAAGTGACTTTCGACTTGGGTGGTCGTTGGTCCGGTCGTGGGGAAACGTCAGTCGCGGCCGTGGATCGTGTCGGACGAACTGTGGTCGCTCATCGAGCCG
>NZ_VBVX01000668.1 GCF_005981925.1 Streptomyces albidochromogenes
CCGTCCACGGCCACCCCCCAGCCCCCGTGACCCGTCTCGGCGATGCGGCAGCCGAGCCCCCCGGCGAGGTCGGTGTGCGGCAGCAGCCCGTGCCCCACCGCCAGCGCGTCGCACGCGATCCGCCGCCCGGTACCGGCCCGTACGCGCCCCGCGCCGTCCAGCGCCGCCACCGTCACCGCCTCCAGCCGCTCCGAGCCGTGCGCGGCGACCACCGCGTGCCCGGTCCGCACCGGCACCCCGCGCCGCGCCAGCGCCGCCGCGTACCGCGCCCCTTCCGCCAGCTTCGCCGGATGCCCGGCCAGTCTCACCGCGCCCCACGCCAGCCGCCCGGGACCGGCGGACTCGATCAGCGCCGCCACCCGTGCCCCCGCCGCCGACAGCCCCGCGGCGACCGGCATGAGCAACGGTCCCGTCCCGGCGACCACCGCGGTACGGCCGGGCGGCAGCACCAGCCCGCCCTTGAGCATGGCCTGCGCGCCCCCCGCCGTGACGACCCCCGGCAGCGTCCAGCCGGGGAAGGGCAGCACCTTCTCGTACGCACCGGTCGCCAGCAGCACGGCGTCGCCCCGTACCGTCTGTGGCCGGTCCTGCCCGGAGCCCCCGAGGGCGTGCACGACGAACCCGCCCCCGTCGGCCCGCTCGACGAACCACACGTGCCGCTCCGCGAGATGCGTGATCAGACCGTCGGCCAGGTGGGCGTCCAGCCGCGCGGTCAGCCGCTGCCACGTACGCCAGGCGTGGTGCAGCACCTGAGGCCGCCGGGCACCCCACCGGGCGTCGGGCTGCCGGTAGAACTGCCCACCGGCCCGCACGGCGGAGTCCACGAGAACCACCCGCACTCCCCGGTCGGCCGCGCAGACGGCCGCTGCCACCCCGGCAGGTCCGGCACCGACGACAACGAGCGAAACGGCCCCCGGACTCTCACGCACCAAGGG
>NZ_VBVX01000669.1 GCF_005981925.1 Streptomyces albidochromogenes
ACATTATGCCACGAATGTATTTTTCAGGGGTAGATAGTGATATTATCACATACGATGACCCTGAGAATCGATGCATTAGGGTAAATCTTGATCTATTTATTAGGGTTCTCAATAACAATGAACAAAACACGAGAGTCTTCTTGGACACTCACTTGCTTAAGATTCGGGGTAATGAAGATGGGCAAGAACCTCGTGCAGAGAAACTAGTGTCTAAGGGTAATGCATCAGTGGGTCTAGGGAATATGCCTTCTATACCTATTGTTGTGTATAGTAGTCGTGCATTGATTACTGCTGAATTTAGGGAGATGAGTAGTGATGATTTCAAGGATAGGTATCTTGCTCCGCTTGATATTGCTCTTAAAGAATCGAATATTTGCCGTCGACCTTTAGCACAAGAATATGCTTACCCACGGGGAGATGCAATGCATATAGAACAAGCTATCCAAGAATACTTTAATGAAATAGCAATCCCAATCAAGGGACTTTATCGTGATGTAGGTGATACGAACAACTACTTTGGCAGTCCATCAATTATAAGACCCACATTGGATCAACGAAGAATAGTACAACCTGATATCATTCACATGATATATAAGTCGGATATACAATATCCCGAAATTATTTTTGGGATAGGTGATTACAAAACTGGAGTCTATAAGATGACGGAAGGATTTGAAGAATTGAAGGCAGCTATAGAGAGTCAAATCGAGAATTTGCTGAATCGAAGAAGATTGAGGCTGCAATCCAGTGGAAGCTTTTTTCCGAATAGGGAGTGGTCACCTAGGGTATTATTTGCTTTGGTTTTAAGGAAATATATATACCAAGCTTTCCTTTGTGGAACAGACAGGTTTTTTATCTCAGATCACCAAACATTCTCAGGGTTCTTTAAGTATGAAATTATGAATGACAAGATGTCTATAGACTACTATAT
>NZ_VBVX01000670.1 GCF_005981925.1 Streptomyces albidochromogenes
CCAGCAGCCCCGCCGCGTGGACCAGGTCCGGGCCGAGCTCGACGAGCTGAGCGACCTCCTGCGCCAGGACCAGCGGGGTGACCGGGACCGGTGAACGGACGGATCATCGCAGGGCGTTACGAGCTGTCCACCGTCATCGGCCAGGGCGGCATGGGCCAGGTCTGGACGGCGTACGACCAGCGCCTGGACCGCCGCGTCGCCGTGAAGCTGCTGCGCCCCGACCGGATGGCCGCCGCCACCGCCGCCGACGAGATGCGCCGCCGCTTCGTGCGCGAGTGCCGGGTCACCGCCCAGGTGGACCACCCGGGCCTCGTCACCGTCCACGACGCGGGCAGCGACGACGACGACCTCTACCTGGTCATGCAGTACGTCAAGGGCGCCGACCTCGCCGACCACCTCGCCGAACACGACCCCTACCCGTGGCCGTGGGCCGTCGCTGTCGCCGCCCAGCTGTGCGCGGTGCTGTCCGCCGTGCACGCGGTGCCGATCGTCCACCGCGACCTCAAGCCGCGCAACGTCATGGTCAAGCCCGAAGGCACGATCACCGTCCTGGACCTCGGCGTCGCCTCCGTCCTCGACACCGACACCACCCGCCTCACCCACACCGGCTCGCCCATCGGCAGCCCCGCCTACATGGCGCCCGAGCAGGCGATGGGCGGCGCGGTCGGCCCGTACACCGATCTCTACGCCCTCGGCGTCCTGATGCACGAACTCCTCAGCGGCAACGTGCCCTTCGCCGGCTCCACCGTCCTCGGAGTCCTGCACCGCCACCTGTACGAGCCGCCGCTGCCCGTGCGCCAGCTCCGCCAGGACATCCCCGAGCCGCTCGAAGCGCTGGTCCTGCGTCTGCTCGCCAAGGACCCGCAGCACCGCCCCTCCTCCGCCCAGGAGGTGTACGAGGCGCTGGCCCCGCTGCTGCCGGCGCACGGC
>NZ_VBVX01000671.1 GCF_005981925.1 Streptomyces albidochromogenes
CGGCACATGCCGCACGTCCAGATGCTCGAAGGGCTGGTCGGCGTCCGCGTCCAGCAGCCACCGCCCATGACGCACACACCCGCTCCCCCCGCGGCGCAAACCGAACGACCCGCACGGCAGTTCCCGTACGCCCGGCGGCGCACAGCCGCACCCGAACACCGTCGGCCCGGCGACCACGCCGCCGATCCGCCATATCGCCGCCGACACTCCATCCGCCTCGGCCGGCAGCCTGGCGCCCTCTCGAGCCCAGGACGGCAACACCCGGGCCAGCACGCCATCCTCAACACCGCACAGGCCTGCCCGGAGCCGCCGCCCAGCTGCGTTCAGCAGCACTTCTGCGTCGGCCCGAGTGGCGCCGCTTTCATGTTTGGGCTGGTGGTTGCACCAATGCCAGTACGACCGCAGGGCCTTCGCTTCCAGCCCATAGCGGCTCGCCATGCGGCAATCAGCGACGAGGCGTCTCCCCGTGCAAAGGAGCGGTCCTCAGGAGGCCAGGAGGAAGGAGGCCAGGAGGAAGGATCACCCCACCATGCTCTCGCGTCCACCGATCAGGGGGGCTTTCGCAGCAGTTCCTCCCAGCCCTCCGGCCCGTCGTCGGCTCACTTCCCCAGGGCCCCAACCGCTCCTTCCTGAAGCCAACCCCCGCAGCGTGCGGGAGATGGCCGACCGC
>NZ_VBVX01000672.1 GCF_005981925.1 Streptomyces albidochromogenes
GCCGTGGAGGGCGACGACGCGAGCGTTCCCATGCAGCGCGAGGGCAGGGCGTACGGGGGCGGCGGACCGGCGGCGCCGACGCCCACCTCCGACGCCTCGCTGGTCGAGCGGATGCGCGCCGGCGACGACAGCGCGTACGAGGAGCTGTTCCGGCGGCACTCCGACGCCGTGCGCCGGTACGCCCGTACCTGCTGCCGGGACGCCCACACCGCCGACGACCTGACGGCCGAGGTCTTCGCGCGCACGCTTCAGGCGGTGCGCGGGGGCGCCGGGCCCGCGCACGCCGTGCGGGCGTACCTGCTGACGACGGTGCGGCGGGTCGCGGCGGCGTGGACGAAGACCGCCAGGCGTGAGCACCTGGTCGAGGACTTCGCGGTCTTCGCGGCGCAGTCGGCCCGTTCGGTGGACGCGTCGGACGACGACACCCTGGAGCTGGGCGCCGACGTACGGGCCATGCACGAGGCCGAGCAGACGCTGGCCATGCAGGCGTTCCGCAGCCTGCCCGAGCGCTGGCAGGCCGTGCTGTGGCACACCACGGTCGAGGAGGAGTCGCCGAGCGAGGTCGCGCCGCTGTTCGGGCTCACGGCGAACGCCACGGCGGTGCTGGCGTCCCGCGCGCGGGAGGGCCTCAAGCAGGCGTATCTCCAGGCGCACGTGAGCACCGCGCTGACTGCGGGCGGCGACTGCGCGCGGTACGCCGACCGGCTCGGCGCCTACGCCAGGGGCGGGCTGCGGACGCGGGCCGAGCGGGGGTTGCGCAAGCATCTGGAGGAGTGCGGGCGGTGCCGGGTGGCGGCCGGGGAGCTGAGCGATGTCAACGCCGGGATCCCGGCGCTGCTTCCGGTCGCGGTCATCGGCTGGTTCGCCGCCGGATACGCGGTCAAGGCGGCCGGGCTGGTGGCGGGTGGCACCGCCGGGGC
>NZ_VBVX01000673.1 GCF_005981925.1 Streptomyces albidochromogenes
AGGGACCGCAGCGCGGTCTCGTCAGCAGCGGTCACCCGCAGGACGTGCGAGTCCTGCGCCACCCCAGCCCGTACGACCGGTGCGGGCGGTTCTTCCACGATCACGTGGGCGTTCACCCCGCCCATCCCGAACGCACTCACCGCCGCCCGACGCGGCTCACCACCCCGCGGCCACGCCGTCACCCGATCCGCCAGATAGAACGGCGACTCCTCGAAACGAATGTGATCATTCGGCCGCACCACATGCAACGACGGCGGAACCATCCCGTGCTCCATCGCCAACAGCACCTTCACCAACCCGGCCAACCCCGCCGCCGGCTCCAGATGCCCCACATTCCCCTTCAACGAGCCGATCGCACAGAACTGCGACCGCTCCGTCACCCCACGCCACGCACGCGTCAACCCCTCGACCTCGATCGGATCGCCCAGACCCGTCCCCGTCCCATGCGCCTCCACCAACCCGATCGACTCCGGCGACACCCCCGCATCACGCAGCGCCGCCACGATCACCTCCGACTGCGCCCCACTGCTCGGCACCGTCAACCCACTCGTACGACCACCGTGATTGACCGCACTGCCCCTGATCACGCCCCGGATCCGGTCACCGTCCCGCAACGCCGCACCCAACGGCTTCACCACCACCGTCACCACACCCTCACCCGGCACAAACCCGTCCGCCCCCGCATCGAAGGGACGGGAGGCGCCCGAGGGCGACAGGGCTCGCAGGTTCTTCATCGCGATGTAGTGCAGCGGGGACATCGCGACCCGGACGCCGGCGACGATGGCCTGCTCGCACTCGCCGTCACGGATGCTGCGCACCGCCGTGTGCAGGGCGACCAGGGACGACGAGCACAACGTGTCGATCGTCATGCTCGGCCCGCGCAGATCCAGGAAGTAACTCACCCGGTTCGCCAGGA
>NZ_VBVX01000674.1 GCF_005981925.1 Streptomyces albidochromogenes
ATTACAACCCCTCAGTGCCGTCCAGGGCTGGGGCGGGTCCTCAGCCCTGGACGGCACTGAGGGGTTGTAATAGGCTTATTGGCCTGATGGGTATTACTGGCGCTGGGGTGCTTCCGGGCCGGCTGATGCCACTGTTTCAACGACTGTCGACAGTCGGCTGTCGGCTGCTGGCTGTCGGCTCGGCTATCGGCTGTCGGCTCGGGCTCGGCTATCGGCTGCTGGCCGTCGACTCCCAAGGAGCTCCGCATGCTCAGCTCGTCCTTCGGTTCCACCGCCGCTGCGATCCGTGCGTGGGTGGAGGGATGGGTCGTGTCCCGGGGCGCCTCGGACCCGGTTCCGCAACCCTGGGGCCTCACGGTCGACGTGGGGCTGCCGCACCACGCCACCCGGCACGTCCTGACCGACGCGGACGAGGCGACGGTCCGCAAGCTGGCTGAGGCGTACGCAGCGCCGGCCGTCGCGCTCAAGATCTTCCTGCCGCCCGAAACCGTCACCCCATGGCTCGGCCCGGAGTGGGTGTCGGACGGCCCTGGCTGGCTGATGACGACGCCGTTGCGCCCGTCGCGTGGCGCGCCGGCTCCTGGGAACGCGCCGGAGGGGTACACGCTCAAGTCCTGGCAGCGCGGCGGCGTCACACGCCTGCTCGTCACCGCCCCCGACGGCGGCTTCGCCGCACGCGGCCAGGTCGCGCCGACCGGCAGGACGGCGGTGGTGGACCAGGTGGAGACGGCCCCGGCGCACCGCCGCAGGGGCTTGGGCGCCCTGGTGATGCGCACGCTCCACAACGCGGCGTACGAACAGGGCGCGTCGGTCGGGATCCTGGGCGCGACGACGGAGGGACGGGGACTGTACGAGTCGCTGAACTGGGAGGTCCTAGCCCCGCTGGTCGGCGTTACGTACTCGGACGGGGGG
>NZ_VBVX01000675.1 GCF_005981925.1 Streptomyces albidochromogenes
GCCTCGGGGAGCTCGGCGGAGAGGGCGGGGCGGCCGGCCAGTTCGGCCAGTACGGCGGAGAAGCGGCGGCCGACCGGGCCGGCGTACGCGCCCTCCGTCCAGATCAGCGGGAGCGAGTCGGCGAGGTCGGACGCGAGGGTCTTGGCCGGGTTGCCGTACGTCGCGATCGCCGGACCGCAGCGTTCCGCCGTGCGGTCGAGGCGGTCGGCGACGAGCCGGAGGGTGTCCGGTGGCGCGGTGATCAGGCCGAGGCGGTCGAAGAGGACGAGCAGGGGGGTGAGCAGCGCCCAGAGCGCGCCGGGGCCGGTGGCGGTGCCCTCGTCGTACTCCTCGTACGGAGCGGTGGCCATTGGCACGACCAGGCCGTGTACGCCGTTGACGGACTCGCTCAGCGGGGAGCGCTGCGGGGCGACGGCTACGACGGTGCAGCCGCGGCGGTACGCCTGTTCCGCGAGGACGGCCAGGCCGGGTTCGGCGCCGTCCGGGGTGACGAGGAGCAGCAGGTCGACCGAGCCCGCCCAGCCCGGGAGCGCCCAGCGCAGGGCGCCGGCCGCGGGGGCGACTCCGGTGGAGTGCAGGCGGGTGACGGGGCACGCGGCACCGGCGAGGGTGGCCAGCAGGTCGGCCACGCCGTTCGCGGCGGTGCCGGGGCCCGCGATCAGTACGGCGCGGGGGCGGCCCTCCGGCTTCATCTCGGCGAGGCCGGCCTCCGTGGCGTGCCGGGCGGCGGTCCTTACCCGGGCGCCTGCCTCGGCGGCGCCGCGCAGCAGGCCGCGGCGGTCGGCGCGGGCCAGGGACTCCGGGTCGTCGAGCAACGACTCGTCGAGCATGGTGCGAGCCTCCGATCGCCGGGCGCGTGGCCCTGTGGTGGGGCGCTGCGCGGGTGGTGGGG
>NZ_VBVX01000676.1 GCF_005981925.1 Streptomyces albidochromogenes
AAAACATATAGGTAAGTTAATGATAAGAAGAATAAAATTTATAAGATTAGAATAAAAAAAAATAAAATTTCATATTTATATGAAACAAATGAGTTATGTAACTCGTTGATTGTATAGTACATCACACAAAGATATTGGAATACTATATTTAGGATTTGGAATGTTATCAGCAATGATAGGAACAGGAATGTCTGTAATAATAAGAATGGAATTATCAAATGGAAATAGTCAATTTTTTCATGGTAATAATCAAGCATTTAATGTTATAATATCAGGACATGCATTATTAATGATATTCTTTTTTATTATGCCAGTATGAATGGGAGCATTTGGTAATTTCTTTTTACCTATATTAATAGGAGCAGCAGATATGGCTTTTGCAAGATTAAACAATATTAGTTTTTGATGTTTACCACCAGCATTAGTATGTATAGTATGTTCAGTATTAATAGAGCAAGGAGCAGGGACAGGATTCAAAGATAAAATAAATTATTTATATAATAACCGCGTAGCGGGTTTAAAAACCATAGGCGGTATTCT
>NZ_VBVX01000068.1 GCF_005981925.1 Streptomyces albidochromogenes
CCCGTCCACCGTCCCGCAAGTCCGCCGAATCCCCGAACGTGCCCACGCCGCCCGAGACCGCGCCGCCCGCACCGCCGCGCGAGCGGGCCAAGTCCGCCCGGGCGCCGAAGCAGGCCGAGGCCGTCAAGCCGACGCACGCGACGCAGGAGGCTCCGCAGCCCCTGGTGGCCGCCGAGACCCCGCCGCCGCGCAAGCCCGCCCGGGCCGCGAAGCAGACCGGGCCGGCCAGGACCGCCAAGGCCGCGCAGCCCGCCGCCGCCGCTCCCGACTCCGCCGCCGGGGCCGCGCGGGACGCCGAGTCCGGCGGGCCCCGGGCCGCCGCCTCCAAGGCGGCCCGGGCGACCAAGGCGTCCAAGCCGGCCAAGGCCACCAAGCCGCGGCGGGCCACCCCTCCCGCGGACCGGCTCCCCGGCTCGGCGCCGAAGGCCGTCCGGGCCACCGGACCCGCCGCCCCCGCACCGGGCGGCGGCGAACCGGAGCCGGAGCCGCACGGCCCGGCCCTGCGGGGCGGCGACCGGGACCGGCTGCTGGCCGGCGGCCACCACGACCCGCACGGGCTCCTGGGCGCCCACCCGGCCGACGGCGGGGCCGGGGTCGTCTTCCGCGCCCTGCGGCCCTTCGCCCGGGGCGTCACCGTGCTGGCCGGCGGCCACCGCGCCGCGCTGCACGACGACGGCGACGGGCTGTTCTCCGGCGTACTGCCGCTGGACGCGGTGCCGCCGGAGTACAGCCTGGTCGTCACGTACGACGACAACGAGCTGGAGGTGCAGGACCCGTACCGCTTCCTGCCCGCGCTCGGCGAACTCGACCTGTACCTGATCGGCGAGGGCCGCCACGAGGAGCTGTGGCGGGCGCTCGGCGCGCAGCCGATGACGCACCAGGGCGTGGCCGGCACCCGCTTCACCGTCTGGGCGCCGAACGCGCGAGGCGTACGCGTCGCGGGCGACTTCAACTACTGGAACGGCACCGGGTTCCCGATGCGTTCCCTCGGCTCGTCCGGCGTCTGGGAGCTGTTCGTTCCCGGCGTCGGCGAGGGAACGCTGTACAAGTTCGAGATCATGCGCCCCGACGGCAGCCACACGATGCGCGCGGACCCGATGGCCCGGCGCACCGAGTGCCCGCCCGCCAACGCCTCGATCGTGACGGCCTCCCACCACGAGTGGCGCGACCAGGAGTGGATGGAGCACCGCGCCGACCGCCCCGTGCACCAGGCGCCGTTCTCGGTCTACGAGGTGCACCTCGCGTCCTGGCGGCCCGGGCTGTCGTACCGCGAGCTCGCGGAGCAGCTTCCGGCGTACGTCGCCGACCTCGGCTTCACCCATGTGGAGCTGATGCCGGTCGCCGAGCACCCCTTCGGGGGCTCGTGGGGTTACCAGGTCACCGGCCTGTACGCGCCGACGGCCCGCATGGGCACACCCGACGACTTCCGGTACCTGGTCGAGTCGCTGCACCGGGCGGGCATCGGCGTCATCATGGACTGGGTCCCGGCGCACTTCCCCAAGGACGACTGGGCGCTGGCCCGGTTCGACGGCCCCAACCTCTACGAGCACGAGGACTGGAGGCGCTCGGAGCACCCCGACTGGGGCACGCTCGAATTCGACTACGGGCGTCCCGAGGTGCGCAACTTCCTGGTCGCCAACGCCACGTACTGGTGCGAGGAGTTCCACATCGACGGCCTGCGCGTCGACGCGGTCGCCTCGATGCTCTACCTCGACTACTCGCGCGAGGAGGGCCAGTGGGCGCCCAACGAGTTCGGTGGCCGTGACAACCCGGACGCGGTCGCCTTCCTCCAGGAGATGAACGCGACCGTCTACCGCCGCAACCCGGGCGTCGTGACGATCGCCGAGGAGTCCACGGCCTGGGACGGCGTCACCCGCCCCACGGACAGCGGCGGCCTGGGCTTCGGGCTCAAGTGGAACATGGGGTGGATGCACGACTCGCTGGTGTACGTCAGCAAGGAGCCGGTGCACCGCAAGTACCACCACAACGAGATGACGTTCTCGATGGTGTACGCGTACAGCGAGAACTACGTGCTGCCGATCTCGCACGACGAGGTGGTGCACGGCAAGCAGGCGCTGGTCAGCAAGATGCCGGGCGACTGGTGGCAGCAGCGCGCCAACCAACGCGCGTACCTCGGCTACATGTGGGCGCACCCCGGCAAGCAGCTCCTGTTCATGGGGCAGGAGTTCGCCCAGGGAGCGGAGTGGTCGGAGGGGCACGGGCCCGACTGGTGGCTGCTCGACCCGTCGTACTCGGCGGAGCCGGACCACCGGGGCGTGCGTGACCTGGTCCGCGACCTCAACCAGGTGTACGCCGAGACGCCCGCGCTGTGGGAGCTGGACACCGTCCCCGACGGTTTCGCCTGGGTGCTGGGCGACGCCGCCGAGGACAACGTCTTCGCGTTCCTGCGCTTCGACGCGAAGAGCGGCCCGCTGCTGGCCGTCTCCAACTTCTCGCCGGTGGTGCGCCAGGGTTACCGGCTGTGCGTACCGGACCTGATCCCGGCCTGGACCGAGGTCCTGAACACGGACGCGGCGCGGTACGGCGGCAGCGACGTACGCAACGCCGAGCCGCTCAAGCCGGAGCCGGCCGGGGCGAACGGCGGCCGGCCGCATCTGGAGCTGACGCTGCCGCCGCTGGCGACGGTGTGGTTCAAGCCGGCCTGACCGTCTCCGCCTCCCGCGCGAGCCCTTCCCGGACGGCTTCGGGAAGGGCTCCCGTGTGGACGACGGCGAGCCGCTGCGTGGCGCGGGTCAGCGCCACGTACAGGTCGTTGGCTCCGCGCGGCGACCCGGCGAGGATCTGTCCGGGCTCGACGACGACCACGGTGTCGAACTCCAGGCCCTTCGCCTGGCGCGGGTCGAGGAGCACGACGTCACGGGTGAGGTCGGGGGCCGGTCCGTACGACGCGCCGGGCAGTTCGGCGGCGAGTCGCGGGTGCAGGGCGGCGGGTGCGACGACGGCCAGCCGGCCCTCGTGCGGCGCCTCGTCCGCGACCGTCCGCCCGACGGTACGGGCGAGGTCGTCCGCACGCGCCGCGCGCGCCCGGGGCCGTACGCCGGTGGAGCGGACGGAACCCGGCGGCTCGAAGGCGGGGTCCTCGGCCCGGCGGACCCCGGCGGCCACCCGCATGATCTCGGCGGGCGTGCGGTAGTTGACGCCGAGGCGGGTGTGCTCCCAGCGGTCGCCGACGTACGGGTCGAGGATCTGCCGCCAGGAGTCGCAGCCCGCCGGGTCACCGGTCTGCGCCGGGTCGCCGACCAGCGTCATGGAGCGGGTGGGGCAGCGGCGCATCAGCAGCCGCCAGGTCATGGCGGACAGCTCCTGCGCCTCGTCGACGATGATGTGGCCGAAGGCCCAGGTGCGGTCGGCGGCGGCGCGTTCGGCCGCGCTGCGGTGGTCGGCCTCCTCGTGGCGCTCGGCCATCCGCTCGGCGTCGACGATGTCGTGCGCGCCCAGGACCTCGGACGCGTCCTTGTCCAGCTCCTCCTTGTCCTCGAACTCGTAGGTACGGGACGCGTACGCCACGTCCAGCACGCCCTGCGCGTAGGCGATGCGCTGCTGGCGTTCGGCCTCCTCGGCGGCCCGGGCGGCCGAGTCGTCCTCACCGAGGAGTTCGGCGGCCTCGTCGAGCAGTGGCACGTCGGCGGGGGTCCACGGGCCGCCGGTGCGCCGGATCAGCTCGGCGTCGAGGTCCGCGAGGTGGGCCGGTTCGGCGAGGAAGTCGGTGACGAGCTGCTGCGGGGTGAGCATCGGCCACAGCGTGTCGATCACCGCGTGCACCTCGCCGCTGAGCGCGATGGCCTTGCCGAGCTGGGCGATGTCGTCGGGGCCGAGGAAGTTCGGGCCGCCGTACGGGTCGGCGCCGATGCGGTCGGCGAGCTGTTCGGTCAGCGCGTCGATGATCCGGAACGCGAAGTGGGGGCGGGCGAGGTTGTGCGGCAGCCCGGTCTGGCGGGCGGCGGCGCGGGCGTCCTCGGCCATCGCCCGGTCCAGCACGAGCGTGCCGTCGTCGTGCTCGATCTCGATGCCCGGGTCGGGCACGGTCTGGCGGTCCCGTACGCACCGGGCGAGCGCGTCCGCCATGGCGGCGCGGCCCTTGACCTCGGCGGCGGCCGCGGTGTCGGTGCCGGTGGCGGTGATGCCCGGGAAGAGCTCTCCGACGGTCGCCAGCAGTACGCCGGTCTCGCCGAGCGAGGGCAGCACCTCGCCGATGTAGGCGAGGAAGGCCGGGTTGGGTCCGACGATCAGCACGCCGCGGCGGGCGAGCAGGTCCCGGTACGCGTAGAGCAGGTACGCCGCCCGGTGCAGCGCGACGACGGTCTTGCCGGTGCCGGGGCCGCCCTCGACGACCAGGACGCCCTGGTGCGAGGCGCGGATGATGCGGTCCTGCTCGGCCTGGATGGTCTGCACGATGTCGTGCATGCGGCCGGAGCGCGCCGCGTCGAGCGCGGCGAGCAGCACGGTGTCGGCGGCGGAGCCCTCGTGGCCGGTGCGGGTGGTGTCGGTGAGATCCAGGATCTCGTCGTGCAGCGCGGTGACGGTGCGGCCCTCGGTGGTGATGTGCCGGCGACGGCGCAGGCCCATCGGGGAATAACCGGTCGCGAGATAGAAGGGGCGGGCGATGTCGGCCCGCCAGTCGACGACAAGAGGGGTGCGATCGGCGTCGTTCTGCCGGATTCCGATGCGGCCCATGTGGTATTGGCGCCCGTCCTGGAAGTCGAGCCGCCCGAAGCACAGCCCGCTCTCCCCGGCGTTGAACGCGGCGAGCAGCCCGGACTGCTCGGCCACCAGCACATCGCGTTCGAGTTTCGCCTGTTGGCCGGACGCCACCTGCGTCAACGCCGACCGCACGGTGCCCTCGGCCTCCGCGCGCAGGTCGTCGAGGCGCTCGTAGAGACCGGTGATGAATTCCTGCTCTTTCTGAAATTCCTCGGTTGACAATTTAGCTCCCAACAAGCTACGCTGTGTTCATACGGCACCTCTGTAACCCAATCTAAATCAGGTCGCAGAAACGCTCAATATACGCAGAGAAATACCCCGGGTGTCAATTCCCCGGGGTATTTCTTTTGCCCGCGTCGGCGCCGTGGGCGCGCCCGCCGGGTGCGCTACGCGTCCGCGAGTTCCTGGAGGAGCCCCCGCTTGGAGCGCGCGCCGACCATCTGCCGTACGGGCTCGCCGTCCCGGAAGACGATCAGCGTCGGCATGGACAGCACGCCGTAGCGGAGCGTCGTCTCGGGATTGACGTCCACATCCAGCTGGACGACCTTCAGCCGGTCGGCCTCCTCCCGGGCCACCGCGCTCAGCACGGGAGCGAGCTGACGGCACGGGCCGCACCAGTCGGCGGTGAACTCCACCAGGACGGGCCGGCCGGACTTCAGTACCTCGGTTTCGAAGGACGCGTCCGTGACCTCGTCCACCCCTGTTGCTCGCACCATCACTGTCTCCTCAGTCCGTCGGTCCGTTGTGCGTCAGTTCGCAGCGCGGCTCGGGGCCACCCGGCAGCGCCGCTCCGGCTTCCAGCTCGGCGCGCGCCAGCTGGGCGCCCACCTGCGTGCGTACGGCGTCCAACTGCCCTATCAGTGCGTCCAGTTCGGCGAGCTTGCGCCGGTAGACGTCCAGCGAGGCCGGACAGGAGTCCCCCGCCGGGTGGCCGGCCCGCAGGCAGTCCACGAAGGGGCGGGTCTCCTCCAGCTCGAACCCGAAGTCCCGCAGGGTCCGGATCTGCTGGAGGAGCCGCAGGTCGTCCTCGTCGTACGTGCGGTACCCGTTGACCGCGCGCCGGGCGGGGAGGAGACCGCGGGACTCGTAGTAGCGCAGCGCCCGGGTGGTGGTCCCCGCGCGCTCCGCCAGCTCGCCGATTCGCATGGCCCGACGGTAGTCCTTGACGTCGGCGTCAAGGCAAGGAAGGAGTGCGGGACGGGCGGTGCTCAGCTCTTCGGCTTGAGCGCCTCGATCGTGCTCGCCCAGTCGTCGGCGCCGTGGCCCTGGGCGATCGCACGGTCGGCGACGGCCTTGATCGCCTCCAGGTGGCCCGTGTCGAGGCCCCGGTCCCGCGACATGTGCAGGAGGTGGTCGACGCTCGCGGCCATCATGGCCAGGTTGGCCTCCTGGCCGTCGTAGTCGCCCGCGTCGATCGCGCTCGCCATGCCGGACGCGATGTCCGGCAGGATCGCGACGATGGAGTTCAGGTACGGGGCGAGAGCCGTGGCGGCGACCTTGTCCTCCCGGGCCAGGGCGAAGGCGTGCACCAGGCCGGACATGCTCGCGTAGAAGAGGTCCAGCATCGACAGGTCGTAGACGGCGGCGAGCCCGTGGTCCTCCCCCAGGTGGGCGGCCTGCCCGGCCAGGGCCTTGAGGGTGCTCTCGTACTTCTCGAAGACCGGCCGGG
Organism: Streptomyces albidochromogenes; assembly: GCF_005981925.1. GTDB lineage: Bacteria > Actinomycetota > Actinomycetes > Streptomycetales > Streptomycetaceae > Streptomyces > Streptomyces albidochromogenes. The sequence goes on from NZ_VBVX01000068.1 coordinate 6,392, forward strand.
CGCCGGCGAACAGGATCAGCGCCTGCGGCCCGCCGACGAGCGGGGTCGGCACCATCACCGCACCGTCCAGATACGCGATGCCGTGCTCGTCCGCCCAGGCCGCCGCCGTACGGGCGCGCTCCGGGGAGTCGGACGTCAGATTGACCAGGACACGGCCGGCGAGAGCGTCGGCCAGCGGTTCGACGATCGCCTGCGAGGCGTCGTAGTCGACCACGCAGACGACGGTCAACTCCGCGCGGCGAACGGCTTCTTCGGCGGACGGGGCGAGGACCGCGCCGCGCGCGACGAGGTCCCCACCCTTCCCCCCGGAGCGGTTCCAGACGGTGGTGGGGTGCCCGGCGTCCAGGAAGGCGCCGGCGAGAGCGCGGCCCATGGCGCCGAGGCCGAGAACAGCGACAGGAGCAAGGTGGTCGGAAGTCATGACCACCATGCTTCGGGGCCGCCGCCGGTGGGACAAGTACCCACTTTTTTGTCAGTACCCGTACGCCTCAGGGCCGGTGACGGTCGCGGTCCGGCCGGCACAACGCCGTGCGCGGTTTCAGGCGCCCGTGCGTGCCGGTTCGCGGGCCGGCTCCGGGGCGTCCTGCGCGGGCACCCGGGTCCGGCGCGGCAGGAGTACGGCGACGAGGACCGTTCCGGCGCCGAGGACGGCCGCGCCGACCAGGCTGGTGTGCGCGACCGCGTCGGAGAAGGCCGCGCCGACCGCGTCGGCCATCTGCCGGGCTCCTTCGGCGAGTTGACCGGACTGGCCCTTGAGCTGGGCCGCCTGCTCCGGCGTACCGGCCTTCGCCGCCTGGCCCGCGAGCTGCTTGGCCTGCTCGCCGATGCCCTGGGCGACGGCGTAACCGGCGCCGACCGAGTCCTGGGCGGTGGTCAGCGCGTCCGCGGGCAGTTTCGTGCCGACGGTGGCGTCGGCGAGGTGCGAGGAGTACGAACCGGCCAGCACCGAACCGAGGATGGCGATGCCCAGCGAGCCGCCGAGTTCGAGCGAGGTGTCGTTGACGGCGCCGCCGACGCCCAGTTCGGACTCGGGGAAGGCGCCCATGATCGCGTCGGTGCACGGGGAGAGGGACAGCCCGATGGCCAGGCCCAGCACGACCAGCGGCAGCACGAAGTCGCCGTACGTGGAGGCCGCGTCGACGCGGGTGAGCAGGGCCAGGGCGGCCGTGCCTCCGGCCATGCCCGCCGTGACCGTGGTCCTCATGCCCAGGCGGGGGGTGAGGAAGCCGGTCAGCGCGGAGCCGACGAAGACGGCGCCGGCCAGCGGCAGCATCCGTACGCCCGTCTCGAAGGCGTTGTAGCCGAGCACGAACTGGAGGTGCTGGGTGAGGAAGTAGAACGCGCCGAAGACCGCGAGGAAGAACAGCGCGACGGCGAGGTTCGAGCCGGCGAAGCCCCGGTCGAGGAAGCGGCGTACGTCCAGGACGGGCCGGGGGTGGCGCAGTTCCCAGACGACGAACAGCACGAGTCCGGCCCCGGCGACGACCGCGGCGGTGATCGCCTGGGCGCCCCAGCCGAAGTGCGGGCCCTGGATGATCATGTAGACGAGGGCGGCGACCCAGACGACGGACAGCAGCCCGCCGACGTAGTCGATGCGCCCGTGGCGGGCGGCCTTCGACGGCGGGATCAGCACGAACGCACCGACAATCGCCAGAGCCGCGACCGGCACGTTGATCAGGAACGTCGACGCCCAGCCGTGGCTCTCCAGCAGCGCCCCGGCGACCAGCGGGCCCGCCGCGATGGCGAGTCCGGCGGTGGCCGTCCACAGCACGATGGCTTTGGCGCGCTCGGCGCGCGGGAACGTCGCGGCGAGGAGCGAGAGCGTGGCGGGCATGATCATCGCCGCGCCGACGCCCATCACCGCGCGGGCCGCGATCACGCCCTCGGAGCTGTCCACCAGCGAGCCGGCGACCGCTCCCCCGCCGAAGACGACGAGCCCGAGCACGAGCGCCCCGCGCCGGCTGTACTTGTCGCCGATCGCGCCGAGCAGCAGCATCAGCGCGGCGTACGGGACGGTGTAGCCGTCGATGACCCACTGGAGGTCCGCGCTGCTGAGCCCGAGGTCCTGGGTCATGTCGGGTGCGGCCACCGTCAGGGCGGTGTTCGCCATCACGATGATCAGCAGGCTCAGGCACAGGACGAGCAGCGCCCACCAGCGCCGCCGGTACGGCTGCTCCATCTCCTCCACCGGCTGGTTCACGACCAGGCGCATGGCTCCACACCCTTCCCACGGTTTTGCACATGACTGTGCAACTGCACAACAATGTGCAATTTAACGGGCTGCACAGCGATGTGCAAAATGGGGAGCATGACCTCCGGTATCAGGGCCGACGCCAACCGCCGCCGCATCCTGGACGTCGCGCTCGCCGAACTGCTGCGCGACCCGGACGCCTCCATGGACCAGATCGCGCGGGCGGCCGGTGTCGTCCGCAGGACGGTGTACGGGCACTTCCCGAGCCGGGAGGCACTTGTCGCGGCGCTGGTCGACAGCGCGGTCGCCGCCGTCTCGCAGGCGCACGCGGCGGGCCGGGAGGGTGTCGCCGACCCCGCCGAGGCACTCGCCCGGGCGACGCTGGCGGTCTGGCGGATCGCCGACCGCTACCGGCTGCTCGTCGCGCTCGCCCAGCGCAGCGTGACGATGGAGGGCATCAAGCAGCGGCTGGCCCCGGTCCGCAAGGAGTGCGTCGACCTGCTGCGGCGCGGCGCGGACGCCGGGGTGTTCACCTCCACACTGCCGCCGGCCGCGCTCGGCTACGTACACGAGCAGACGCTCTTCGGCCTGATGGAAGCGGTCAACGACGGTGCGCTGGACGCGGCCGACGGCGGCCGCGCGGCGGCGTCGACGGCCCTGCTCACGGCGGGCGTGCCGCCGGAGCGGGTGGCGGAACTGCTGACGTCGGTCGAGTAGCGGGCCCGGAGCAGGCGGGGCCCGGACAGGCGCGGTGCGCGCGCGGAAGGGGCGCGCCGTCACCGGTCGCGCCCCCTTCCCCCGTGCGGGGTCCCGCCCGCACCGCCTACACCTTCGCCACGGCCTTGTCGTCCTCCCGCGCCGGCGACCGCGCGTCGTCCGCCTCGGCGGGCGCGTCGTCGAGCAGGGTCTTCTCGTCGAAGGGGGCCAGGCCCGCCAGTACCTGGTCGACCCGCTCCTTGTCGATCTCCTTCGTCCACGTGCCGACCAGGACGGTCGCCACCGCGTTGCCCGCGAAGTTCGTCAGGGCGCGCGCCTCGCTCATGAAGCGGTCGATGCCGACGATCAGGCCGACGCCGTCGACCAGCTCCGGGCGGTGCGACTGGAGGCCACCGGCCAGGGTGGCCAGTCCGGCCCCGCTGACGCCCGCCGCGCCCTTCGACGCCACGAGGAGGAAGAGCAGCAGCGGGATCTGCTCCCCGACGGACATCGGGGAGCCCATGGCGTCGGAGATGAAGAGCGAGGCCATGGTCATGTAGATCATGGTGCCGTCGAGGTTGAAGGAGTAGCCGGTCGGAACCGTGATGCCGACCACCGGCTTGCTGATGCCCAGGTGCTCCATCTTCGCGATGAGGCGCGGCAGGGCGGACTCGGACGACGACGTGGACAGGATCAGCAGGAACTCACGGCCCAGGTACTTGAAGAACGTGAGGATGTTGAGCCCCGCGACGAGGCGCAGCAGCGCGGCCAGCACGATGAAGACGAAGAGGAAGCATGTGACGTAGAAGCCCAGCATCAGCACGGCGAGGCTCTTGAGAGCGTCCAGACCGGCCGATCCCGTGACGGCCGCGATCGCGCCGAAGGCACCGATCGGCGCCGCCCACATCACCATGGCCAGGATGCGGAACACCAGCCGCTGGATGTGCTCGACACCGCGCAGCACGGGCCGGCCGGCCTCGCCCATGGCCTGGAGCGCGAAGCCGGCGAGCAGCGCCACCAGGAGGGTCTGGAGGACCTCGCCGGTGGTGAAGGCCGACACGAACGTGGTGGGGATGATCCCGAGCAGGAACTCGACGGTGTCCTTGGCCTCCGGGGCGACCTGGCCCTGTCCCGCCTCCTTGACCGCGTCGGTCACCGCCAGGCTGTCGCCGGGGTGCAGCACATTGCCGACGACGAGGCCGATGCTGAGGGCGACCAGCGACATCGCGGTGAAGTAGCCGAGCGCGATGCCGCCGACCGCGCCGACCTTGGCGGCCTTGCGGACCGAGCCGATGCCCAGCACGATCGTGCAGAAGATGATCGGCGAGATCATCATCTTGATCAGATTGACGAAGCCGGTGCCGAGCGGCTTGAGCTCGACGGCCACACCGGGGGCGGCAAAGCCCACCGCGACGCCCAGGACCACGGCGACGATGACGGCGATGTACAAGTAGTGCGTGCGGTCCCGCCTTGCGGCTGCTGTGCCTGGTGTGCCTGCCACGGGGGCCTCCTCGAGATTGTCCTGCGATACCCACGTCCCGTTGGGTCCCGGCGACTATCCATCACGCTGTGACCCCCGTCACCGTTGCGTGCATTGAGTTCACGGCTTCCCGGCCGGGCACACTTGCCGCATGCGCCTTTCCCGCCCCCGCAGCCTGGCCGGCCAGCTCTTCGCGATGCAGGTCGTCCTGGTGGCGGCCATCGTGGCGGGCTGCTCGGTGTTCGCGTACGTCTCGGACCGGTCCCAGGCCGAGGAGACCGCGCGCCGGCAGGTCTACGCGACCGCCATCGCCGTCGCCAGGTCCCCGGCGGTGATCGAGGCCGCCCGCTCCGGCCACCCCACCGGACGCCTCCAGCCGTACACCGAGGCACTGCGCAAGGAGGCCGGGGTCACCTTCGTCACGATCATGGCGCCGGACGGTACGCGCTGGACGCATCCCCAGGCGCAGGAGATCGGCAGGACGTACCTGGGGCACACCGGCCCCGCCCTGGCGGGCCGCACCTTCGACGAGACGTACGTGGGAGTGCTGGGGCGGTCGGTGCGCGTGGTGGCGCCGGTACGGGACACCGAGGCCCGGGGCGGGCGGATCATCGGCCTCGTCAGCGCGGGCATCACCATCGAGGCCATCAGCGCGCAGGTGCGGCAGCAGGTCGCGGCGCTGCTCGGCGTGGCGTCCGGCGCGCTGGCCCTGGGCGGCCTCGGTACGTACGTCATCAACGCCCGGCTGCGGCGGCACACCCACGGCATGAACGCCCGCGAACTGAGCCGCATGCACGACTATCACGAGGCGGCGTTGCACGCGGTGCGCGAGGGGCTGCTGATGCTGGACGGGCGGCAGCGCATCGCGCTGATCAACGACGGCGGACGCGAGCTGCTCGGACTCGGGCCGGACGCGGTCGGCCGCCCGGTGGCCGAGATGGACCTGCCGGGCCCGCTGACGGCGGCACTGCTCGCCCCCGAGCCGCGCGTCGACGAGGTGCACCTGACGGCGGAGCGGGTGGTCGTCGTCAACAGCCGCCCGGTGAGCGGCGGGGAGAAGCGCGGCACGGTCGTGACCCTGCGGGACCACACCGAACTCCAGGCGCTCTCCGGCGAACTGGACTCGGAACGCGGCTTCACCCAGGCGCTGCGCTCGCAGGCCCACGAGGCGGCGAACCGCCTGCACACCGTCGTCTCCCTCATCGAACTCGGCCGCGCGGACGAGGCGGTGGAGTTCGCCACGGCCGAGCTGGAGCTGGCCCAGGCACTGACCGACCAGGTCGTCGGCGCGGTGGGCGAGCCGGTCCTGGCCGCGCTGCTGCTGGGGAAGGCGGCGCAGGCGAACGAGAGGGGCGTGGCGCTCGTACTCGACGAGGACAGCCGGATCGACGACGGCCTCCTGCCGGGCACGCTGCCCGCCCGCGACCTGGTGACGATCCTCGGCAACCTGATCGACAACGCGGTGGACGCGGCGCAGGGCAGTGACGGCGCCCGGGTCACGGTGACGGCCCGCACCGACCGGGGCCGCGAGCTGCTGCTGCGCGTCGCGGACACCGGGCCGGGCGTCGACCCGGGCGCCGCGGACGCGGTCTTCGCCCGCGGCTGGTCGACGAAGAGCGCGGGTCGCGGGCTCGGGCTCGCGCTGGTCCGGCAGACGGTGCACCGGGGAGGCGGCGCGATAGCGCTGAGCGACGCGCCGGGCGGCGGTGCGGAGTTCACCGTACGGCTGCCGCTGACCGCCCGAGCGACGCCGCGGACAGCGGGGGTGCGCGCATGACCCGGCAGGCGCTGCGCCACCGGCCCCCTCGCGCACCGGGGCCGCGTCGCCCCGGGCCCCGCTCCCCGAACGCCGCGGGGGCCGCGTCACCGGTCCGTCCGCCGCACCCGGAGGGAGCCGCGTGAGCGCCGCCGCCCCTCCCCCGATCCGGGTGCTCGTCGTCGAGGACGACCCCGTCGCCGCCGACGCGCACGCCCTGTACGTCGGCCGCGTCAGCGGCTTCGCCGTCGCCGGGGTGGCGCACTCGCGTGCGGCGGCGGTGCGGGCCCTCGACCGGGAACCCGTCGACCTGCTGCTCCTCGACCTGTACCTGCCCGACGGCCACGGCCTGCAGCTCGTGCGCTCGCTCCGCGGGGCGGGGCACACCGCCGACGTCATCGCCGTCACCTCGGCCCGGGATCTGGCCGTCGTACGCGAAGGGGTGTCCCTCGGCGTCGTCCAGTACGTGCTGAAGCCCTTCACCTTCGCCACCCTGCGCGACCGCCTCACCCGGTACGCCGAGTTCCGCGCCGCCGCCGGCGAGGCCAGCGGGCAGGACGAGGTGGACCGGGCGCTCGCCGCCCTGCGCTCGCCCCAGCCCGCCGCCCTCCCCAAGGGGCTCAGCGCCCCGACGCTGGAGGCGGTGACCCGGGCCCTGCGCGGAGCGCCGGAGGGGACCACCGCCGCCGCGGCCGCCGCCGCGCTCGGGATCTCGCGGATCACCGCCCGCCGGTACCTGGAGCACCTGGTCGCGGCGGGCCGCGCCGAGCGCGCCCCGCAGTACGGACAGGTCGGCCGCCCGGAGCTGCACTACCGCTGGATCACCGTACGCTGAGCCGGAGTTGAGGGCGGCGCGGCCTTCCCGGAGCCACCGGTCCCACGCCGCCCGGTGCGGTGGTTCGGCGCGGGGCGGGGTGGTGCTGGGGTGACCGGAGGGTAACGTGAGCAGTGCGGGAGTGGCGGTGCGAAGGTAGGACGTTCCTACGAGTTGTGATCTTGGGGGAACGCACCGTAGTCATCGGGGCCCGCCTCTCCGTACGGTGTGCCCGTGCACCCCTCTCCGCCTTTCAACGCCCTCGCCGCGCGCCGTCTGCGCGAGGGCCTGGGCATGGCCCCCGGCCACGTCGCCTACGGGCTCCGCGCGCAGTACGGCCTGAACATCGGCCCCGACCTCGTCGTCGCGTGGGAGCGCGGCCAGCGCGCGCCCGACGCGCAGGAGATCACCGCGCTCGCCGGTGTCCTGTGGTGCGCGGTGGGCGACCTGATCGCGGCCCCCGGGACGCTGCGCGAGCACCGGATGGCGCGGGGTCTCGGCGCCCCGGACCTGGCGCGGATGGTGGGCGTGGACCCGGTCGCGTACCAGCGGATGGAGGACTCCGGGCGGTGGCGCGGCAACGAGCGGCAGTCCGCGGCGCTCTCCGAGGTGCTCGGCCTGTCGCCCCGGGAGTTCGTCACGGCGACGGGCCGCGACGAGGACCTGGCCGAGGTGCTGTGCAGCGCGGTGACGACCCGCTGGCAGGCGTACGTACGGCCGACGGCCAAGCTGGTTCCGGTGCCCCGGCGCCAGCTGGAGGACGTCCTGCAGCGCCTGCACGCCGACTACCAGTCCAGGATGGTGGCGACGCTCAGCTGGGGCGGCAGCGACTCGGGCGACGGCGCGACGGGCCGGGAGTTCCTGGACGAGATCGTCGGCCACTTCTGGCGGCTGGCCCCGGCCTGACCGGCGGCCTCGCCGCCCTCCGCGAGCGGGCCCGAACGCGCCCGGGCGGCCCCGGCCCCCCGTCGGGGGCGGCTGGCCGCTCGGCACGTGACACGGCGCGGGCGCCGGTGCCGGTGCCGGTCAGAACACGGACTCGGCCTCGCACATCCGCTCCTCGGGCACCGTCTTGAGCTCCTCGACGCCCGCCGCCAGCGGCACCATCGTGATCTCGGTGCCGGTCAGCGCCGTCATGTTGCCGAAGTCGCCGCGGTGCACCGCCTCCACCGCGTGCCAGCCGAAGCGGGTGGCGAGGACACGGTCGTACGCCGTCGGGGTGCCGCCGCGCTGGACGTGGCCGAGGATGACCGGCCGCGCCTCCTTGCCCAGGCGCCGCTCCAGCTCGCCGGCGAGGCGGTTGCCGATGCCGGTGAACCGCTCGTGACCGAACTGGTCGATGACGCCCTTCTCGTACGCCATGGACCCCTCGGTCGGACGCGCGCCCTCCGCGACGCAGACGACCGCGAACTTCTTGCCGCGCGAGAAGCGTTCCTCGACCATCTTCACCAGGTCGTCGACCTCGAAGGGCCGCTCCGGCAGGCAGATGCCGTGCGCGCCGCCCGCCATGCCGGACTCCAGCGCGATCCACCCGGCGTGCCGGCCCATGACCTCGACGACCATCACGCGCTGGTGCGACTCGGCGGTGGTCTTCAGACGGTCTATTGCCTCGGTCGCGACGCCCACGGCCGTGTCGAAGCCGAAGGTGCGGTCGGTGCCGTTGATGTCGTTGTCGATCGTCTTCGGTACGCCGACGACCGGCATCCCCGCGTCCGCGAGCATCCGGGACGCGGTCAGCGTGCCCTCGCCGCCGATGGGGATGAGCGCGTCGATGCCGGAGCGCCCGGCCAACTCGTGCCAGTTCTCGGCCGCTTCGCGCAGCCGGTCGCGCTCCAGGCGGGCGGAGCCGAGGATCGTGCCGCCGCGGGCCAGGATGCCGCTGACGGCGTCCAGGTCGAGGGGGCGGAAATGGCCGTCGAGCAGGCCCTTGAATCCGTCCTCGAAGCCGATGACTTCGTCGCCGTGGCCGGCGACGGCCCGGTGCACGACCGACCGGATCACTGCGTTCAGCCCGGGGCAGTCTCCGCCTGCGGTGAGGACTCCGATACGCATCGTGCTGTGTCTCCTGCTCGCTAGTGGTACATGTGAGCCAGAATCCGATTGTTTCACGGCTCGCATGGGCTCGGCGCTTACGGCTACTCCTCCATAAGGGCCCGCATCGAACCGTACGGAGGGGTCGCGCGCACCGTCGGATTCGCCCGTGCGAGACCTTCGGTCGCGGCCTCGGCAGGCCCTCTGCCCGGCGGGCGCCCTATCCACCCACACAGGTATTGTCAAGAGGGCAAGACCACCCTATCTGGACGGAGAGCACGCGTGACGCGCAGCGTGTACGTGACCGGGATCGACCGGGGAGACGGCCGGCAGGTCATCGAGCTGGGAGTCATGGAGCTCCTGACGCGCCAGGTGGACCGGGTGGGCGTGTTCCGCCCCCTGGTGCACGACGGGCCGGACCGGCTCTTCGATCTGCTGCGTGCCCGCTACCGGCTGTCGCAGGACCCGGAGACCGGGTACGGCATGTACTACCAGGAGGCGGCGGCGCTCCAGGCCGAGAAGGGCACCGACGAACTGGTGGCCCGTGTCGTCGACCGCTTCCACACGGTGGCGCGGGACTACGAGGTCGTCCTCGTGCTCGGCACGGACTTCGCCGACACCCAGCTGCCGGAGGAACTGGCCCTCAACGCGCGCCTGGCCAACGAGTTCGGCGCCTCGGTCATCCCGGTGGTCGGCGGCAAGAACCAGCCCGCCGACGCGGTGCGCGCCGAGACCCGCAACGCGTACCGCGCGTACGAGGCCCTCGGCTGCCAGGTCCTCGCCATGGTGGCCAACCGGGTCGCCCCCGCGGACCGCGCGGAGGTCGCCGAGCGCCTGGCCGCCCGCCTGCCGGTGCCCTGCTACGTGCTGCCCGACGAGCCCGCGCTGGCCGCCCCCACGGTCGCCCAGATCACCCACGCCCTCGGCGGCAAGGTGGTGCTCGGCGATCCCGCGGGGCTGGCGCGCGACGCCCTGGACTTCGTCTTCGGCGGCGCGATGCTGCCGAACTTCCTGAACGCCCTGACCCCGGGCTGCCTCGTCGTGACCCCCGGCGACCGCGCCGACCTGGTGGTGGGCGCGCTCGCCGCGCACAGCGCCGGGACCCCGCCCATAGCGGGCGTACTCCTGACCCTCGACGAAAGGCCCGGCGACGAGGTCCTCACGCTGGCCTCGCGCCTCGCGCCCGGCACGCCCGTGGTCTCGGTCGCGGGCGGCTCCTTCCCCACCGCCGCCGAGCTCTTCGCCATGGAGGGCAAGCTCAACGCGGCGACGCCCCGCAAGGCGGAGACCGCGCTCGGCCTGTTCGAGCGGTACGTCGACACCGCCGACCTGCTGACCCGGATGTCGGTGGCCCGCAGCGGCCACGTCACGCCGATGATGTTCGAGCACGATCTGCTGGAGCGGGCCCGCGCCAACCGCCGCCGCGTGGTGCTGCCCGAGGGCACCGAGGAGCGGGTCCTGCGCGCCGCCGACGTGCTGCTGCGCCGTGACGTGTGCGACCTGACGCTGCTCGGCGACGTCGACGTCCTGCGCAAGAAGGCCGCCGACCTGGGCATCGACCTCACGAAGACGCAGCTCATCGACCCGCAGACGTCCGAGCTGCGCGGCCGCTTCGCCGAGACGTACGCGAAGCTGCGCGCCCACAAGGGCGTGAGCGTGGAGCTGGCACACGACGTGGTGGCCGACGTCAACTACTTCGGCACGCTGATGGTCCACGAGGGCCTGGCCGACGGCATGGTCTCCGGCTCGGTGCACTCCACCGCCGCGACCATCCGCCCAGCCTTCGAGATCATCAAGACCAAGCCGGACGCCAAGATCGTCTCGTCGGTCTTCTTCATGCTCCTCGCCGACAAGGTGCTCGTGTACGGCGACTGCGCGGTCAACCCGGACCCGAACGCCGTCCAGCTCGCGGACATCGCCGTCCAGTCGGCGGTCACCGCCGAGAAGTTCGGCGTGGACGCCCGGATCGCGATGCTGTCGTACTCGACAGGCAGCTCCGGCAGCGGCGCGGACGTCGACAAGGTGCGCGACGCCACCGAGCTGGTGCGCGTCAGCCGGCCGGATCTGCTGGTCGAGGGGCCGATCCAGTACGACGCGGCGGTCGAACCGTCGGTGGCCGCCACCAAACTGCCCGGCTCGGAGGTCGCCGGCCAGGCCACGGTGCTGATCTTCCCCGACCTGAACACCGGCAACAACACCTACAAGGCCGTCCAGCGCTCGGCCGGCGCCGTCGCCGTCGGCCCGGTCCTCCAGGGCCTGAACAAGCCGGTCAACGACCTGTCGCGCGGCGCCCTGGTCCAGGACATCGTCCAGACGGTCGCCATCACGGCGATCCAGGCCCAGGACGCGAGCGCATGACCTCCACCCCGAACCGAGAAGGCACCGCACCCGTGACGTCAGCCCAGCGCATCCTCGTCCTCAACTCCGGCTCCTCGTCGGTGAAGTACCAGCTCCTGGACATGCGCGACCACTCGCGCCTGGCCGTCGGCCTGGTCGAGCGGATCGGCGAGCAGACCTCGCGCCTGGTGCACAGCCCGCTGACCGACGGCGGCGAGAAGCGCGAGCGCACCGGACCGATCGCCGACCACGAGGCCGCGCTGAAGGCCGTCGCCGAGGAGCTCGCGCGCGACGGCCTGGGCCTGGACTCCCCCGAGCTGGCCGCCATCGGCCACCGCGTCGTGCACGGCGGGCTGAAGTTCAGCGCGCCGACCGTGATCACCGAGGAGGTGATGGCGGAGATCGAGCGGCTCGTCCCGGTCGCCCCGCTGCACAACCCGGCGAACATCACCGGCATCCGCACGGCGCAGGCGCTGCGCCCCGACCTGCCGCAGGTCGCCGTCTTCGACACCGCCTTCCACACGACGATGCCGGAGTCGGCCGCCCGCTACGCCATCGACGTCGAGACGGCGGACGCCCACCGCATCCGCCGGTACGGCTTCCACGGCACCTCGCACGCGTTCGTCTCGCGCGAGACGGCGAAGCTGCTCGGCAAGGACCCGTCCGAGGTCAACGTCATCGTGCTGCACCTGGGCAACGGCGCTTCGGCGACCGCCGTGCGGGGCGGGGCCTGCGTCGACACCTCCATGGGCCTGACCCCCTTGGAGGGGCTGGTCATGGGTACGCGCTCCGGTGACATCGATCCCGCGGTGACGTTCCACCTGGAGCGGGTGGCCGGAATGAGCACGGACGAGATCGACGTACTGCTGAACAAGAAGAGCGGGCTCGTCGGCCTGTGCGGCGACAACGACATGCGGGAGATACGTCGTCGTATCGACGAGGGTGATCAGCGGGCGCTGCTGGCCTTCGAGATCTACATTCACCGGCTGAGGAAATACATCGGCGCTTACTACGCCGTTCTCGGCCGGGTCGACGCGGTGGTGTTCACCGCTGGTGTCGGCGAGAACGCGGCGCCCGTGCGGGCCGCCGCGATCGCGGGTCTGGAGGAGCTGGGCCTGGTGGTGGACGCGGATCTGAACGCCGTACGGTCGGACGCGGCGCGACTGATCTCGCCGGAGTACGCCCGGGTCGCGGTCGCCGTCGTACCGACCGACGAGGAGCTGGAGATCGCCCGCCAGACCTACGCGTTGGTCAACGCCTGAGCGGCCTCCCGCCCATTTGTACATTCCACCAGACGGAATATTCCGCAGCGAAACAAACCGATAGGATCCGCCTCATGCGCCGTTCCAAAATCGTCTGCACACTGGGTCCCGCCGTCGACTCCCACGACCAGCTCGTCGCTCTCATCGATGCCGGGATGAGCGTGGCCCGATTCAACTTCAGCCACGGCACCCACGCCGAGCACCAGGGCCGGTACGACCGCGTCCGCAAGGCCGCCGAGGAGACGGGCCGCGCGGTGGGCGTGCTCGCCGACCTCCAGGGACCGAAGATCCGGCTGGCGAAGTTCGCCGAGGGGCCGGTCGAGCTGGTCCGCGGGGACGAGTTCGTCATCACCGTCGAGGACGTACCGGGTGACAAGTCGATCTGCGGCACCACCTACAAGGGGCTGCCCGGCGACGTGTCCAAGGGCGACCCGATCCTGATCAACGACGGCAACGTCGAGCTCAAGGTCGTATCGGTCGAGGGCCCGCAGGTCCACACCATCGTGATCGAGGGCGGTGTGGTCTCCGACCACAAGGGCATCAATCTGCCCGGCGCGGCGGTCAACGTCCCGGCCCTGTCCGAGAAGGACGTCGAGGACCTGCGCTTCGCCCTGCGGATGGGCTGCGACATGGTCGCGCTGTCCTTCGTGCGCGACGCCGACGACGTCAAGGACGTCCACAAGGTGATGGACGAGGAGGGCCGCCGGGTCCCCGTCATCGCCAAGGTGGAGAAGCCGCAGGCCGTCGAGCACATGGAGGGCGTCGTCATGGCGTTCGACGGTGTGATGGTCGCCCGCGGCGACCTGGCCGTGGAGTACCCGCTCGAAAAGGTCCCGATGGTGCAGAAGCGGCTCATCGAGCTGTGCCGCCGCAACGCCAAACCGGTGATCGTCGCGACCCAGATGATGGAGTCGATGATCACCAACTCGCGCCCGACGCGCGCCGAGGCGTCCGACGTCGCCAACGCGATCCTGGACGGCGCGGACGCGGTCATGCTGTCCGCCGAGTCGAGCGTCGGCGCGTACCCGATCGAGACCGTCAAGACGATGTCGAAGATCGTCGTCGCGGCCGAGGAGGAGCTGCTCTCCAAGGGCCTCCAGCCGCTCGTACCGGGCAAGAAGCCCCGTACGCAGGGCGGTTCGGTCGCCCGCGCGGCCGCCGAGATCGCCGACTTCCTGAACGGCAAGGCGCTGGTCGCCTTCACCAAGTCCGGCGACACGGCCCGCCGGCTGTCCCGCTACCGCGCGGCGCAGCCGATCCTGGCCTTCACGACCGACGTCGGCACCCGCAACCAGCTCGCGCTGAGCTGGGGCGTCGAGTCCTTCGTCGTGCCGCACGTCGACAACACCGACGCGATGGTCGACCTGGTCGACGCCGAGCTGCTCAAGCTCCAGCGCTACAACAACGGCGACACCATGGTCATCACCGCCGGTTCGCCCCCCGGCGTACCCGGCACGACCAACATGGTCCGGGTGCACCACCTGGGCGGCGGCGGGCACGACGCGGCCTGACAACCCCCGAAGACGTACGAACGGCGGCGGCCCGCCCCCCATCCGGGGCGGGCCGCCGCCGTCGCTGCGACGCTGTGCTGCCGGCCGGTTCAGCCGGTGTAGAAGTTGTGCAGCCCGGGGACCTTGAGCGTGCCGCCGAACTGGCCGGCCTGGGTCACCTTGACCTTCGTGAACATGGCGATCGGGACGTTCAGCGGAGGCGGTGTCTCCGGGCTGAACGTGATCGGGATGAGGCCGAAGAGGTTGCCCTTCAGCTCCTCCGTGTACATGGTCACCGTGCCGTCGCGGAGGGTCGACGTGGAACCCTGCGCGGCCTGTACGTGCGCCGTGGTGCCGTTGGGGCCGACGACCTTCTGGTGGAGATCCTTGATGTCGGTTTCCTTGGCGGTGAACTTCAGGACCTTCTTGATCTTCCCGCTGCCGGTCCTGACCTCGACGATGCCCTTGTAGTCGAGCCCGCGCAGGGTGAGCATCGAGCTCTCCAGGATCCACGGGTCGTCCGGCAGGTCCGGGATGCCCTGTTCGAGCTCGGCGTTCGCGAGCGCCTCGGGGTCCGCCGTCGGGCAGGGGAAGGGCTCCTTGCCGTCGGCGTCGGCGGCCGGGTCGTCGGCCTTGCCGTCCGCCTCGTCGGCGTCGTCCGCGGTGCCCTTCGCCGCGTCGTCGAGTTCCTCGACCTTGGCGCCGGCCTTGTCCGCGGCGTCCCTGATGGCGTCCGCGGTCTTGTCCGCCGCGTCGCCCGCGGGGTCCTTGGTCTCGACCCCGCCCGGCTTGTCGGCGCCGGGCTTGTCGGCGTCCGGCTTGTCGGCGTCCGGCTTGTCGGCGTCGGGCTGCTCGGCATCCGGCTTCTCGGCGTCCGGGGTACCGGCGTCCGGCTCGGTGGCGCCGTCGGCGGCGTCCGTCTCGGACGGCTCCGGAGCGGCGGTCTCCTTGTCGTCCGGCCCGTCGAGGATGTCCTTGATCGCGTCGCCCACGCCCAGCGGGTCGAGCGGGTTCTTGGTCTCGCTCTCCGTCGGCTCAGGCGCGGGAGTCTCCGTCGAGGCCCCGCCCGCCGCCGGCTCCTTGGTGGGCTCGGTGGCCGGCGCGGTGGTGTCGGCGCCCGGGTCCGGGGTCTCGCCGGGCTTCGGCGTCCCGTCGGTGCCGGTGCCGGTGCCGGGCGTCTCGGCCGGCTTGTCCGGTGTGGTGTCCGGGCTCGGGGTGGCCGAAGGTGTCGGCGTGGCCGAGGGGGAAGTGGACTCGGATGCTTCCGGGTCAGGAGTGTCCGAGCGGGTGACGCACGGGCCGGGGGCGAAGGGGTTCGTCACCTGGTCGTCGGCGAGCGCCAGCTTGGGGGTGAGCCCCATGCCGACGAACACCGCCGTGGGCATCGCGGCCAGGGCCATCGCCTTGCCCGCGGGTATCTGCAGCTTCGTCAGGAGCGACTTCCTGGGGGCCGCGTGACGCGGCCCGCTTCTTTCACGGGTCCGGTCGCCTCCGGCCGCGGTCAGCTCCGCCTCGTCACCCCGCACTGTTCCTCCCGCCATTGGCGTCAACAGATGTGTCGGTTGCGTACGTGTGGTCCGAGCCGTCCGGGACACCGGCCGGCGCGTCGCCCGCGGGCGGGACCTCACCGGTCCGCTCCGGGTACTCGGCGGGGGCGTCCGGCTTGGCCGGCGCCCAGGAGATGGACAGGGCTCCGCCGGTCAGCGCCAGCAGGAAGCCGACCCCGAAGCCGCCCAGATTGGACACGGGGATCGAGACGAGCGCCAGCAGAATGGAGGCGACGCCCGCGAAGACTCGGACGATGTGGTGGTACCACATGGTCAGCCCGAGAGTGACGAGCAGTACGCCGATGATCAGCGAGCCCGCTCCCGCCGTGGTGGCCATGGCCATCGTGAGGTGGCCGATCTTGATTTCGGCGTACGGAAGCCAGGCGATCGGCACACCGCCCACGACGGTGAGCAGGCCCGCCCAGAACGGCCGGCCGCCCCGCCAGGCACGGAAGCGCAGCCGCCAGTAGGTGAAATCGCGGCTCGGACCCGAGGACTCGGCGCTCATGGAAAACAGCTCCCTGGAACCGGTGTTGCTGTGCAGAGATGAGGGAGGGGGTAGCGGGCGGGACGACGCGACGCGTCACGCGTCCCGCCCGCGGAGGGAGTGCTTAGTAGCACTCCTTGACGCCCTTGTGCAGCTTCATGCTCAGACCACTGAGCTTGAAGGTGCCGGCCGTGGTGGCCCAGGCCTTCTGCTTCACGTCGGTCAGCACGGCCGAGTCGGCCTGCTGCGAGAAGCCGTACGGGTTGGCCCGGGTGCCCGGCTGGATACCCGGTCCCTTCGTGGCCTTGCCCGCCGCCACGCCGATGTCGATGTTCTTGAACTCGGCGTTGGCGCCGAGCTCCTCGACGTCCAGGTACAGGTTCTCTGCCTTGACCGGCGTACCGTTTCCTCCAGCGGTGAGCTGGAGGGAGATGTTGCCGAAGATCGGGACGCCGGGCGTCACGACCGACTGACACATCTTGGTGATCTCGGCGCTCTTGAACGCCGAGACGGCGACCGGGTGGGCAGCCTTGTTGCCCTCGAGGTCGGTGCCTTCGGCCATTCCGCCGTACTGGAAGAAGCCCTTACCTTCGAGCTTCTCCGCGCTGACCTTGAAGCTCTGGCCAGAAACGCTGAACGACGCCGCGAGCGCGCCCTGTGCGAGGGCGACGCCTATCGCGGCCGTCGCGGCCACACTCGGCACCATGACGACGGCGAACCGCTTCCATCTGGTCCCGCCACGAACTGCAGACTCCATGACTTTCCTCCTTCTCGGACGTACATCTCCGGTACGGGCAAGGGCCCGCAGGGGGATGGGAGAAGTGCTACGTCCTCGGGAAGGAGAGCGCCCGTATCGGAGGCGCGAACGACTTCCGAATCACTGGCGATCACCCCCGAGCGACAACCACTGGCCACGCATTCGCGCAACCTGCTGGACAGGCCCCGCCGTTCGGCAGAGACCCCCCTGTCCACGGCCGGCGAGCACTGCCGCCGACCGACTCGGTGGGGACCCACGGGACCGCGAGCACCGATTGGCTGTCGGGCTGGTGCGGTATTGGACCGAGCGTGGCCGATCGTGGTCCATTCGCGGCCGGGGCACAAGGGGGTTCGTTACTCGCTAGTAACGGCCGGATAACCGAAGCGCGACCGCCCGGCATCGACGAGCCATGGACGGTGCCGTCAAGTGACGGGAAAAACGCAGAGATTGTCGCCCAGAAACGGGCAGAACACCTTGATCATCTTACTGCAAGTAACAGCGGCCGCGATTACCAAGTTTCGGTAAAGCGCGGCCGCTCATTGTCACTGTGTCGCCAAATCAACGACCGCCACCCAGGGGCACCACCGGTGGAAACGCCGGTCGGGGTGACGGGTTCGGGCTGGCCGGCCGGGTGACGGGCTGGGGTAGCCGGCCCGGTGACGTGGTCGGCGGCGGCCGGTCAGAACCGGTCGGCCTGAACTGGCCGGTGAGGACCGGCCGGCCAGAAGCGGTCGGTGAGAACCGGTCGGTCAGAACCGGTCGGTCAGAAGCAGCCGGTCAGAAGAGCACCCTCGCCAGTGCCGCTCGCGCCGGCGCCACCCGCGGGTCGTCGCCGCCGATGACCTCGAAGAGCTCCAGCAGCCGCACGCGCGCCGCGTCACGGTCGTCGCCCGCCGTACGCCGCACCGTCTCGACCAGGCGCCCGAAGGCGTCCTCCACATGACCGCCGACCAGGTCCAGGTCGGCCGCGGCGATCTGCGCGGCCACGTCGGCCGGGTTCTCGGCGGCGTCCTTGCGGACCTGCTGCGGGTCGAGCCCCTGGACGCGCGCCAGAAGTTCGGCCTGGGCGAGGCCCAGCTTGGCCTCGGTGTTGCCCGGGTCGTCGACGAGCACGTTCTTGTACGCCTGGACCGCGCCGCCGAAGTCGTTCGCGTCCAGCGCCCGCGCCGCCGCTTCGAGCAACGCGTCGTACGGGCCGGCCGGAACCTCGGCCGCTTCGGCCGGACCGGTGCCCGCCTCCGCGTCGACCGCGATGCCGGTCAGCCCGAAGCGCTCCTCCGCGACCTGGATCAGCTGGTCCAGGGTCTCCCGGATCTGCGCCTCGGGGGCCGCGCCCTGGAAGAGCGGCAGCGCCTGTCCGGCGACCACCGCGAAGACCGCCGGGATCCCCTGGATCCCGAACTGCTGCATCAGCATCTGGTTGGCGTCGACATCCACCTTGGCCAGGAGGAAGCGACCGTTGTACTGGAGGGCGAGGCGCTCGAGGAGCGGGCCGAGCTGCTTGCACGGCTCGCACCACTCGGCCCAGAAGTCGATGACGACCGGGACCTCGGCGGAGCGCTGCAGGACATCGCGCTCAAAACCGGCCTCGTCGACATCGATCACCAGGCTCGACGGGGCTACTCCGCCTCCGCCACCGTTCCTGGCGGCCTCGGCACGCGCCTGCTCCGCCTTCTGCCGGGCTTCGCCGGCCGCCTTCACCGCGGCGAGGTCGACGACGCCGCTCATGGACATGTTCCTAGGCTGCATGCGTACATCCTCCCCCTTTCGCGCGCGGTAAAGAAAAAACCTGTGCCTGTGCGGTGACCGTCCGGTGCCGGGCACGTGCTGAAGACGTGCTCAGACCGTGCGGAGACGGTGCTCAGACCGTGTGGCGACGTGCGCGAGACGCGTGCGACCGCGCCCCGATCCGCGCCTGTACGGCCTCCGAACCACACCTGATACACGAACCGCGCCCGTCCGCAGCCCCCCGCCGGTTGCGGGGCGTACGGACGAACACGGTTCAGGGTCCCGAGGAGGACCTGGGTCGGCGCGGGGTCCCCACCCTCGCGCCAGTGCTGTACTGCTCTGGTTGTCGCTCCAGCTTTCGCTGTCGCCGCCGTTCCAGCGGTCGCCTTCACTGTCGCGTTCATTGCCGCTGCGGTGCCGCGTTCAATGCCGCTGTCGTGCTGGCGTTCGCCGTCGTTCTGGTCCCACTCTTTCGCTACTGGTCGTAGCGTAACTCGAAAGCGGGCCGGCCCGCCCGCCGTATACGGTGATCTCGCTCACCAGGCCGAGTCACCTACCGGCCGGTATGGTCGCGGGCATGCCGCCCAGCGACCCCCCGCTCCCCCCTCC
>NZ_VBVX01000677.1 GCF_005981925.1 Streptomyces albidochromogenes
TAAGAGGCCCTAACAAAGGCGTTGGACGTGTCGGTGGGTGATGAGACAGGTGGCGAGGCCGAGGAAGGCTTCATGGATGTCGTCGCGTCGTTCCCAGCGGACACGAAGTCGGCGAAAACCGTGGAGCCAGGAGATGGTGCGCTCGACGACCCAACGGAAGATGCCAAGGCCGGAGCCGTGTGGCTGACCGCGTTCGGCGATCGCGGGCCGGATGCCGCGTTTCCACAGCAGCCGCCGGTACTTGTCATGGTCGTAGCCGCGGTCCGCGAAGAGCATGTCTGGCCGTCTCCGTGGCCGCCCGACCGTGCCGGCCACGGGCGGAACCTTGTCCAGCAACGGGATCAGCTGAGTGACGTCGTTGCGATTGCCGCCGGTCAGCGACACCGCGAGCGGGATGCCCCGCCCGTCGACAAGGACGTGATGCTTGCTGCCCGGCCGTGCGCGGTCGACCGGGCTGGGACCGCTTTTGGGCCCCTGCGGGCCGCCCGCACGTGGGAGGAGTCGATCACCGCCCGCGACCAGTCCAGCTGCTTCGCCGACCGCAGCTTCTTCAGCAGCACCACGTGCAGCTTCTCCCACACACCGGCCTCGTTCCAGGCGGCCAGGCGCCGCCAGCAGGTCATGCCCGAGCCGAAGCCCAGCTCCTGGGGCAAGTACTCCCACTGGATGCCCGTGTGCAGCACAAACAGGATCCCGCACAGGGCTCGTCGGTCCGGCACCCGCGGCCGCCCCGCCACCAGTTTCGGCCCCGGCTCGGGCAGTAACGGCTCGATGAGCGACCACAGTTCGTCCGACACGATCCACGGCCGCGACTGACGTTTCCCCACGACCGGACCAACGACCACCCAAGTCGAAAGTCACTTGATCAACAACTTCTGTTAGGGCCTCTAA
>NZ_VBVX01000678.1 GCF_005981925.1 Streptomyces albidochromogenes
GGGATCTCGGCCTTGCAGTACTTGAAGATGTCCGCGATCAGGCGCAGCGACGGCTTGGGCGGGAAGATGTACGTCCCGCGCGCGATGTACTCCTTCAGCACGTCGTTCTGGATCGTGCCGGTCAGCTGGTCCGCCGGAACACCCTGCTCCTCGCCCACCAGCTGGTACATCAGGAGGAGGAGCGCGGCGGGCGCGTTGATCGTCATGGACGTCGAGACCTTGTCCAGCGGGATGCCGCCGAACAGGACCCGCATGTCGTCGATCGAGTCGATCGCCACGCCGACCTTGCCGACCTCGCCGCCGGCGATCGCCGCGTCGCTGTCGTGGCCCATCTGGGTCGGCAGGTCGAAGGCCACCGACAGTCCCATGGTGCCGTTGGCGATCAGCTGCTTGTACCGGGCGTTGGACTCGGTCGCCGTGCCGAAGCCCGCGTACTGGCGCATCGTCCACGGGCGGCCCGTGTACATCGACGGGTAGACGCCGCGCGTGAAGGGGTACGAGCCGGGCTCGCCCAGCTTCTCGCGGGGGTCCCAGCCCTCCAGGGCGTCCGGACCGTACACCGGCTCAATAGGCAGTCCCGACTCCGACTCGCGCGCCATCTGCTGTGCCTCCCGCTGAACGTACTGGCTGGTAATGAACCGACCCTCGCGACGGACTGTAGCGGCGGGCGTGCGGCCGGTGGAGAGCCGCAGGCTGGGACCTTGCTCACAGCGTCGCTCCTCCCATCATGCGGGGCCCCGGACGACATGCGGGGCGGCGACGGCTTTCGCGGCCGGGCGGAACGGGAATCACTCACGGGAGACGGACGAGACACCGGGGGCGGGAATGGGCTCGAAGCGACGCGGGGGCGGGCGCAGGCGCGCGGCGACGGCATGGACGGTGACGACC
>NZ_VBVX01000679.1 GCF_005981925.1 Streptomyces albidochromogenes
AGAGCCCGATACCTATCCACTGACATCACAACGCCGAACCATCACCGACAAAAACCCGCAGGTCATCAGACGGCCGTGCAGCAGTGGATGTGTGAACACGTCCTCGGCATCACACCCGCCACCGACGGCGAGAAACCGCCCCTGCGGACCAGCCAGGCACAGACGTGGGCGCTGCACCTCGCCGCCGCCCGGCAGTACTACGAACGCGAAGGACACCTGCGGGTACCACGCAAGCACATCGAGACGATCATCATCGACGGCGGCGGGAACGGGGGTAGTGGCGAGGACCACGAGGTACGGGAGCTCAAGCTGGGGGCCTGGATCAGCAACCAACGCTCCCGGGCCGCAACGCTGACACCCGAACGAATCGAACAACTGACCAAGACCGGCATGCGCTGGACGTAACCATACGTCCCGGGCGGGTGCAAGAACTCAGCCAGGCGGCGCTCACGCCTCTTACGGTTGGGGGCAGCCCGGCTACTGCCGTACGAGGTGCAAGCTACCGACCGTCTTGAGACACGTGGTCCACAGGCGCGTCCCAAACCGTGGGCGCACACTGGAGTGAATGCGGGATCCTCTCCGTGGGGTGATGCCTATGCGCCGCAGCGTCCTGTCGTCAGGCTCCGCCTTC
>NZ_VBVX01000680.1 GCF_005981925.1 Streptomyces albidochromogenes
GTCTAGGGGTGGTGCGGCCCCAGCCTCAGCGGGTGCGGCGACGGTCGTTGGTGCGACACCACCAATCCGACGTACACATGCGCCCACGCCGGTGGGCGGATGGTCCGGCCGGGCGACCTGCGGACTCATTGATGCGCGGGTGGGGCGCGGTAGTGGAATGGGGTGACTCGGGCCGGTTCGGCGTCCACCCCCACCGCAGACCGCCGGGACTACAGGCTGGTTGCTGGGGTGAGTGGGTGGAAGGGCACCCGGGGGTGAGGGAGGAAGGGGGTCCGTCGGCCCGTCGACCGCCCGAAGGCGCGAGCCGGTCGAAGGCCGCCGCCGAGCGCGCTAGCGCACCATTTGCGACCCCTGATGGGGCGTGATGAACCAAACCCATCAGAAGACGAATCCCGACGCCCGCAATGCCCGACTTCACCTCATTGTGCAGGGGTGGGTGGGCATCAACTGACGAGTTAGCTCCACACGAGCACCTCGACCACCTCGATACTGTCCGACACTCGGTCCGACACAGGGCTCGGCACGGCTCGACACGCTGTGAGCCGCCTGGCCTTGCCCGATGGCCGGCGTTCCGCCGTCACATCAACCACACCCGTCCCACCGGACGCTCGGGTGTCGATGATGGCCGTTGCCTCCGCCGCGCCATGCGACGGTATGGCAGACGGTCCCGATCACTTCAACAGCTGCCAAAGAGACCCGAAATGGCCCTAACCTCACAGTTGATGAGGACTGATGCCCCGCCCGTCTCCTGAGTCACACTCGTACTGGTGTCGTTCGTCATCTGTTGGTTTTGGTTCATCACGGCTCGACGGAGAGTCGGTGATGCGGCGCGATGGTTTGGCGGCTTGGTGGCTCGACGACCCGCGACCCCCACGCCCTTAC
>NZ_VBVX01000681.1 GCF_005981925.1 Streptomyces albidochromogenes
GTCTTAGACGGTGTCCTACATGGTGAGTTGGTCGTTGGGTTTGTTATGGGGAGTGGGCGGTGGGGATGGATTGTTCCGGACGGGCTGTGGGAACTCGCGGAGCCGTTGTTGCCGGCTGCTCGGGTGCGGCCGCAAGGCGGTGGGGTCGCGAACATCGATGACGAGGCGGTCTTCGCCGCGATCATCTACGTCCTGGTCAGCGGCTGTGCCTGGCGGGCCTTGCCTCCGTGCTTCGGGGCCTCGAAGTCGACCGTGCATCGCCGGTTCGTCATCTGGTCTCGTGCGGGAGTCTGGGGCCGGCTGCACCAGGAGGTTCTCCGACTCCTGGACGAAAGGGACCTGGTCGACCTGTCGCGCACGGTTCTCGACTCTGCCCATGTCCGCGCTAAAAAGGGGGCGAACTTGCAGGTCCGAGCCCCGTGGATCGGGGTAAGGCCGGTTCCAAGATGCATGTCCTGTCCGATGCGGACGGACTGCCCCTACGCGTCGGACTCTCCGCGGCCAACACCCACGACAGCCAGGCACTGAAACCGATGCTGTCCCACTTCCACATGGGACACGAATCCCACGCAGCCGAATCGAAGCCCCAACGCCTGCACGCAGACAAGGCATACGACGTCCCTCACCTGCGGCGATGGTTATGGGGCAAGCACATTGGAGTCCGGATCGCCCGCAAGGGAGTCGAGTCCAGCGAACGGCTGGGGCGCCGCCGATGGGTCATCGAGCGGACCATGTCATGGCTGACCGGGTACCGCAGACTCAACCACCGCTACGAGCAACACCCGGGCAACTACCTGGCATTTCTTGGGCTGGCAGCCGCCATCTGCTGCTACAAACGCTTCCGCAACCTCACCATGTAGGACACGGTCTTAG
>NZ_VBVX01000682.1 GCF_005981925.1 Streptomyces albidochromogenes
CCCGCCGCGGCTTCTTCTCCCTGGCGCTGTACGCGCTGGTCGGCATGGCCGGTGTGCCGTGGTTCGCGGGCGGCACCTCGGGTGCGGGCGGCGCGTCCTTCGGCTACGTACTCGGCATGCTGCTGGCCGCCACCGTGGTCGGCGCGCTGGCCCGCCGCGGCGGCGACCGCTCGGTGCTGCGCACCGCGGGCACGATGGTCCTGGGCTCGGCGGTCATCTACGCCGTCGGCGTCCCGTACCTCGCCCTGTCCACCGGCATGTCGCTCGGCGCGGCGGTGGCCGCCGGCCTGCTGCCGTTCCTGATCGGCGACGCGCTGAAGGCGGCGCTGGCGATGGGCGTGCTGCCCACGGCGTGGAAGCTGATCGGCGACCGCGGCTGAGTTCCCCGCAGAAACGGAAGGGCCCGCACCTCGTACCCGAGGCGCGGGCCCTTCCGTCTGATCCGGGACTAGGCCGGCTGCTCCGCCTTCTCGCGGTCACGCCGTACCTTCTCGCGCACGAACGCGATGCCGACCACGACGGCGGCCACCAGCAGCGACAGCAGCACCTGCTCCCGCGCCGCGTCGTCGAACGCCATGTAGACGATGACGAACGTGATCATCGCGGCGGT
>NZ_VBVX01000683.1 GCF_005981925.1 Streptomyces albidochromogenes
AATGGGGGGTTATCCCCACTGCCGACTCCCTGGGCACTCCGTAACGTTGCCACCATGGAAACCCGCGACCCTGAACTGAAGAAGGAACTCGACGCGACCTTGCACGCGCGCAAGGAGCTCGGGGACGACTACGAGTCGGCGCTCATCGAGTCGTTCCTGGAGAAAGTCGAGCAGCGGCTCGACAGTACGGTCGACCGCCGCGTCCGGCGCCAGCTCGCCGAGCAGCAGATGGTCGTCGCCAGAGGTGGTGGGAAGCCGCCCCGGAGCGAGTCGAGCTTCGGCGAGCGGTTCGGCTTCGGCGCGCTCTCGCTGGTCCTCGCCATCCCGCTGTCGGCGATCGGCGTGGCCAACGCGGGGATCGAGGGCCTCGTCGTCGCATGGCTCGGCATCGTCGGCGTCAACGCCGTCCATGCCGCGCGCGGCTTCCCCTGGTTGCACGGGAAGCGCGAGAAGTCCGACTGGGCGGACTGAGCGCGAATCCGGCGGGCCGACTGAGCCCGCAACCGCGCGCACAGCGCTCCGAAAGCCGACTCGGCCCGCAACCGCGCGCACAGCGCTCCGGAAGAGGATGTCGCGGGAACCGCCGCACCCCCGGTTGCCCGGGGGCCGGGACGACAGCGGTCCCCGCGAGAGACGCGGGCCGGGATCAGGTTCGGCGCCGCGTCCAGGCGTCCATGGAGGTCCGGGAGCCGCTCCGGTAGTCCTTGACGCCGACAACCACCACGATGCACGAGGCGTGTTAAGCCGGTGCTGCGCGAACGTGTCGCCCTCGTACCACTTTCGCGAAGCCACGGATTCCCGGCCCGGCGCGCCCCCTCACCGCACGACCCTCACCGCACGCCCCTCACCCCTGTCTCTTATA
>NZ_VBVX01000684.1 GCF_005981925.1 Streptomyces albidochromogenes
GTGTGGCGGTTGTGATTCATCGGTGGCCGCGACGTAGTGCGCCCCGTCTTAACGAGGTTCTCCAAGTACCGGTTGTCGGTGGGACAGTAGACCTCAAAATTGCAACACATGAGTCCCAGCTTCAGCGGGAACTTTTGAAAGGCCACGTATCGGGTGGACTCCTTGTGGATGCACTCATGACGACTCATCTCCCGGAACTGTTTTCTGATGACTCCACAGTCGCACCCCCAGCCAAAGTGGAGAGGCATGGCCGGGAGCGGCAAGCATTGTGGGCTGATTGTGCCCCGAGTGTTTTCAAACCCAGCTTCTCCAATCTCGCAGGGCGTTATCTTCAGGTAAAGCTCTTCTTTGACTCTCAGCAACCGCATTATGTCCCGCATCATCCTCAACCGACGCAATACTGCCTGCGCGTACGCTTCGAACATTTCCGGCGGAATGATGTAGTTTTTCCGAACGTCCGGATGGAACACCACCACGAAACCAATCTTCTTGTGCACACCCAACCTTAATTCCTCACTAAAGTGATACTCGTCGACATTGTAGCTGAGAGGCATGGTGGTATCTATTTCTCGAGGCGGCGGGCAAGGCAGAATAGACTGTCGTCTAAATTCGTAGCTAAACTGCGCGCCGTACCTTTCCTGGTACTCTGCGGCCAGTAATGTGTAGTCTTCTCTTGGTTCCTGCCCTCCCCCCTGACTGTCCCCGTATTGTTCATGGATCTCATTCATGTCAGGAAAAGTATCGAAAATGGACATGACTACGTGTGAGACAAAAAAAAAAAACCGACAAACAGATACTTAATTGCTCCCTTTTTAAGTGTTTTTTTTTCCGATTGCTGGTAAGAAAATAGTGCTGGCTC
>NZ_VBVX01000685.1 GCF_005981925.1 Streptomyces albidochromogenes
GTGTCCAGGGGTTGGGAGTGGTGGGTGAGGAGTTTGAGTCCGCTCTGATCGGCTTGGCGGAGCCACCATTCGTCGGCTGCGGCGCCGGTGAGCGGGACGACGGGCGGGAGGTTGTAGAGGGCGCGGGTGGTGGCGCCGGGTTTGCGCACGGGGCTGGCGGCGCACCGGTAGCGGATGGTGAGTCCCGGGCGGATGGCGTTGATCAGTGCGTCGAGGGGGCGGGAGAGGACGGTGCCGTAGTCGTCGGGGAGGAGGCTGCTGTCTGGTTCGTGGGTGGATTGGATCAAAAGGTGCGGTCCGGCGGGGGTGTCTTCGGTGCGGAAGAGGATGCCGAGACGGGCGCGTGGGTCGGGGCCGGCGTCGGACGGGAAGAGGCTCATGATGCGGCGGTGCATGCCGACGGCTCCTGCGAGGTCGCGGCGGGGGTCCCGGGAGCGGGCGTTGGGGACGATGCGGGTGAGCCAGAGCGTCATCGTCGGCTCCCTTCGTTGGTGTTCAGCCGGGTGTCCAGGTAGTGACCCAAGGCGGTGAGCTGTGCCTTCCCGAGTCCGGCGAACTGGGAGTGCGGCAGGAGCAGGGTGCGCCGGTACAGCGGCCGGGCGCGGTAGGCGCGTCGGCTCGGGTGGTAGCTGAGGGGCTGGTCGTTGAGTTCGCCCGAAGGGTGGGTGCCGTCCTCGTTGGTGTCGCTGATGGTGTGGGCCGGGGCGGGGAGGTGGGTCAGCGGACGGTCTGCCAGAAATTCCACCGGTTGGCCTTCCGCTGCACGGTTTCTGGCCGGTCGTGTGGCGAGGGGCAGGTGGATGAGGTGGTGCAGGGCGTCGTCGCTTGGCCCGATCAGCACGGGGCCTTCGGG
>NZ_VBVX01000686.1 GCF_005981925.1 Streptomyces albidochromogenes
GTCTAGGGGTGGTGCGGCCCCAGTCTCAGCGGGTGCGGCGACGGTTGTTGGTGCGACACCACCATTCCGACGTACACATGCGCCCACGCCGGTGGGCGGATGGCCCGGCCGGGCGACCTGCGGACTCATTGGTGCGCGGGTGGGGCGCGGTAGTGGAATGGGGTGACTCAGGCGGTGTGGCGTCCACCCCCACCGGAAACCACCCGGACCACAAGCACGGTGCTGGGGTGAGTGGGTGGAAGCGCACCCGGGGGTGAGGGGAGAAGGGACCCCTTCGACGGCTGGGATGGGCGAGTCGGCCGAGGGCCGCCCGTCGACCCGCGCTAGCGGTCCAGTTAGCGACCCCTGATGGGGCGTAATGAACCAAGCCCATCAGAAGACGAATCCCGACGCCCACAATGCCCGACTTCACCCTATTTTGAAGGGGTGGGCGGGCATCAACTGACGAGTTAGCTCCACACGGGCACTCGACACGGTCCGACACAGGGCTCGGCACAGGGCGGCACGGGGCGATCCGCCCCGCAGGGCCGACAGTCGGCCATTCCGCCGTCACAGCAACTACACCTGCCCCACCGGACGCTCAGGTATCGATGACGCCTGTTGTCGGCCTTGCCCGTCGCGCCCGCGACGACAGGGCAGGCTATCCCGGTGGCTTCAATGGCTGTCACCAGGACCCGAAATAGACGCAACCTCACAGTTAGCGAGGGGTCGGCGTCTCGCCCGTCGCCTCAGTCACACGCGTACTGCTTTCGTTCGTCATCTGTTGGTTTTGGTACATCACGGCTCGACGGAGAGACGGTGATACGGCGCGATGGCTTGGCGGCTCGACGCCCCGCG
>NZ_VBVX01000069.1 GCF_005981925.1 Streptomyces albidochromogenes
GCCCAAGCCCGTGAACCAGGAAGGTGTCCTACACCGTGGAAACCGCCGCCCGGACCGCCCCGGCAGCAGTGATTGTCGCCATCGACGGCCCCTCCGGCACGGGCAAGTCCAGCACCTCCAAGGCCGTCGCCGCCAAGCTCGGGCTCAGCTACCTGGACACCGGCGCCCAGTACCGGGCGATCACGTGGTGGATGCTGAACAACGGCATCGACGTCACGGACCCGGTCGCGATCGCGGACGCCGCGGGCAAGCCCGTCATCGTCTCGGGGACCGACCCGTCCGCCCCCACGATCACGGTCGACGGGATCGACGCCTCCGGGCCGATCCGCACCCAGGAGGTCACCTCCAAGGTGAGCGCCGTCAGCGCCGTACCCGAGGTGCGCACCCTGATCACCGAGCTCCAGCGGTCCATCGCCAGGGGCGCAGCGCTCGGCATCGTCGTCGAGGGACGCGACATCGGGACGACCGTGCTGCCGGACGCGGACCTCAAGATCTTCCTGACCGCCTCTCCCGAGGCGCGCGCCGCCCGCCGCAGCGGTGAGCTCAAGGGCGCGGACGTCTCCGCTACCCGCGAGGCCCTGCTGAAGCGGGACGCGGCCGACTCCAGCCGCAAGACGTCGCCGCTCGCCAAGGCGGACGACGCCGTCGAGGTCGACACCAGCGACCTCACGCTGGACCAGGTCATCGAGTGCGTCGTCACCCTGGTCGAGGGGAAGCGGGCCGCGAAGTGACCGCACCCACATCGCGTGGTGCGGCGGTCGGGCGCGGCATCGGCATCGGCCTCATGTACGGGCTGTGGAAGCCGCGCGTGCTGGGCGCCTGGCGGGTGCCCGTGAGCGGGCCGGTGATCCTGGCGGTGAACCACTCGCACATGATCGACGGGCCCATGCTGATGGGGACGGCCCCCAGGCCGGTCCACTTCCTGATCAAGAAAGAGGCGTTCGTCGGCCCGCTCGACCCGTTCCTGCGCGGAATCGGTCAGCTGAAGGTGGACCGCGCGAGCGCCGACCGTACGGCGATCTCGAACGCGCTCGGCGTCCTCGCGGACGGCGGCGTGCTCGGGATCTTCCCCGAGGGCACCCGGGGCGAGGGCGACTTCGCGTCGCTGCGCGCCGGGCTGTCGTACTTCGCCGTGCGCGGCGGGGCGCCGATCGTCCCCGTGGCGGTGCTCGGCAGCACCGAGCGGCGCGGCCGGCTCATACGCGGGCTGCCGCCGCTGCGCGGCCGCGTGGACGTCGTGTTCGGCGACCCGTTCGAGGCCGGCGACGGCAGCGGACGGCGTACGCGCAAGGCCCTGGACGAGGCCACCGTGCGAATCCAGGAGCGGCTGACCGCCCACCTGGAAAGTGCCAGGCGCTTCACCGGGCGCTAGGCGAGACTTGAGTAGTGGACCGCGCGCATCGGGTGGTCCATCGATGATGATGAACGAGGAACGGACTTCATGAACGACCAGATTCACTCCGGCGACGAGCACGGAGCACTTGGCGACGCCGAGTACGCGGAGTTCATGGAGCTCGCCGCGCAGGAGGGCTTCGACCCCGAAGAGGTCGAGGGTGCCATCGGCGAGGCGGGCCACGGCCCGCTGCCCGTCCTCGCCGTCGTCGGCCGCCCCAATGTCGGCAAGTCGACCCTGGTGAACCGCATCATCGGCCGCCGTGAGGCCGTCGTCGAGGACAAGCCGGGCGTCACCCGCGACCGCGTCACCTACGAGGCCGAGTGGGCGGGCCGCCGCTTCAAGATCGTCGACACCGGCGGCTGGGAGCAGGACGTCCTCGGCATCGACGCGTCGGTCGCCGCCCAGGCGGAGTACGCCATCGAGGCCGCCGACGCGGTCGTCTTCGTCGTCGACTCCACGGTCGGCGCCACCGACACCGACGAGGCCGTCGTCCGCCTGCTGCGCAAGGCGGGCAAGCCCGTCGTGCTCTGCGCCAACAAGGTCGACGGCCTGAGCGGCGAGGCGGACGCGACCGCCCTGTGGTCGCTCGGCCTCGGCCAGCCGCACCCCGTCTCCTCGCTGCACGGCCGCGGCACCGGCGACATGCTGGACGCCGTGCTGGAGGCCCTGCCGGAGGCCCCGGCCCAGACCTTCGGCCAGGCCGTCGGCGGCCCGCGCCGGATCGCGCTCATCGGCCGCCCGAACGTCGGCAAGTCCTCGCTCCTGAACCGGGTGGCCAACGAGGACCGCGTCGTCGTCAACGAGATCGCCGGCACCACCCGCGACCCGGTCGACGAGCTCATCGAGCTCGGCGGCATCACCTGGAAGTTCATCGACACGGCCGGCATCCGCCGCCGCGTCCACCTCCAGGAGGGCGCGGACTACTACGCCTCGCTGCGTACCGCCGCCGCCGTGGAGAAGGCCGAGGTGGCGGTCGTACTGATCGACGCCAGTGAGTCCATCAGCGTGCAGGACCAGCGGATCGTCACCATGGCCGTCGAAGCGGGCCGCGCGCTGGTCATCGCGTACAACAAGTGGGACACCCTCGACGAGGAGCGCCGCTACTACCTGGAGCGCGAGATCGAGACGGAGCTCGCCCAGGTGGCGTGGGCGCCGCGGGTGAACGTCTCGGCGCAGACCGGCCGGCACATGGAGAAGCTCGTCCCGGCGATCGAGACGGCGCTGGCCGGCTGGGAGACGCGCATCCCGACCGGCAGGCTCAACGCCTTCCTCGGCGAGATCGTCGCCTCCCACCCGCACCCGGTCCGCGGCGGCAAGCAGCCCCGCATCCTCTTCGGGACGCAGGCGGGAGCCAAGCCGCCGCGGTTCGTGCTCTTCGCCTCCGGCTTCTTGGAGGCCGGCTACCGGCGGTTCATCGAGCGCCGGCTGCGCGAGGAGTTCGGCTTCGACGGCACGCCGATCCACATCTCGGTGCGGGTGCGCGAGAAGCGCGGCCGCAAGAAGTGACGCCAAGACCCCCAGCGGCCTAGAACCCCCTACGGGGAGCGGGCGGCAGCGCGGCCGGGAAGTGGTTCCCGGTGTGCTGCCGCCCGTTGCTGTGGGGGGTGGTGTTGCTGTCGCTGCTGGTGACCCGCCAGTAGCCGGTGTGTCCGCCGTGCGTGCTCTGGCCGGTGTGACTCGTGGAGCCCTGGCCGTGGCGCGGTCCCGACGAGAAGCCCGTGAACCCCAGATCCTCCTCGCCGGTGCGGTCGCCGGGCAGCGCCCGGAAGGACCTGCGGTACTCCGAGTAGAGCGCGTCGTAGATCGGGGTGTGCGAGTGGTCGGTCTGGGTTTCTCGCGACGGACGCATCGCGGGGATCTGGCTCTGGTACGGCTGATGGCGTGAGGGGTCGTATGAGTGCACGTATGTGCCAACGACCCCAGCGCCCGTCGGATGCGGGCCGAGCAGGGAATTCCCTGCTCGGCGGGGGTGAGCGGTCCGCACGGGCCCGCCGGACGGCCCGGGCCGGTCAGGTGCCGGCCAGCGGCATGGCGGCGGCGGCCAGCACGCCCCGGGCGGCGGCCCGCTCCAGCGCGTTGCGCAGCAGGTCCTCGCGCGGCTGCTGGCCGATCGAACCGGCGGGCGCGGTGTAGACGAGGACGGTGCTGGACTTGTTGGCCGCCGTCCGCCAGCCGTCGGTGACCTGGAGCGGCTGGTGAGCCTGCCACCAGGAGACCGGGTTCCCGCCGTTGGAGCCCGGCTGGAGCACGGCGTGCAGCTGGCCCATGGCGAGCAGCACGGACCAGCCGGGCAGCGCGGCGGGTACGTCGTTCATGTCGGCGACCGGCTTGAAGCCCTGCTCGGTGACGAGCGACAGGAACTCGTCGGTGGTCCGGTCGGAGCCGGGGCGGGCGACGGGCCCGGTCGGCTCGACGACCAGGGCCGGGTGCAGCTGGCCGTCGATCAGGACGAGGCCGCTGGTGATCCCGAGCACGGCCTGGCCGGGCGCGCCGCCGAACTCCTCGGCGCCGGGCAGGTCGGGGCCGCCGCCCGTGATGCTGCGCACGGCGCCCTGGAGCTGGTCCTCGGCCACCTGGACGACCTGCGAGGGGATGCAGGTGGCGTGGGCGAAGGCGAGGACGGCTGTTTCGTCGCCGATGAACAGGACGGTGCTCGTGCGCTCCAGTTCGGAGTCGCCCTGGGTGCGGCAGGAGGTGCAGTCGTAACTGCCCGGGGCGTTCTCGCCGGCGAGCAGGCGGTCGGCTTCTTCGTTGCCGATCTCGGCGCGTACGTCGTCGCTGACGTCGAGCATGCGCGGCACGGGGGACTCCTCGGACTCGGTGCGGGTGCCGGGCGGTTCCCGGCTCGTCAAGAAGACAACGGGTGAGCTGTCGCCGGGGTCACGCCAAGAAGGGAACAGAATCGAACCGGCTCGCCCCTCTTCGCGAGGGCCGGCGCGCGGTGGGTGCGCACCGGGTCCCCGGCGGGCTTCCGGTCGGCCGACCGGGTGGGGCTTCGGGGCCCGTCGCGCGGCCTGCGGAGCACGGCGGGGGCGGCTGCTTAGCGTGGCGCGATGCCGATGCTGCCGCAGTCCCGCCCTGTGCCGGTCGCCCTGCTCGCCGTACTGCTGGCCCTGTGTCCGACGGGCGCGCGGGCCGTGTCGCCGCCGTCCGCGCCCGGCGCCGCTCCCGTGCCCGGCACCGGGGGTTGCAGCGCCGAGCAGGGTCCCTGGAACTGCCTCGCGCAGTGCGAGAGCGGCGGCGACTGGCACATCAACACCGGGAACGGCTACTACGGAGGGCTCCAGTTCTGGCAGCCGACGTGGGTGGAGCACGGCGGGCTCGCGTACGCCCCGCGCGCCGACCTCGCCACCCGGGCGGAGCAGATCGAGGTGGCGCAGAAGGTACTCGCCAACCAGGGCTGGAAGGCGTGGCCGGTCTGCGCGAAGCGCTACGGGCTGTCCGGGCGGGCGCACGTGGTGAAGGCCGGTGACACGCTCGCCTCGATCGCCCGCCGCTACCGGCTCAAGGGCGGCTGGAAGGCGCTGTACGAGGCCAACGCGAAGGCCGTCGGCCGCGATCCGGACCGCATCCGCACCGGGATGACGCTGGTCGTCCCGCCGGCGAAGGACGCGGGAGCGCGTACGCCGGTCGTGACGCCCGCCCGCTGAGGGCGAGCGTTGCGCGCGGGGCCCCGCGCGCGGGCGTCGCGGCGTGCCCCACCGTCAAGAGCCCTGCTCCGCGCGCGGATTGCTGATTCCTACCCGCCCTGATGCGCGGAGCGGGGGTTTGGTTGCGCGCTTGTGCTATCGATGTCGCAACCGTATTAGAACGATTTGATGCGGCTCAGACCGATCAGTTTCCGCCCAGTACAGTCCATTTCTGAAAGCAGTCGGACATGACCGGTCCGCTGAAGATCTGGGGGTCGCGTCGTCGTATGCACATCTCTTTCCTGCTCCACAACGCGTACGGCATCGGGGGCACGATCCGTACGACGTTCAACCTCGCCCAGGCGCTGGCCGAGCGGCACGACGTCGAGATCGTCTCCGTCTTCCGTCACCGTGACGAGCCGCAGCTGGGCGCCCCCGCCGGCGTACGGCTCGACTACCTGGTGGACCTGCGCGAGAAGAGCCACGGATACGACGGCGGCGACGAGCGGTTCAAGCTCCCCGCGAAGGTTTTCCCGGTGGGCGACGGCCGCCACAAGCAGTACAGCCGCCTGACCGACGCCCGTATCGCCACGCACCTGAAGTCCACGGAGGCGGACGTCGTCGTCGGCACCCGCCCCGGGCTCAACGTGCACATCACCCGCCAGACCAGGCGCGGCCCCGTGCGCGTCGGCCAGGAGCACCTCACCCTCGCCGGCCACAGCTACCGGCTGCGCCGGGAACTGAGTCACCGTTACGGCCTGCTGGACGCCGTCACCACCGTCACCGAGGCCGACGCCCACGCCTACCGCACCCGCCTCAAGCTGCCGGGCGTACGGATCGAGGCCGTGCCCAACAGCGTGCCCGCGCCCCTCGTCGCACCGGCCGACCACGACGCCAAGTGGGTCGTGGCGGCCGGCCGTCTCACCCGGGTCAAGCGCTACGACCTGCTCGTCGAGGCCTTCGCGAAGGTCGTCGCCGCCCGCCCCGACTGGCGGCTGCGCATCTACGGCAGCGGCGACGCGAGCGGCAACGAGAAGAACGCCCTGCACGCCCTCATCGGCGAACTCGGCCTGCACAACCACGTCTTCCTGATGGGACCCGCCAGCCCCATCGAACCCGAGTGGGTCAAGGGCTCGATCGCCGCCGTCACCTCCGAGCACGAGTCCTTCGGCATGACCATCGTCGAAGCGATGCGCTCCGGCCTGCCGGTCGTGTCCACCGACTGTCCGCACGGTCCGCGTGAGATCATCACCGACGGCCGCGACGGACGCCTCGTGCCGGTCGGAGACACCGGCGCGGTCGCCGACGCACTCCTCGGCCTGATCAACGACGACGAACAGCGCCGCGCCATGGGGGCGGCCGCCCTCGCGAGTTCGGCCCGCTTCGACCCGGAACACATCGCCGAGCGGCACGAGGCGCTGTTCGCCGAACTGGTCTCGCGCGGCGGCAACGGGCGTTCGCGCAGCCGGATCCACGACGCGCTGTACTCCTCCCGGGGAGCGGTACTCGACGGGGCATACTCCCTGCGCTACAAGGCCGCCTCCGTGCTCCGGAAAGGGCAGACCGCATGAACACCACCCCGACCCGCACGGAGCCGCCGCGCGCCGACTGCATCGCGGACTCCGCAGGCGGGATCACCTTCGACATCGTCGGTGAGGCGTCGCCGGGCGCGGTGCTCGTCCTGCGGCGGCGCGGCGGGACCACGGCGGCGGACGTCGTGCGGCTGCCGCTCACGCCGACCGGCGAGGGCCGCCTGCGGGCGGTGCTGCCCAGCACGGTGGAGCTGGCCGAGGGACGCTGGGACGCGTTCACCACGCACGGCGACGACAGCGCCGAACAGCGCATCGAGCCCGGCATCAGGGACCTGCGCTCGCTCGTCGACCGCGCCCCCGACCCCCACCGCACCCAGGTCGCCGTACGCATCCCGTACCCGACCGTCGACGGCAGGCTCGCGGTGCGCTGCTGGCTGCGGGCGCCGCACGCCGAGGCCGGCACCATCGGCTTCTCGCACGGGGCGATGACACTGGAGGGGCGGCTGTACGGCGCCGGGCTCGACAGCGGCGCGGTCGCCGAGGCCCGGCTGCGGGGCGCGCGCAAGGACGTGCACCGGGTGCCGGTGACGGTCCGGCCGGACGGCACGTTCACCTTCACCCTGGACTACGAACCGCTCGCCGAGGGGCGCGGCGACGAACAGCGGCTGTGGGACCTGTGGCTGTGCCCCGCCGAGGCGGAGCCCGGACAGGCCGCCGGGATACGGATCGGGCGCATCCTGGACGACGTCTGGGACAAGAAGGGCGTCTTCCGCTATCCGGTGCTGCCGGTCGAGGGGTCGCGCGTGACCCGCCCGACGACGGCGTACCCGTACTTCACCGTCGACAACGACCTCAGCGTGCGCCTCGACACCCTGCGATAGCGGCGAGGAGCCCGCCGGGGCCCGAGGACCGTAGCTGTCCTCAAGCCCTGGCACACTCGCCCCATGTTGGAGACCTCGGCACGTCTGCTGCGCCTGCTCTCGCTGCTCCAGGCCCACCGCGAGTGGACGGGCCCCGGCCTGGCCGAGCGGCTCGGCGTCACCCCGCGCACCGTGCGCCGCGACGTCGACCGGCTGCGCGAGCTCGGCTACCCCGTCAACGCCAGTCCCGGCACGGGCGGCGGCTACCAGCTCGGCGCCGGCGCCGAGCTGCCGCCGCTGCTCCTCGACGACGAGGAGGCCGTGGCCGTCGCGGTCGGCCTGCGCACCGCCGCCGGCCAGGGCATCGAGGGCATCGGCGAGACGTCCGTACGGGCGCTGGCCAAGCTCGAACAGGTGCTGCCGAACCGGCTGCGCCGCCGCGTCGGCGCGCTCAACGCCTTCACCGTCCCCATGCTGCGCGGCCCGGGGGCGTCCACCGTCGACGCCTCCGTCCTGACGGAACTGGCCAATGCCTGCCGGGACAGCGAGCGGCTGCGCTTCGAGTACCGCGACCACGGCGGCAGTTCCACCCGCCGGACCGTCGAGCCGCACCGCCTGGTGTGCACCGAGCACCGCTGGTACCTCGTCGCCTGGGACCTGGACCGCTCGGACTGGCGTACGTTCCGGGTGGACCGGGTCACGCCCACGCCGCCGCACGGCCCGCGCTTCGAGCCGCGCGATCCGCCGGCCGCGGACCTCGCGGCGTACGTCTCCCGGGGCGTGTCCACCAAGGTGTACGCGGCGAAGGCGGTGGTGCGGCTGCTGGCGCCGCTGGAGGAGGCGCGGCAGGCCGTCTCGCCGAGCGACGGCGTGCTCGAAGCGGTCGACGACCGCAGCTGCCTCCTGCGCACCGGGGCGGCGAGCCTCGACGTGCTGGTCATTCACATCATGCTGCTCGGCTTCGAGTTCGAGGTGATCGAGCCGCCCGAGCTCACGGAGCGGATCCGGTCGGCCCGTGATCTCCTCGCACGCACTCTGGATCGAGGCGGGCCGGAGTGACCTGGGCGGCCGCGGACACCTGACGCCCGCGCCGGCCCCGCCGCGACAGGGTGCGTACGGCGGCCGGATACGTACCCGGGGCCGCGGCGACTCAGCTCCGCGGGTGCGGATTATGTGGGGGAACCGTGAATTCGCTACGACCCGTCAGCGGTGCGGCGGGAGCGCGCGGCCCGGAATTCGGGGAGCGCGCGAGGGGCGCCGGGAATGAATTCAGAATCTGCTATTGCGTGATGATTGGAGGGGTGCTTCATTTGCGTCCCGCGGGGCAGTGAGTGCCCTATTGGGTGACGGTGATCATGCCAAACGGCTGTCGTGATCCTGTGACACAAGTGTGACCGCTGAGGTATAGGAGGCGGCGACTCACCGCACGGGCCCGGCACTTCCGTCCCCGTCCCCGGCGGCCTACGGTGAGGGGCATGTCACCTCTACCGACCCCCTCGTCACAGCCCGACGACGCCCCCGAGGCGTACGTGGGCCTCGATGCCGCCGGAGCGGAGCGGCTGGCCCGGGAGCGCGGCTGGACCACCGTCAGAGCGCTCGCGCCGGGCTCGATCATCACCATGGAGTACCTGGCGGGCCGCCTCAACTTCGAGGTCGACAAGGACACCGTCGTCCGCTGCTGGAAGGGCTGAGCGACCCGGTCCGGCCCGGCGGACACGGGCAGGTACGGCGAAGGCCCCGGCGGACTCCGATGGAGCCGGCCGGGGCCTTCGGCGCGGGGAGGGGCCTGTGCGTACCGCCCCCGCGGCCTTGCGGGTCGTCAGCCGCCGGCCACCGGCCGGGGCGACGTGCCGGGGCGCGCCGCGCCCGTACGGTCGGCGTGCGGCGGCCTGCGGCTGCCCGCCGGGGTGACGGGCGTCCGCTCCGAGCGGGCCGTGTGGGCCGCGTGGGGCCGCTGGGTGAGGTGGACGGCGGCCCTGGCGCCGCCGGGGGAGCGTCCGGCGCTGCCCGCGGCCACCGGCTCGCGGGCGGGGCCGTCCGCCTGCGCGACGCTGCGGGCGGTGGGGTGGCGCTGCGGGAAGAGACCGGGCGACAGCCGTCCGCCGGCCGGTGCGGGCCGCGCGGCGCCGAGCCGCCGGCGGTCGCGCCAGGTCTCGCGCACCGTGAAGATCCACGCTTCGGTGCGGCCGATCAGCGGCTCGAACCACGGCAGGCTCAGCAGGATCAGCAGCCCCGCGGCCCAGCCGAGGAGCACGTCGCTCACCCAGTGGGTGCCCAGGTAGACGGTGGTCGCGCCGACGCCCAGGGCGACCACGGCGGAAAGCACCGAGAGCCAGCGCCTGGCCCGCGGCGTGGTGGCCATGTACGCCAGGATGCCCCAGGTGACCACGGCGTTGGCGGTGTGACCGGAAGGAAATATATCGCCGCCCGCGAACATCTCGGCCGAGCCGATCTCCGTCGCGTAGTGCGGGCCGCGCCGGCCGAGGCCTAGCTTCACCGCGCCCACCGTCACGTTCAGCAGGAGCAGCGAGGTGCCCAGCGTCAGCAGCGGGCGCAGGGTGTGCTGGCGCCAGGAGCGCCAGCCGAGCCAGGCCGCCACCATGACGGCGGTGGGGCCGCGCTGCCCGAGCACGACGAAGTAGTCCAGGAAGGGGTGCAGTTCCGGCCACTGCTCGTACGGCCGGAACAGCATGATCTTCCAGTCGAGAGCCACCAGCCAGGACGTGATCAGCACGGCCCAGACGATGGCGATGTAGAACGCCAGCGTCGAACCGAAGATCGCCGTACGGGTACGGCTCATCCCGGGGATCTCTATCTTCGGCGGCTCCGGTTCCCGGTCCAGCCGGGCAAAGATTCGGTCGGTACGCACTGAATCGACGTTACAGCGAGTGAGCGACAAGCCCGGCCCATCCGGCATCTTTGTGATGACGATGTGATGTGGGGTGT
Source organism: Streptomyces albidochromogenes (assembly GCF_005981925.1). Classification (GTDB taxonomy): domain Bacteria; phylum Actinomycetota; class Actinomycetes; order Streptomycetales; family Streptomycetaceae; genus Streptomyces; species Streptomyces albidochromogenes. Next base: position 10,364 of record NZ_VBVX01000069.1, read on the forward strand.
GTCTCACCGAGGCGGTAATTCCAGGCCGTTCGGGAAAGCGGGAAGGTCCGCTGCGCAATTCATTCGGGGGCCCGCTCGTAAGAGTGAATGGGTGTCGATGAATTGTGTTCACCGGAGCTCAACACGGAATTTCCCGCTCCCTCACGTGCATCCCGGGATCGCGGGAGGTCCCGGACGGGCCCCCGGCCGGCCCGGCGTGACGTGGCGCACACCACACCCGGCCGTTCGCCCTGGTGAGAGGTGCACCACGCGACCCGGGTGTGAACTCGCGTACTCTGACGGCTCACTCGCCCGTCGATGCCGGGCCCGCGGGGACGTTGGACAACGCCGTTCCCGCCGGTCCGCCGAGCGCGAGGGATGCGCCACTGGGAGGGACGTACATGTCAGGGACGACCACGGCCGGAACACAGCGGTCTGCGGACGCCCCCGGGCACCGGCCGGGTGCGAGGGCCGCGCGGCCCGCGAAGGCCGTGAAACGCGCCGGCGCCGCGGGGCCCCTGAGAACCGTACGGGCCGCTCCCGGCAACCGGTGGGCCGTGCTGGTCGTCCTGTGCGTCAGCCTCCTGCTGGTCGCGCTCGACGCGACGATCCTGCACATCGCCGTGCCGGCGGTCTCCGAGGACCTGCGCCCCGGCGCGATGGAGCTGCTCTGGATCGTCGACGCCTATCCGCTGGTCTGCGCCTCGCTGCTGATCCTCTTCGGCACCCTCGGTGACCGCGTCGGACGCCGCCGCGTCCTCCTGCTCGGTTACGGCCTCTTCGGCGGCGCGTCCGCGCTCGCCGCCTTCGCGGACGGCCCGCACGTCCTGATCGCGGCCCGCGCCCTGCTCGGCGTCGGCGGCGCGATGATCATGCCCGCGACGCTGTCGATCCTCCGCCAGGTCTTCCCCGACCGGCGCGAGCGCGCCGTCGCCATCGGCATCTGGACGGCGGTCGCGGCCATAGGAGCCGCCACCGGACCGGTTCTCGGCGGCTTCCTCATCCAGCACTACTGGTGGGGTTCGGTCTTCCTCATCAACATCCCGCTGATGGCGCTGATCCTGCCCGTCGGCCGCTGGCTGCTGCCGGAGTCCCGGGGCAGCGGGCAGGGCCCGTGGGACGTGCTCGGCGCGCTGATGGCCGCGGCCGGTGTGCTCGGGGTCGTCCTCGGCGTCAAGCGGGCCGGCGGCGGCGAGGGAGTCGCCGACGCGAAGACGCTGCTGCCGCTGCTGGTCGGCGCCGCGCTGCTCGTGCTGTTCGTACGGCGCCAGCGGACCCGGGCGCAGCCGCTGATCGACGTGACGCTGTTCGCCAGGCCCGCCTTCTCCACGTCCGTCGGCTGCATCGTCCTCGCCATGCTCGCCCTGGTCGGTCTGGAGCTGATCGCCGTCCAGTACCTCCAGTTGGTGCTCGGACTGGGCCCGCTGGAGACCGGGCTGCGGTTGCTGCCGCTGACCTTCGCCGCGATGGCGGCCGGCGCCACCGGCTCGTACACCCTCCAGCGCCTGGGCCCGCGCGCGATGGTCTCGTGCGGCTTCGCGATGACCGCCGCGGCCGTGCTCGTACTGACCCTGATGGGGCAGCACGACCGGCCCGCGCTGCTGACCGCCGGCTTCGTGCTGCTCGGCTTCGGGCTCCAGACCACGCTGTTCGGCGCGTACGAGTCGATGCTGAGCGAGGCTCCGGCCGAGCACGCCGGCGGCGCCGCCGCCATCGGCGAGACCTCGTACCAGCTCGGCGCCGGCATGGGTATCGCGCTGCTCGGCAGCGTCATGAACGCGGCCTACGCGCCCGGGGTCGCCCGGATCCCCGGCGTCTCCCCGGCGCAGAGCGCGGGCGCGGCCAACTCGCTCGGCGAGGCGTACACGGTGGCGGACCGGATCGGCGGGCCCGCCGGTGACGCGCTGCGCTTCACCGCGCGGCACGCCTTCGTCCACGGCCTGCACGTGACGCTCTTCGTCAGCGCGGGACTGCTGCTGCTCGGCGCGCTGGCCGCGCTGAGGCTGCCGCGGCTGATGGACTGCGGTGCGGGGGGCGCGGAGAAGGAGGGCACGGAGAAGGAGTACGGGGGCGAGCCGTTGCCGCAGGTGAGGCTCCCGGCCTCGCGGGAGCACGCCGAGCACGCCGGGTCTGGACGCGCCGCTCGCTGACCCCGTAACGTCGGCGGCGCGCCGTAACTACCACCGCTAGTTTTACGCCGGTCGCACGGCGCAGCACAGCACGCACCACCTCGCACCACCTCGACCGTGAGCCGAGCACCGCCGGAGGGCCAGGAATGTCCGACACCTCGAAGCTTCCGCAGTCTTCGCAGCGTCCGAAGCTGCCTCCGTTCGACCCCGGCGACCCGATCGGCATCGACGATCTGCTGGCCCCCGAGGACCTCGCCGTCCGCGAGACGGTCCGCGCCTGGGCCGCCGACCGCGTCCTGCCGCACATCGCCGACTGGTACGAGCGCGGCGAACTCCCCGGCATCTGCGAACTGGCCCGCGAGCTCGGCTCGATCGGCGCCCTCGGGATGTCCCTGGAGGGCTACGGCTGCGCCGGCGCCTCCGCCGTCCAGTACGGCCTGGCCTGCCTGGAGCTGGAGGCCGCCGACTCCGGCATCCGCTCGCTGGTCTCCGTACAGGGCTCGCTCGCCATGTACGCGATCCACCGCTTCGGCTCCGAGGAGCAGAAGCGGCGCTGGCTGCCCGGCATGGCCTCGGGCGAGATCATCGGCTGCTTCGGCCTCACCGAGCCCGACCACGGCTCCGACCCGGCCGGGATGCGGACGTACGCGAAGAAGGACGGCGCCGACTGGGTGCTGACGGGCCGCAAGATGTGGATCACGAACGGGTCGGTGGCGGGCGTGGCCGTCGTCTGGGCGCAGACGGACGACGGCATCCGCGGATTCGTCGTGCCGACCGACGCCGCCGGCTTCTCGGCGCCCGAGATCAAGCACAAGTGGTCCCTGCGCGCCTCGGTCACCAGCGAACTGGTCATGGACGAGGTGCGGCTGCCGGCCGACGCCGTACTGCCGGAGGTCACGGGGCTCAAGGGGCCGCTGAGCTGTCTGAGCCACGCGCGGTACGGAATCGTGTGGGGCGCGATGGGCGCCGCCCGCGCCAGCTTCGAGGCCGCGGTCGACTACGCGAAGACGCGCGAGCAGTTCGGCAGGCCGATCGGCGGCTTCCAGCTCACCCAGGCCAAGCTCGCCGACATGGCGGTCGAGCTCCACAAGGGCATCCTGCTCGCCCACCACCTCGGGCAGCGCATGGACGCGGGGCGGCTGCGCCCCGAGCAGGTCAGTTTCGGCAAGCTGAACAACGTGCGGGAGGCGATCGAGATCTGCCGCACGAGCAGGACGATCCTCGGTGCCAACGGGATCTCGCTGGAGTACCCGGTGATGCGGCACGCGACGAACCTGGAGTCGGTGCTCACCTACGAGGGCACCGTCGAGATGCACCAGCTCGTCCTGGGCAAGGCGCTCACCGGCCTGGACGCCTTCCGGTGAGCGGCCCTGCCGGTCAGCTCTGGTTGAAGAAGCCGTTCGTCTCGCGGCCCGCGGCCTCACCGCTGACGACCTCGGTGTCGGCCGGGCTCAGCAGGAAGACCCGGTTCGCGACGCGCTCGATCGAACCGCGCAGGCCGAAGGTGAGGCCGGCGGCGAAGTCGACGATGCGCTTGGCGTCGGAGGGTTCCATGGACGTGAGGTTCATGATGACCGGGACACCGTCCCGGAAGAGCTCGCCGATGCCACGCGCGTCCCGGAAGCCGTCCGGGGTGACCGTGGCGATCCTGGGGCTCTTGTCCTCGGCGGACTCGGCAACCGCCCTCACCCGCGGGTCCGTGACCCAGGGCTCGGCCGTCTCGTTGCTTCCCTCGGCGTACTCGTCGTCGTAGTAGCGGTCGTCGTCGCTGTCCTCGACGAGCCCGAGCCAGGCACTGGCCTTGCGCACCGATCCCATGGGACGCCTCCTTTCACCGCGGTCGGTCTGTGTACCGCTCCCCCTATCGTCGTCCATCATGCGGATTACGCGCCAAGTGGATAGCCGCCGCGCAGGGGATTCGTGACGGTACTGGTGCAGAAGTTGTGGCGATTCGTCAAGGTTCCACCCCTGTCAGGCTGCTGACAGAGTGAAAAATAGGACCGTCGGGCCACACGGGTGAGGAAGGGGACGGACGGGTGAACCCGGGGGGCCCGCGACCGCCTCGGTACGATGCGGGCCGCACTGTTCAACAACTCTCGGGGGAGCGCCTTGTTCGGAATCGTCAGGCCGTGCGGTCATCGGCTCTCGGAGGTGCTCAGGACCGAGTGGACGGCTCATCTGTGCGGGCTGTGCCTGGCACTTCGCGGTGACCACGGGCAGTTCGCGAGGGTCGTCACCAACTACGACGGGCTGATCGTCTCGGTTCTGACGGAGGCTCAGTCGGAGCGGGCCACGGGATGGCGGCGCACGGCCGGGCCCTGCCCCCTGCGCGCGATGCGGACCGCGCCCGTCGCCCAGGGCGAGGGAGCCAGGCTCGCGGCGGCCGTCTCGCTCGTCCTGGCCTCGGCGAAGATGCGCGACCACGTCGCGGACCGGGACGGGCTGTTGGCCCGCCGGCCGGTGGCGGCGGCCGCCCGGCGGGTCGCCGCGGGCTGGGACAGGGCGGGCGCGCGTACGGGCGCCTCCCTGGGCTTCGACACCGCGCTGCTGGTCGACGCGGTGGACCGGCAGGCCGGGATCGAGGCGCTGGCGGGGCCCGGCACCTCCGTCCTGACGGTCACCGAACCGGCCGAGACGGCGACCGCGGCGGCCTTCGCGCACACCGCCGTCCTCGCGGGCAGGCCGCAGAACGCGGCACCGCTCGCCGAGGCGGGCCGGCTCTTCGGGCGGCTCGCGCACCTGCTGGACGCCGTGGAGGACCTGGAAACTGACGCGGCGTCGGGTGCGTGGAACCCGCTGACCGCGACGGGCACCACGCTCGCCGAGGCGCGCCGCCTGTGCGACGACGCCGTGCACGGCGTACGGCTGGCGCTGCGCGACGCGTCCTTCACGGACGCCCGGCTGGCGCACGTACTGCTGGCGCACGAGTTGAGCCGCTCCGTGGACCGGGCGTTCGGCACGGCGGCCTGCGGTCACCAGGGCCAGGTCCAGGCGTACGGGACGCCGCCCGGGGCCGGTCACGGCGGCGGTGGCCCGTACGGCTCGAACAACCCCTACGGCGGTGGCGGGGCCGGCGCTCCGGGCGGCGGTTACGGCGGTCCGGGCGTGCCCGGGGGCCCCGGTGGGATGCCGCCCGGCTTCACGGGCGAGCCGCACAGGCCCGGCCGGCGCGGCTTCTGGGCGGGGTGCGCCGTCGCGATCGGGCTGTGCTGCACGTGCAAGCTCTGCTGCGCGTCGGAGTACGAAGGGGCCTGGTCGCGGAAGAAGCGCGAGGGCCTCTGCCACAAGTGCGACTGCGACTGCTGCGAATGCTGCGGCTGCGACTGCTGACGCGGGAGGGACGCCCGCGGGCGGTGCGCGAGAGGTCCGCGCCCAAGCAGGAGGTGCGACGCGAGTGGTCCGCGCCGGCGTCCGCGCGCAGGCGGCGGCAACCGTGTCCGACGCGGGTGGCGGCTCCCGCGCTCCCCGCCCCCGCGGCGCGCGTGTGGAAGGGTGGCGCGCATGAGGACCGACCCCCGGCAGGACTGGAAGCACTGGCACGAGCGGCGCGCCGCGACGGTCCGCGCGCCGTACGGCCCGCTCTCGCTGACCGGCACGCACTGGCTCTCCGACCACCCGGAAGGCCGTGTTCCCGGCGTACCGGGCCGGTGGGCGGCCGTCGGTGACGAGGTCCTCCTGACCGCCTCGCCGCAGGACGGGATCACGGTCGACGGCGAGCCGGTGACCGGCGGGGTCCGGCTGACCGCGGACACCGGGCCCGTCCCCGAGTCCCGCGTCGCCGCCGCCGGACGGCGCCTGGTCGTCCTGCGCCGCGAAGGGCTGTGGGCGGTCCGGGTCTTCGACCCCGGGTCGTCGGCCCGGCGCGCGTTCGCGGGCCTGGAGGTGACGCCGTACGACGCGAGGTGGGCCCTGGCGGGCCGGTTCCGTCCGTACGCCGAAGGACGCACCACCGTCCGGGTCGAGAACGCGGACGGGCGCGAGCGGGGGCTCGGGCTCGCCGGGGAGATCGCCTTCGAGATCGACGGCGCCGAGCACACGCTCCAGGTCGCCGTCGAGGACGACGGCTCGCTGTGGGCCGTCTTCGCGGACGCGACCGGCGGAGCCGGTTCGTACCGCTTCCGCTTCCTGCGGCCGCCCGCGCCCGCCGCCGACGCGACGGTGACGGTCGACTTCAACCGGGCGATGCTGCCGCCGTGCGCCTTCGCCGACCACTTCATCTGTCCGTTCCCGCCGCCGGGCAACACTCTGCCGGTCCCGGTCCCGGCGGGGGAGCGGAACCGGATCGACCGCTGACCCGTCCCAGCGGCGGACCGGCGCCACGCCCCGCACCCCGACCACCCGACCACGGCGCGGCGGGCGGCGCCGCACAGCCCCGCCGGCCCCCGGGCCGCCGGGGCCGCGAGCCGTGCGCGGCCGCGCGTGCGGCCGAAAGGCGCCCTTGCGCGCGCTGTTGGCGCCCCGAATACTCCCGAGAAGCGCTTGTCAGGAGCACGACCTGTCCGAAATTCGGACGGGTTCTCTGACTGCGCCTCACGGACCCTGCTCACCCCACGAGCGGGCCCCCTACTTCCCTCGGGAGGAACGAAAAGTGAGGATCAAGCGCACTACCCCCCGCAATGGCACAGCCAGACGGTCCCGCCTGATCGCCGTCACGGCAGGTCTCGTCGCCGCAGCCGCACTCACCGTACCGAGCGCCAGCGCCGACACGGCCGGCACGTTCAGCGCCAACCAGCTCGCCTCCGCGAGTGACGCGGTCCTCGAAGCCGATGTCGCCGGCACCGCCTGGCACATCGACAAGGCGAAGAACACCCTGGTCGTGACGGCCGACAGCACGGTCTCCGCCGCCGAGATCGCCAAGATCAAGCGGGAGGCCGGTGCGAACGCGTCCGCCATCCGCGTCGAGCGCACCCCCGGCAAGTTCTCCAAGCTGCTGGCCGGCGGCGACGCGATCTACGCCACGAGCTGGCGCTGCTCGGCGGGCTTCAACGTCCGCAACAGCGCGGGTACGTACTTCTTCGTGACCGCCGGCCACTGCACCGACGGCAACCCGCCCTGGTACACCAACTCCTCCCGTACCACGAGCATCGGCCCGACGGCCGGATCGAGCTTCCCGGGCAACGACTACGGCCTCGTGCGGTACGCGAACACCTCGCTCTCGCACCCCGGCACCGTCGGCAACCAGGACATCACCAGCGCCGCCAACGCCACCGTCGGCATGTCGGTCACCCGCCGCGGCTCCACCACGGGCACCCACAGCGGTTCCGTCACCGGTCTCAACGCCACGGTGAACTACGGCGGCGGCGACATCGTCTACGGCATGATCCGCACCAACGTCTGCGCCGAGCCCGGCGACAGCGGCGGCCCGCTCTACTCCGGCAGCCGCGCCATCGGTCTGACCTCGGGCGGCAGCGGCAACTGCTCCTCCGGCGGCACGACCTTCTTCCAGCCGGTCACCGAAGCATTGAGCGCGTACGGAGTCAGCGTCTACTAGGAGCCCCTGTCCGAGGACGAACCGGCTTCAGGTGAGTCCCCGTCCGGTCGAACCGGGCGGGGACTCACCGCTGTGCACCACCGGGCGGCCGGGACAGGGTTGTCGCCTCCCTGATCCGGGACGGGTCAACCCGTCTTTTCGCAACGCGCGTTGCCGCAATCCGTACGCGCGCCGCCGGAATCCGGTCCGCAGGGACGAGTACCGGACAGGACTAGTCCTCACCCGCTGCTGCCCGAGTGATCGCACGCGGTGTTCGCGAACGCGACCGGCACAGGCGGCGCCTGGCGTGTAAAGACATCGAGGGCGTGCGGAGGTTGTCGTGTGCGCGTCCTGAAGTCGACCTTGTGTGCGGACGATCGGCCTCGGAATAGTGGGCGTACTCGGATCTGCCCCCCACTTCGCGGGTCCGAAACCCCCCACAGGAGGTCATTACGTGAAGCACCGACGCATAGCCAAGCGGCGTGTGGCGACAGCGGGAGCAGGCATCGCGGCGCTGGTCGTGGCGGGAGTCACCTTCCAGACTGCGAACGCGAGTGAGGAAACCCCTCAGTACACCGTCAAGACGCTCTCGGCGAAGGGGGCCGGAAAGCTCGCCTCGGACCTCGACTCGGTCCTCGGCGGCGACGCGGCAGGGGCGTACTACGACAGCGAGTCCAAGGCGCTCGTGGTCAACGTCGTCGACGAGGCGGCGGCCCAGGGCGTACGGAAGGCGGGCGGCAAGGCGAGAATCGTCGAGAACTCCCTCGCCGAACTGAAGGCCGTGCGGAGCACCCTCACCGAGAAGGCCACCATTCCCGGCACTTCGTGGGCCACCGACCCGGTCACCAACAAGGTCGTCGTGACGGCCGACCGTACGGTCAAGGGCGAGGAATGGGCGAAGCTGGAGAAGGTCGTCGGCGCGCTGGGGCAGAAGGCCGAACTGAAGAAGTCGGCCGGGGAGTTCAAGCCCCTCATCGCGGGCGGCGACGCGATCCTGAACGGCGGCGGGCGGTGTTCGCTCGGCTTCAACGTCGTCAAGGACGGCGCCCCGCACTTCATCACGGCAGGCCACTGCGGCCAGACCGGCACGCAGTGGACGGACTCCACGGGCGGGGCGCTCGGCACGATGGCCGCCTCGACGTTCCCCGGCAACGACTTCGCGCTCGTGAAGTACGACGACGGGGTCGAGCACCCGAGCGAGGTCAACCTCTACAACGGCAGCACGCAGCCGATCACCAAGGCGGGCGAGGCGACCGTCGGCATGAAGGTGACGCGCAGCGGCTCCACCACGCAGGTGCACGAAGGTGAGGTCACCGCGCTCGACGCGACGGTGAATTACGGCAACGGCGACATCGTGAACGGCCTCGTCCAGACCACGGTCTGCGCCGAGCCCGGCGACAGCGGCGGCTCGCTCTTCGCGGGCGACACGGCGATCGGCCTCACCTCGGGCGGCAGCGGTGACTGCACGTCGGGCGGCGAGACGTTCTTCCAGCCGGTGCCGGCGGCCCTGGCGGCGCTGGGCGCGGAGATCGGCTGACCCCGGACCGGCCACGAGGCCCCGTCCGGTGCGCGCGTACGCCGCGTACCGGGCGGGGCCTTTCGCACGCCGCCCGGGGCATCCGGACCGTCAGACCCCGAACGGACGCGTGTCCGGCGCGGCCGGCCTGCGCAGTACCGCCATCGCCAGCGTGACCGCGCTGCCGGCCACCGCCCACGCGGCGAGGACCAGGAACGGCCCGAGCAGCGCGTTCCCCTCGAAGTACGCGATCGAGCGCGCCGCCCACGTGCCCGCCCCCGGCGGCAGGGCCGGCCCGATCGCCGCCCAGAACGGCGGCAGCATCGGCAGCGGGAACGCGCCGCCCGCGCTCGGGTTGCCCGCGATCACCACCAGCAGGACCGCGAGGCCGATGCCCACGATGCCGGTCAGCGCCTGGAGCGCCAGCGTGAGCGCGCCGACGGCGAAGACGACCAGCGCGCCCAGGCCCCACAGCGCCGGCACGCTGCCCGGCAGTGCGCCGAGGACCGGGCCGACGATCACCGCGCCGCCGATCCCGCCCGCGATCGAGTAGAGCGCCATGACGCCGAGCCTGATCACGGCCCGCTGCCCGTTGGCGGGCCGGGCGCCCGCGCTGATCGCCAGGATCGAGGCGCAGAGGTAGCCGCCGACGCACCATCCGACGACCAGGTAGAAGGCGGAGAGCCCGTCGAAGTCCTGGGGGGACGCCGGGGCCACGTCCACGGTCCGCACGTTCCGCTGCCGGGACGCCTCCATCTTGTTCGTGAGCGCGGTCAGGGCCGAGGACAGGACGGTGCCGCCGCCGGAGGCGACCAGCAGGGTGTCGGTGTCCGACGCGGGGTCGACGATCAGCGCGCCGTCGATGTCGCGGTTCATGATCTGCCGGCGGGCCGTGGCCTCGTCCGCGACCGTACGGGGGTCCAGCGGGTCGCCGGGCAGCCCTTCGAGCTGCTGGACGAGCCGGCCGGCCGCCTGCTCGGGCGCCACGACGGCGAAGGGGACGTCCCTCGGCTTCGGGTGGTGCAGCGCCCCGACGTACGACGTGATGAACAGCAGTTGCAGCGCCAGCACGCCGATGACGAGCAGCGCGGCCCGTGGCGTGACGGCGTTCTTCACCTCGTCGAGGAAGGTCATGCCCTCACGCTCGGCGGCCTGCGGTGTTTGTGCAGGTGGGGCCGGTCCGAATGGCTGAGGGCACGCGTATCGCACGCACGTTCGAACTTGGTCTATGGTGGAGATGGGGGAGGTGAGACAGGATTGATCCAGGGGATTCAGGAGGTGCGATGCCCGTGTTCACGCATCTGCACACCGTTTCCGGATTCTCCGTGCGCTACGGCGCCTCTCACCCGGAACGCCTGGCCGCGCGTGCCGCCGAGCACGGCATGGACGCCCTCGCCCTCACCGACCGCGACACCGTCGCCGGCACGGTCCGCTTCGCCAGGGCCTGCGCGAAGGCCGGCGTCCGCCCGGTCTTCGGCGCGGAGCTGGCGCTCGGCCCCGGGGGGCGCGACCGTGACGAGGAGGGGCGTACGCAGCGCCGGCGCACGCCGGTACGCGGCGGAGCCTTCGTCGACGAGTCCGCGCCCCGCGCCACCTTCCTCGCCCGGGACGGCGCGGCGGGCTGGGCGGACCTCTGCCGGCTGATCACCGCCGCCCACGAGGCCGGCGGACGCAACCCCGTGCTCGACTGGGACCGCAACCACGGCGACGGGCTCACCGTGCTCCTCGGCCCCGGCTCCGACGTCGGCCGCGCGCTGGCCGCCGGCCGCCCCGACCGGGCCGCCACCCTGCTCGCGCCCTGGCGGGAGATCTACGGCGACGCCCTGCGCCTCGAAGTCGTCCACCACGGCCGTACGGGCACGGGCCCCGGCTCGCTGCGGCTGGCCGCCCGCACCCTCGGCCTCGCCGCCGAACAGGGCGTGGCCCCCGTGCTCACCAACGCCGTGCGGTACGCCGACCCGGGCCTCGGGCCGGTCGCCGACGTGCTCGACGCGGCCCGCAGACTCGTTCCCGTCGACCCGCGCGGCGTCCTCGACAGCGGCGAGCGCTCGCTCAAGGGCGCGCAGGAGATGGCGCGTACCGCCGAGCTGGTCGCGGAGGCCGCCGGATACCGCCGCGCCGCCGCCCACCGGCTGCTGACCCTCACCGAGGAGACCGCCGCGGCCTGCCGCGTCGACCCCGAGGACGACCTCGGGCTCGGCACCGTCCACTTCCCCGAGCCGCACCTCGTCGGCGCCGGCCGCCGCACCGCCCAGCGTGTGCTGGCGTCCCGGGCCACCGCCGGCATGCTGCTGCGCGGTTACGACCGGGGACCCCGGGCCCGTGAGTACTGGCAGCGGATGCACCACGAGCTGGACATCATCGCCCACCACGGCTTCGCCTCGTACTTCCTCACCGTCGCCGGGGTCGTCGACGACGTGAAGAGCATGGGCATCCGGGTCGCCGCGCGCGGCTCCGGCGCGGGATCGCTCGTCAACCACCTCATCGGCATCGCCCACGCCGACCCCGTCGAGCACCACCTGCTGATGGAGCGCTTCCTGTCCAAGCGGCGCTCCGCGCTGCCCGACATCGACATCGACGTCGAGTCCGCCCGCCGCCTGGAGGTCTACCGCGCGATCATCGGCCGCTTCGGCGCCGAGCGGGTCGCGACCGTGGCCATGCCCGAGACGTACCGGGTGCGGCACGCCGTACGGGACGTGGGCGCCGCCCTGTCCATGGACCCGGCCGAGGTGGACCGCATCGCCAAGGCGTTCCCGCACGTCCGGGCGCGCGACGCCCGCGCCGCGATGGAGGAGCTGCCCGAACTGCGCGAGGTGGCCGCCGACAAGGACCGGTACGGGCGGATGTGGGACCTGGTCGAGTCACTGGACGCGCTGCCGCGCGGGGTCGCCATGCACCCGTGCGGAGTGCTGCTCTCCGACGCCTCGCTGCTGCGCCGCACCCCCGTCGTGCCCACCAGCGGCGAGGGCTTGCCGATGTCCCAGTTCGACAAGGACGACGTGGAGGAGCTCGGGCTGCTCAAGCTCGACGTCCTGGGCGTGCGGATGCAGTCGGCCATGGCGCACGCGGTGGCGGAACTGCGGCGGGCGGCGGACGTGACGCTCGACCTCGACGACCCGGAGCAGGTGCCGCAGGGCGACCCGGCGACGTACGGCCTGATCCGCTCGACCGAGACCCTCGGCTGCTTCCAGATCGAGTCGCCGGGCCAGCGCGACCTGGTCGGCAGGCTCCAGCCCGCGACCTTCGGGGATCTGGTCGTCGACATCTCGCTCTTCAGGCCGGGCCCGGTCGCGGCCGACATGGTGCGGCCCTTCATCGAGGCCAGACACGGCCGCGCGCCCGCCCGCTACCCGCATCCGGACCTGGAGGACGCGCTGCGCGAGACGTACGGCGTGGTCGTCTTCCACGAGCAGATCATCGAGATCCTGCGGATCATGACCGGCTGCGACCGGGGCGAGGCGGACCAGATGCGGCGCGGGCTCTCCGACCCGCAGGCGCAGGGGCAGATCCGGGCCTGGTTCGCGGAGCGGACGGGGCAGCGGGGCTACTCGCCCGAAGTGACCGCCCGTACCTGGGAGATCGTCGAGGCGTTCGGGTCGTACGGCTTCTGCAAGGCGCACGCGGTCGCCTTCGCCGTGCCGACCTACCAGTCGGCGTGGCTGAAGGTCCATCACCCGGCCGCCTTCTATGCCGGGCTGCTCACGCACGACCCCGGCATGTACCCGAAGCGGCTGCTGCTCGCGGACGCGCGGCGGCGCGGGGTGCCCGTGCTGCCGCTGGACGTGAACCGGTCGGCGGCCGCCCACCAGATCGAACTGGTGTCTGGCGAAAAGGGTGCTAAAGGACCTTCTAGTGGGATGTGGGGAATCCGGCTCGGGCTGATGGACGTCCACGGCATCAGCGAGGCCGAGGCCGAGCGGATCGTCGCGGGCCGGCCCTACTCCTCGCTGCTCGACCTGTGGCAGCGGGCCCACCCGAGCCGGCCGGTCGCCGAACGGCTCGCCCAGGTGGGCGCGCTGGACGCGTTCGGCGCCAACCGTCGCGACCTGCTCCTCCACCTGTCCGAACTCCGGTCCGGGCAGCGGACCTCGGGCGCGTCCGGTGGGCAGCTCTTCCTCGGCGAGGGCCAGAAGGCCGCCCCGGCCGGGCTCCCCGACCTCAGCGAGGCGGAGCGCCTCAGCGCCGAGCTCGGCGTCCTCGGCATGGACGCCTCCCGGCACCTGATGGGGGACCACTACAGCTTCCTCAAGGAGCTGGGCGCGACCTCCGCCAAGCGGCTGCGGATGGCCGAGCACGGCCAGACCGTCCTGGTCGCGGGCGCCAAGGCCGCCACCCAGACCCCGCCGATCCGCTCGGGCCGCCGGGTCATCTTCACGACCCTCGACGACGGTACGGGCCTGGTCGACCTCGCCTTCTTCGACGACAGCCACGCGACGTGCGCCCACACCGTCTTCCACTCCTGGCTCCTGCTGGTGCGCGGAGTGGTGCAGCGGCGCGGGCCGCGCAGCTTCAGCGTGGTCGGGTCGGCGGCCTGGAACCTCGCGGAGCTCGTGGAGCTGCGGCGTACGGGCGGACTCGACGCGGTCGCGGCGCGGCTGGCGGCTCCCGCCGAGCCGGCGGAAGCGGAGGCGGGAGAGGCGGACGGCGGACGGCGCATCCACCTGCCCACCGGGTACGAGATGAATCCGTGGGCGGACCTCCAGCCGGCGGGCGAAGGCGTCCCGACCGGCCGCAAGTTGTGGCATTCGAGCCCGGGGAGTGCGGGATGATCCTCTACGTACGCTTCCACGCCGCAGGGGCCGAGCTGTCCGAGGCCGCGCTCCCCACCCTGCTCGGGCTGATCGAGGACATCACCCCCGTCGTCCAGGCGCTCCCGCCCGACGGCGCGCTCGTCGACGTCCGGGGCGCCGAGCGGTACTTCGGGCGGGACGCGGCCGGGCTCGCCGCCCTGCTGCGGGTGCGCGCCCTCGCGCACTGCGGCGCCGACTGCACGATCGGCGTGGGCGCGAACCCGCTGCTGGCCAGGACCGCCGCGCGGGACGCGCCGCCGGGCCGGACGCTGGTCGTACCCGGCGGCCCGGAGGCGGCCGCGGAGTACCTCGGCCGCAAACCCGTCGCCTCGCTCCTCGGCGTCGGGCCCGCCACGGCCCGCACCCTCTGCTCGTACGGGCTCGACACCGTCGGCCGGGTCGCCGCCGCACCGCTCGCCACCCTCCAGCGGATCGTCGGCGCGCGGGCGGGGCGCGAACTCCAGGAGCGGGCGCGCGGCATCGACCGTACGCCGGTCGTCCCCAACGCGGCCTCCCGCTCGCTCGCCGCCGAACGGCGCTTCGACCGCGACGAACTGGACCCGGTCCGCCACCGCCGCGCCCTGCTCTCCCTCGCGCAGGAGGTGGGGGTCAGGCTGCGCGGCGAGGAGCAGGTCTGCCGCTCGCTCGCGCTCACCGTGCGGTACGCCGACCGCTCCACCACCACCCGCACCCGGACCCTGGTGGAGCCGACGGCCCACTCGGCGGCGCTCACCGCCGGGGCGTACGGGCTCTACGCGTCCCTCGGCCTGCAACGAGCCAGGGTGCGGGCCGTCGCACTGCGCGCGGAGGGGCTGACCCCGGCCGAACAGGCCGCGCACCAGCTGACGTTCGACCCGGCGGACGACAAGGCGCGCCGGATCGAGGCGGTGGCGGACCGGGCCCGGGCGAAGTTCGGGCCGCGCGCGGTGCTCCCGGGGTCCCTGGCGGCCTGACGGCCGCGTCGGCGGGGGTGCGTCCCGGGGGGT
>NZ_VBVX01000006.1 GCF_005981925.1 Streptomyces albidochromogenes
GTCTAGCCCCGCCCCTGCGTGCCCGCCTCCGTGGCGCGCTGCGCCACGACCACCAAGAACGCGTCGGCCTCCAGGTCCATCACGACCTCCGCCGGGCAGCCCTCCGCCCGCCGCGCCAGTGCGAACTCCTCGGCCGGCCAGCTGCCCCTGGGGCCGCCGGCCGGGAACTGCTCCAACACCATGCGACTCATTCGCGCACCCCGCTCCCATGTCTGCCGAACTGCTGCTCCAGTTGCCCCAACGAGCCTCCGCGCGCGTGCGTCACGGTCCCGTCTTCCGCCAGGGCGCCTCTCCCCCTGTTCGACGCCGCCGGTGCCCCCGACCGTTGCCCCTGGCATGCAACAGCATCGGCACGGTTGTGTGCCCAAACGGTCGCGGGCACCATGCGGTGACCCCGGGTTTCCGTGGCACGGTGTCGCGGGCAGGCCACAGGGGGCGACGGAAGAGGGGGAACCGTGATCGTCTGGATCAACGGTGCGTTCAGTGCGGGCAAGACCAGCGCCGCGCGCGAACTGATCGATCTGATCCCGAACAGCACCTTCTACGACCCCGAACTGATCGGCGGGGGACTGCGCAATCTGCTGCCGCAGAAGCGGCTGGCGGAGGTCAGCGACTACCAGGACCTCCCCATCTGGCGCCGGCTGGTCGTGGACACCGCGGCCGCGCTGCTCGCCGAGGTGGGCGGCATGCTGGTGGTACCCATGACGCTCCTGCGCCAGGAGTACCGCGACGAGATATTCGGCGGGTTCGCCGCGCGTCGCATCCCGGTGTGCCACGTACTGCTCTCGGCCGACGAAACGATCCTTCGTGAACGGATCGCGGCCCGCGAGGAGATGCCGGACGACCCCGAGGGAAGCGAGCGCGTACGGCAATGGGCGTACGAGCACATCGAGCCGTACCGCGCCGCGCTCAGCTGGCTGGCGGGCGACGCGCACCTCGTCGACACCAGCGCGCTGACACCGGCCGAGACGGCCGTACGGATCGCCGAGGCGGTACGGTCCGGGGCGGCCGGGAGCTGCGAGATCGTGCAGACGCCCGAGCCGACCGCCGAGACCGTCGCCGCGGGCGTCCTGCTCTTCGACGAGGCGGACAGGGTGCTCCTCGTCGATCCCACCTACAAGCCCGGCTGGGAGTTCCCCGGCGGGGTCGTGGAGCGGGGGGAGGCGCCCGCGCGCGCCGGGATGCGCGAGGTCGAGGAGGAGATCGGGATAGAACTCGCCGAGGTGCCGAGGCTGCTGGTCGTCGACTGGGAGCCGCCGAGACCGCCGGCGTTCGGCGGTCTGCGCCTGATCTTCGACGGCGGCCGGCTCGACAGCGCGGCGGCGGGCCGGCTGGTCCTGCCCGGCTCGGAACTGCGCGGCTGGCGCTTCGTCACCGAGGAGGAGGCCGCCGGCATGCTGCCGCCCAACCGCTACGAGCGGCTGCGCTGGGCGCTGCGGGCCCGCGAGCGGTCAGCCGTGCTCAACCTGGAAGCCGGAGTCCCGGTCGGCTGATGCCCGCAGAACGGCAGCCGTGTCCTCGGTCAGCGGGTCGCCGTGACCGAAGCAGGCGACGGCGGGGGCGAGCGCCGCCAGGCGGCGGAACGAGTCCAGGGCGCGCTCGCGGTCGGTGTTGAACACGCCCAGCATCACCTGGCCGACACCCGCCACGCAGTCGCCCGTGAACAGCACACCGTGCCGCGGCAGGTGCACGCCGATGCTCCCGTCCGTGTGGCCGGGGGCATGGACGACCCGCGCGCCGTCGCCGAACCCGAGCAGGTCGCCGTCCTCGGCCTCCCGGTCCACCCGGGTGGGCGGGGCCGGCGGCACGGTCAGCCCGTGGGCGTACAGCGGGCGCTCCCAGTCCAGCAGTACGGGCTCCGGCACCGGCCGCTCGCCGCGGATCACGGGGGCGTCGAGCCGGTGCGCGATCACCTCGGCGCCGTACCGCCCGGCCAGCTCGCCGGCGGCGCCGACGTGGTCGCGGTGGCAGTGGGTGAGGACGATCCGGCGGATGTTCTCCGGGCGCAGGCCGAGGCTCCGTATCGCCTCTTCGACGTCGGCCGCCGCGTCCTTGTCGCCGGCGTCGATCAGGGTCAGCTCCGCACCGTCGCACCAGAGGTACGCCTGGCCGATACGGAAGCGGAACATGTACAGGCGGTCGGGGAGCACTTCGACGAGATCCATGCGGCGAACGTACGACGGGCGGCCCGCCCGCCGCACGGATCTACGCTTTCGGCGATCTCAGCCGAGAGCTCAACCCTGCTTCGAGTGGGCGTAGTTGCGGAGGAACAGTGCCTCGGCCACGGACAGCCGCTCCAGCTCCTCGGGCGAGACGCTCTCGTTCACCGCGTGGATCTGGGCCTCGGGCTCGCTCAGCCCGATGAGCAGGATCTCGGCCTTCGGATAGAGCGCGGCCAGCGTGTTGCACAGCGGGATCGAGCCGCCCATGCCGGACGTCTGCATCTCCTCGCCCGGGTACGCGACGCGCATGGCCTCCGCCATCGAGGTGTACGCCGGACTGGTCACGTCCGCCTTGAACGGCTGGCCCTGGCCCACCTGCTCCACCGAGACCCGCGCGCCCCACGGGGCGTGCGCCAGCAGGTGCGCGGTGAGCAGCTTCGTCGCCTCGGCGGCGTCCTGGCCCGGCGGCACCCGCAGGCTGATCTGCGCCCGCGCGCTCGCCTGGAGGGACGGCGTGGCGCCGACCACCGGCGGGCAGTCGATGCCGACGACGGTGACGGCGGGACGGGCCCAGATGCGGTCGGCGACCGTGCCGTCGCCGATCAGGCCGACTCCGTCGAGCACCCGCGCGTCCTTGCGGAACTCCTCCTCGGGGTAGTCGAGGCCGTCCCACGCGGAGTCGGCGGTCAGCCCGTCCACGGTCGTCGAACCGTCCTCGGCGCGCAGCGAGGCCAGCAGCTGGATGAGCGCCGCCAGCGCGTCGGGGGCCGCTCCGCCGAACTGGCCCGAGTGGAGGTTGCCTTCGAGGGTGTCGACCCGCACGCGCAGCATGGTCATGCCACGCAGCGTCGCGGTGACCGTCGGCAGGCCGACGCGGAAGTTGCCGGTGTCGCCGATGACGATGGTGTCGGCGGCGAGCAGCTCGGGGTGCGCCTCGGCGTACTGCTCCAGACCGCCCGTGCCCTGCTCCTCGGAGCCCTCCAGGACGACCTTCACCGAGACGGGCACGCCGCCGTTCTCCCTGAGGGCGCGCAGCGCGAGCAGGTGCATGATGAAGCCGCCCTTGCAGTCGGCGGCGCCGCGCCCGTACCAGCGGCCGTCGCGCTCCGTCAGCTCGAACGGCGGCGACACCCACGCGGTCTCGTCCAGCGGCGGCTGCACGTCGTAGTGCGCGTACAGCAGGACGGTCGGCGCGCCCGCCGGGCCCGGCAGGAAGCCGTACACCGACTGGGTGCCGTCGGGGGTCTCGAGCAGCGCGACGTCCTGGAAACCCTCGGTCCGCAGGGTGTCGGCGCACCAGACGGCGGCCGCCTCGCACTCGCTCTTGGGGAACTGCGCGGGATCCGCCACCGACTGGAAGGCCACCAGCTCGGCGAGCTCCGTCTTCGCGCGGGGCATCAGCGAGGCGACGGTCTCGGCGATCGGTTCGGCGGTCATGGGCACGCTCCTCGTGAGTGCGACGTTGTAGTGCGAGTGGGTGTTCGTACGGGGTGGCCGACAAGCACCGCCCGATCCTCCCACAGAGAGATCGGCGGCTCCTGCGCCGTAGGATGCGACAGCAGTACGGATCACCGGGCGGATCAGGAGCAGAAGCACATCGTGAGCAGCGAGAACGCAGACGCCGGACGTGAGCGTGAAGAGCCGGTGTGGGACGTGGTCGTGGTCGGTGCCGGGCCCGCCGGGGCGTCGGCGGCATATGCGGCAGCGGCCGCGGGACGGCGTGTGCTCCTCCTGGAGAAGGCGGAGCTCCCTCGGTACAAGACCTGTGGCGGCGGCATCATCGGGCCTTCGCGCGACGCGCTGCCGCCCGGTTTCGAACTGCCGTTCAGAGACCGGGTGCACGCCGTCACGTTCTCGCTGGGCGGCAAGCTGTCCCGGACACGCCGTTCGAAGACGATGCTCTTCGGGCTCATCAACCGGCCGGAGTTCGACGCCGCGCTGGTCGAGGAGGCGCGGAAGGCGGGCGCCGTGGTCCGTACCGGAGTGACGGTGGCGCGGGTCGAGCAGCACGGCGCGGCCGTGCCGGACCGGCGCACGGTCGCCGTCGTCCTGGCGGACGGCGAGACGGTGCTGGCGCGGGCGGTGGTCGGAGCGGACGGCAGCGCGAGCCGCATAGGGGCGCACGTCGGGGTGAAGCTCGACCAGGTGGACCTCGGCCTGGAGGCGGAGATCCCGGTGCCCGAGACGGTCGCCGAGGACTGGGCCGGGCGGGTGCTCATCGACTGGGGGCCGCTCCCGGGCAGTTACGGCTGGGTGTTCCCCAAGGGCGAGACACTGACGGTGGGAGTCATCTCGGCCCGCGGCGACGGCGCGGCCACCAAGCGGTACCTGGAGGACTTCATCGCCCGGCTGGGGCTGGCCGGTTTCGAGCCGGCCGTCTCCTCCGGGCACCTGACGCGGTGCCGCAGCGACGACTCGCCGCTGTCGCGCGGGCGGGTGCTGGTGTGCGGCGACGCGGCCGGGCTGCTGGAGCCGTGGACCCGGGAGGGCATCTCGTTCGCGCTGCGGTCCGGGCGGCTCGCGGGGGAGTGGGCGGTGCGGATCGCGGAGGCGCAGGACGCCGTGGACGCCCGACGGCAGGCGCTCAACTACGCCTTCGCCATCAAGGCGGGCCTCGGCGTGGAGATGGGCGTCGGACGGCGGATGCTCGCCCTGTTCGAGCGGCGGCCGGGACTGCTGCACGCGGCCATAACCGGATTCCGCCCGGCCTGGAAGATGTTCGCCGGGATCACGCGCGGGTCGACGACGCTGGGCGAGATCGTCCGTACGCGCCCGGTCGTCCAGCGCGCTCTGAGCGCGCTGGACAAGGCGTAGCCGGGGCGGTCCGCGTCACTTCTCGACGGTGATGCGGAAGACGGGGTGGTCGGGGGCGGCTGCCAGGAGTTCCTCGTCGGAGGACCTGGCGGTCACCCCCTTGAAGTACTGGTTGACCTCCCAGCCCCAGCGCTCCAGGTAGGTGCGGAGCACCAGCGGCTTCTCGTGGTCGGGGATCTCGGCGGCGGTGAAGGGGCGGACCGTGCGGCCGACCTTGAGCTCGCCCCGGCCGGCGGCGCGCATGTTGCGGACCCACTGGGAGTGGCCGCGGGCCGAGACCAGGTACTGGGCTCCGTCGTGGGTGTGCGGGTTGACGGGGATGCGCTGCATCTGGCCGCTCTTGCGGCCGCGGACGGACATCTCGGCGGTCCCCAGCAGGCTGAACCCGTGGCGGGCGAGCCATCCGACGGCGTTGTTCAGCCTGATGGCCATGGGGCTGCCTTTGAGGTAGTACGGCTGGGGCTCCGGCATGACGGCCTCCATCGACGATAGGGAGAGCACGGCTCTCGCTTGAGAGCAGTGTGCACGGGATCGGTGATCCAAGGCAAGAGCAGTGCTCTCGTTATTGGGCAGTGCTCTCTTTCATGGCAGACTGCTCTCCTATGAGCACCACGCGCGGAGCAAGAGAACGGGCCCGGGCCGAAGTCACGGCGGCCATCAAGGACGAGGCCCGCAGACAACTCGCCGCCGAAGGCGCCGCGAAGCTGTCCCTGCGCGCCGTCGCCCGCGAGCTCGGCATGGTCTCCTCGGCGCTCTACCGCTACTTCCCCAGCCGCGACGACCTGCTGACCGCGCTGATCGTCGACGCGTACGACGCCGTGGGCGCCGCCGCCGAGACCGCCCTCGCCCGGCAGCCCGCCCACGCCCCGCAGCCGGCCCGCTGGACCGCCGTCTGCCGGGCCGTACGCACCTGGGCGCTGGCGCACCCCCATGAGTACGCCCTCATCTACGGCTCGCCCGTGCCCGGCTACACCGCCCCCATGGCGACCGTCGGTCCCGCGTCCCGGGTGGGCCGCGCCCTCGTCTCCGTCGCGCGCGACGCCCACCGGGGCAACGGCCTCGCCGTCCCGCCGCTGCCGGCCGCCCTCAGCGACGAGGCCCGGCGGATCACCGAGGACGTGGCTCCGGACCTGCCCCCGCCGGTCGTCGCCGCCCTGGTCGCCGCCTGGTCGCAGCTCTTCGGCCTGGTCTCCTTCGAGCTCTTCGGCCAGTTCAACCGGGTCGTCGAGGAACGCGAAGCGTTCTTCGACCACGCCGCCACCACCCTGGCCCATGCCGTGGGCCTGATCGACGGCCGGCCCGCGGGCCCCGCCCCCGGCGGCGACAGCACCTGACCCCGGCGGCGCTCCTGGCGCGAAGGCGGACGCTCGTACCGGCCTACGCGCCGGGGCTGGTGCGTCCCGGCTGGCCCGGCCTCGTGCCGGGCGCGCCGCGGTAACCCCGCAGTACGTGCACGACCCGCAGGACGAAGACGACCGAGGCCGGTACGCCGCCCGCGAGCAGCACGGCCGGGCCGAGGCCCGGCGAGGCGAGCAGCCACGGCGCGGTGATCGCGGCGAAGGTGACACCGGCGAGGACCGCGGCGCTCAGCAGGGCGTAACCGATCTCGATCGTCATCGCGTCGCGCTGTGCCCGCGTCCTTGTCCCCATGGCGGCACAGTCTCACAGCGTGTGCGGCCGACGGGCAAGGCGCCCGTCGGCCGCACACGTACCCCCTCGCAGGTCAGTCGCGGGCGCCGACCCGCTCCGGCGCGGGCTCCGTGGTTCCGGGCACCGACTTCATGAGAACGACGCTCCGGCGCGCGCGGGGAGCGCGCAGGCCGGTGAGCGTGATCAGCAGTCCGGCCGCCGCGACCACCGTCACCACGACCAGGCCCGGGCGGAAGCTGTCCAGTACTTCCTGGGGCGTGCCGCCCTCGCCGCCGCCCGCCGTGATCACGGCGGTCACCACGGCAAGGAAGACCGCC
This sequence comes from Streptomyces albidochromogenes, assembly GCF_005981925.1. Taxonomy (GTDB): domain Bacteria; phylum Actinomycetota; class Actinomycetes; order Streptomycetales; family Streptomycetaceae; genus Streptomyces; species Streptomyces albidochromogenes. The sequence continues at coordinate 6,944 of NZ_VBVX01000006.1, forward strand.
CCGCCCACTTGGAGCGAGGTGTTGAGCAGGCCCGACACCATGCCCTGCTCATTGTCGGCCACACCGGTGGTGGCCTGGATGTTGAGCGAGGGGAAGACCAGGGCGCAGGCCGCGCCGATGAGCAGCATCGACGGCAGGATCACGGCGGCGTACTGCGGAGTGAGGGTGATGCGCAGGAACAGTACGTACCCGATCACCAGGAGGGCGATGCCCACCGCGATGACGCGCGGCGTGCCGAACCGGTCCACCACGGCGCCGATCGTGGTGGAGGAGAGCGCGACCAGAACTCCCGCGGGCAGGAAGGCGAGCGCGGTCTCCAGCGCCGACCAGCCGAGCAGCGACTGCATGTACTGAACCACCAGGAACTGGAAGCCGACGTAGCTGCCGAAGAAGGTGGCCGCGCCGAGCTGCGCCCTGATCTGGTTGCCGGAGCGCAGTACGCCGAGCCGGATCAGCGGGCTGGCGGTGCGCCGCTCGATGAGTACGAACACGGTGAGCAGTACGGCCGCCGCGAGGAACGACAGGAGGGTGCGGGCGGAGGCCCAGCCGGCCTCGGGCGCCTCGACCACGGTGAAGACGAGCAGCAGCATGGCGGCCGTGCCGGTGACGGCGCCCGGCAGGTCGTAACCGCCGTTGGAGTCGTCGCGGTCGCTGTGCGGGATCATCCTGATGCCCGCGACCAGGGCGATCAGGGCGATGGGAGCGGGCAGCAGCATCGTCCAGCGCCAGCTCAGTTCGGTCAGCAGGCCGGACAGCACGAGGCCCATGGAGAAGCCGGTGGCGGCGCAGGTGGTGTAGATGGCGAGCGCCCGGTTGCGCTGCGGGCCCTCCTTGAACGTCGTGGTGATGATGGACAGGCCGGCCGGGGCGGTGAACGCGGCGCTGAGGCCCTTGATGAAGCGGCTGGCGATCAGCAGCGGGCCGGAGTCGACGAGTCCGCCGAGCAGGGAGGCCAGGGCGAAGACGCCGAGCGCGACGAGGAAGACGCGGCGCCGGCCGAGCAGGTCGGCGGCGCGGCCACCGAGCAGCAGCAGGCCGCCGTAGCCGAGGATGTAGCCGCTGACGATCCACTGCAGCGTCGAGGTGGACAGGTCGAGATCGGCGGCGATGGACGGCAGGGCGACGCCGACCATCGACACGTCGAGGGCGTCGAGGAACATCGCGGCGCAGAGTACGAGCAGGGTGCCCCACAGGCGGGGGCTCCAACGCTCCTGCGGCTGGGGGACGTTGAGCGGAGAAGTCATGCGCAGCACAGTACATGCACGTGCATTGAATGCAAGCGCATTTAATTCCGATGCAACAATGAGGTGGGTTCTGGTAACGTGCGGCCATGGTGCGGAAGAAGTCCGAGCGGGCGCTCGTCGACGAGTGGCGGGGGATCCTCGCCCTGCATGCCAGCACGCTCTGCGAGCTGGACCGCGCGCTGCATCCGCACGGTTTGGGCGCCAGCGACTTCGAGGTGCTGGACGTGCTGGCCGAAGGCGCCGCCGAGGACGGCGGCAGCGCTTACCGCGTCCAGGAACTGGCGGACCGGGTCCATCTGAGCCAGAGCGCCCTGTCCCGGCTGGTCGGCAGGCTGGAGAAGGACGGCCTGGTCCACCGCGGCATGTGCAGCGAGGACCGCCGGGGCGTGCGGGTCGGGCTCACCGACGCGGGGCGGGCGCGGCACACCGAGGTCCGGCCCCTCCAGCGCGCTGTGCTGGCGCGGATGCTGGCGGACCGGACCGGGGAGTGAGGCACTGCGGGAGGTGACCGTCGCGGGCGGTGGTTCCCGCCGCGGCCGCCCCGGCCGCGACGCTCAGACGACCTGCGACGTCTCCCGCCACAGGCGCGCGAGCGCCTCGTCACCCGACACGGCGATCGCGGAGTGCGGCAGCCGGTTCCACAGGGTCAGGTAGAGGCGCTCGGCGGGGCCGCTCAGCTCGCAGTCGGCGGCGGCCTGCGGGGAGCCGTCCACGTCGAGTTCGGTGCGCGGCGGCCCCTCGGAGAGGCGTACCGTCCACGCCTGCTCGTAGTCCGTCGGCCGTACGCGCAGGACGCGCGGCTCCCCGGTGCGCACCCGGCTGCGGTCCCGGGCGTGGAAGCCGCGCAGCAGCTCGTCGACGCCGTCCGCGGCGAACTCCACCGGCAGCGCGGTGACTTCGGGGCCGAGCGCCGCCTCGGCGTCCACCCGGTGGATCGCCGTCTCGTGCGCCTGCCGCCGCGCCCAGAAGGCGAGCGGAGACGGCGCCGCGAAAAAGGTCCAGCAGTCCAGGTCCTCGGGCGCGGCTCTCAGCGCGGCCACCAGCAGGGTGTGGCCCTCGCGGAACCATGCCGTCAGCGCGTCGCCGTCGAGGTCGGGTTGGTCCGGCTCGGGGTGGAACTCCTTGTGCCCCGCCGTGACGAACGCCGTAGCCCACCGGTGGACGACGCCGGTGTGCCGCAGCAGATCGCGGACCTGCCAGCCGGGGCAGGTCGGCACCTCGGCGTCCGGACCCGCCTTCTCGGCGGCCGCCGCCATCAACTGGCCCTGGAGGTCGAGCGATTCTATGAATTCGGCTGTGTTCATACGGCAGATTGTGACAGCGGCGGCGCGGACGATCACGCGCCCTGCGGGCGGGCCGTACGGGCCGAGGTGCGGCCGAGGAGCCGGACGAACCAGCCGAGCGCGAACGACTGGACGAGCACGGACAGCGGCAGGGCCGTGTAGAAGAACACCTCGGAGTCGACCACGTCCACCCCGAGCGCGTCGCCGCCGACGAAGAAAGCGATGATCGTCGGCGCGCTGACGAGCAGCAGTGACACCCCGGCGAACGAGGCGTCCTCGTGGGCCACGAAGAGGGTGTCGACGGTGACGAACACCGCCGTGGCCGCGACCAGTCCCAGGTACGCCAGCGAGGCGGGGTTGCGGAACGTCAGGCGGGCGATGGTGCGCAGGCGTCGGGCGGCCATGGTGATCACTCCTCCGGTGTGGTGCCTCCAGCGTGCGGCGGGGGAGCCGGGTGCGCCTGAGTACGCCTACTCAGGTACGCCCCGCCGGCGACGCGTTGCGCGCCGAGTACCCCAGCAGGGCGGCGGCCCCGGCCAGCGCCGCCACTGTTGTCAGCGCGACGGGGAGCGAGAACCAGTCGGCGAGGAAGCCGATGACGGGCGGCCCGACCAGCATGCCGCCGTATCCGAGCGTGGAGGCCGCCGCTACGCCGCTCGGGCCCGCGATCGCGCCCGCCCTCGCGACGGCGACGGGGAAGATGTTCGCCAGGCCGAGCCCGGTCACGGCGAATCCGAGGAGCGCCGCCCAGGGGGCGGGCGCGAGGGCGCCCAGCAGCATGCCGGCGGCGGCGAGCACCCCGCCGGTGACGAGCGTGCGGGTCTGGCCCAGCCGTTCGAGCAGCGCGGTGCCGCTGAGCCGGCCCACCGCCATGGCCAGCGCGAAGAGGGAGTATCCGGCGGCCGCGACACCCGGGTGGGCGTGGAGGTCCTCCTGGAGGTGCAGGGTGCCCCATTCGGCGAGCGCGCCTTCGCCGTACGCCGTGCACAGGGCGATCACGCCGAACAGGGCGACGGCGTTGCGGGCCGTTCGCGGGAGCGGTCCGGGAGCGTTCCCCGGTGCCGTCGCGGAGCGTTCCCGCGAACGCTCGGGAACGGGTGCGCGGTGGCGCAGCAGCGCCGGTCCGGCCAGGGCGGTGACGACGAGGCCGATGACCGTCAGAGTCAGCAGATGAGTGGGGGCCGACAGGCGCGCCGCGACGAGGCCGCCGAGGCCGGCCCCCGCCATGGCGCCGAGGCTGAAGGCGGCGTGGAAGCTCGGCATGACGGGGCGCCGCAGCGCGGCGACCAGGTCCACTGCGGCGCTGTTCATCGCGACGTTGATGCCGCCGTACGCGGCGCCGAACACCAGCAGGACGAGACCGAGCGCGAGCGTCGTGTGGGTGCGCGCGGGCAGTGCGATGCTCAGCGACAGCAGCACGCCGCACGCCACGGTCACCGGATGGCTCCCGAACCGCCGGCACAGCCGTCCGGTGAGCGTCATGGTGACCACCGCGCCGCCGGACACGCCCAGCAGAGCGAGTCCGAGGTCGCTCGCGGACGCCCCGGTCTGCTCCTTGATGGCGGGGATACGGACCACCCACCCGGCGAAGAGGAAGCCGTCGAGGGCGAAGAACACGGTCAGGGCGGTGCGGAGGCGGGACAGGGAGGCGGTGGCGATGTTCGCGCCCGGACCTCCCGGAGCGGCCGTCCTTAGTTTGTTTAGTAGCGGCACAAACTCAGCATAGGGGCCCGCCCCCGATCCGTCCAAGACAGGTGGTCAGCGCCCGGGGCAACCGGAGCCGGGCCCGGACGATCTTCCCCGGCATGGGAGACTCGCCCCCATGAACGGCAAGGCGACCACCATCAGAACGCGGCTGGAGAGAGGCCGGAGCGCGCTCGGGCCCGCCCTGGAACTGGTGCACACGGGACGGGCGCCGACCCGCGCGGTCCTCACCGCCGAACTCGGCGTCACGCGGGCCACCGCCGGTGCGGTCGCCGCCGAACTGGAGGCCCTCGGACTGATCCAGGTCGACTCCCGGCCGGGAGCGGCGGCCGGTTCGCAGGGCCGCCCCTCGCACCGCCTGGCCGTCAACGACTCCGGCCCCGTCGTCCTCGCCGCCCAGATCCACGCCGACGGCTACCGGGCGGCGCTCGTCGGCCTCGGCGGCCGGATCGTCGCGACCGCCCCCGGCCGCAAGACGGTGTCCGCCGACCCGGCGCAGGTCCTCGGCGCCGTGGTCGACGCCGGGGCGCGACTGCTGCGCGAGAGCGGCCGCCGCTGCGTGGGCGCGGGCCTCGCCGTGCCGTCCGCCGTGGCGGAGCCGGAGGGCACGGCACTCAACCCACTGCACCTCGCCTGGCCCGCGGGCTCCCCGGTCCGCGACATCTTCGCCGAGCAGGTACGCGAGGCGGGCATCACGGGCCCCGCCTTCGCGGGCAACGACGTCAACCTCGCCGCGCTCGCCGAGCACCGCCATGGCGCCGGACGCGGCGCGCAGCACCTCCTGTGCGTCGCCACGGGCCACCGCGGCGTCGGCGGCGCGCTGGTCGTCGACGGGCGGCTGCACACCGGAAGTTCGGGCCTCGCCCTCGAAGTCGGTCACCTCACAGTCAACCCCGACGGCCGCCCCTGCTACTGCGGCGGCCGAGGCTGCCTCGACGTCGAGACCGACCCGCTGGCCTTCCTCACCGCGGCAGGTCTCGCCCCGGGCCCCGAGACCTCGCTCCTCCAGCAGTCGCGCGAGCTGCTGCGCGGACAGTACGGCGATCCGGCGGTCCGGGCCGCGTGCGAGGAGCTGATCGACCGGCTGGGCCTCGGCCTCGCCGGGCTCGTGAACATCCTCAACCCCGACCGCATCGTCCTCGGCGGCCTCCACCGCGAACTGCTCGACGCCGACCCGCAGCGGCTGCGCGCCGTGGTGGCCGACCGCAGCCTGTGGGGGCGCAGTGGCGGCGTACCCATCCTGCCGTCCACTCTGGACCACAACAGCCTGGTCGGGGCGGCCGAGTTGGCGTGGCAGCCGGTGCTCGACGATCCGCTGGCCGCGCTCGCCGCCTCGCAGACGCCCGCGTGAGCGGGGGAACGGACGCTCACCGGAACGTGTGTAGCCGGAAGTGGCCGCCGGAAAGGTCCCGTACGACGAAGGGCTTCGTACGACGACGGGCGCCGTACGACGACGGGCGCCGTACGACGACGGGCGCCGTACGACGAAAAGACCCCGGCCCGCGGCTGACGCCGCGGCCCGGGGCCCCTGGTGGCGGAAGGCCGGCGTCCGGTCAGCCCGCTACGGCGGACCGGACGGCGGCGGGAACGTGCGTCGCCGGGATGACCTCGTGACCGGTCCCGTCGTGCGCGAACGGTCCGTCGGTCGTCGCTCCGTACACGGGGTACGGCGGCAGTGTCACCGCGGGAGCCGGGGTGGGAAGCGTGAACCACACGACCTTCCCGGCATCGCCCTGCGGGCGTACGCCCCAGCTCTCGCTGACCGCCTCGATGAGAGCGAGACCGCGCCCGCTCGTCTCGGACGCGCCGGCCGCACGAACGGTGGGCAGACGCGGATCGTGGTCGTGGACGGACACCGTCAGGCGGTCGAGGAGCAGCTCGATCTCCACGGTGCACATCTTGTCCGGCTCTGCGTGCCGGTGGACGTTGGTCAGCAATTCGGTGACGCCGAGCGCCGCCGGGTCTATCAAGGGATCCAAATGCCAGTAGCGCAATTGGGCCGAAATGATTCTGCGGACCTGACCGATCCGCGACGGCAGGGCCTGGAGCTCCACCGTGCAGTGCCTGCTTGGCTCGCTGATCACGGCTGCGACTCCCCGAATAGGTCCGGAAGAAGACGAAGAACGGATCCAGCAGTGGCTGTCTGCTGTTTGGTCCGGCGGGGCTGGTTCGCAGCGTCACCGCCGTTGCACCCTGAGTGATGTGAGACCAGGGTCACCCAGGCGGTGCGGCCGCGCAACTCGCGCCGCATCAGTCCCGCGCGTCCTGTACGCCCCGAAGGCCGCACGCGTCCTGCGCCGCGCGGACCGTCTCCAGGAATCGCCCGGCCAGCTCCTCACCCTCCTTGGCCTGGCCGCGCTGCCCCATGGTGAGCCGGTACCGGGTGCCGTTGACCGTCGCCACGGTGCTGTCCTCCCCGGCGAACCACGGCCGGGCCGCGGTCACGGAGCCCAGCGGCGCGCTGTCGATCTCCAGCCCGTTGCTCGTCAGCAGGACCAGCCTGCCGTCCGTGACGAGCACCTGGCCGGCCCTGGTCAGTGAGCGGGGCCAGCGCCCTATCCGTACGCCCGTAGCGCTGAACTCGGGCTCCGCCATTCCACTTCGCCCCCTTCGCGCACGTGTGCCCTTCGCGAGGACGTCCCTGCCACGCGCCGCATGCCGCTTCGCGCGGATGTCCTTTTCGCGCGGATGCCTTCGTGCGCAGTCTGCACAAGCCCGGGCCCGCGCACCAGAGCACCTCGATGATCGGCCGGCGGGGTGAGCGGTCGCGTCCAGGTCCGTACCACTGCGCCCCACAAGCGATCCCTATGGCTGCCCAAAGTCAACGTTTGTGCAGGTGAGAGCCTTAGAGTGGCAGCTGGGGACCGGAGTTTCCGGGCAGAACCAGCTGCCCCGGGAGCGCTACGACGAGGAGTGGCCCGCATGAGCACCACGGACCAGGAACGTACCGGCAGCGAAGCCATGGCGACGATCGACGTGGACCGCAGCGACCCGGAGTACCGGGCCTGGCTGAAAGAGGCCGTCCGCAAGGTCCAGGCGGACGCCAACCGCTCCGCGGACACGCACCTGCTGCGCTTCCCGCTGCCGGACGCGTGGGGGATCGACCTGTACCTCAAGGACGAGTCGACCCACCCGACCGGCAGCCTCAAGCACCGGCTCGCCCGCTCCCTCTTCCTGTACGGCCTGTGCAACGGCTGGGTCAGGCCCGGCAAGCCCGTCATCGAGGCGTCCAGCGGATCGACCGCCGTCTCGGAGGCGTACTTCGCGAAGCTGATCGGCGTCCCGTTCATCGCGGTGATGCCGCGCACCACCAGCCCGGAGAAGATCCGGCTCATCCAGTTCCACGGCGGGCAGTGCCACTTCGTCGACGACTCCCGGAAGATGTACGAGGAGTCGGCCGCCCTCGCGGCCAGGACCGGCGGCCACTACATGGACCAGTTCACCTATGCGGAACGCGCCACCGACTGGCGCGGCAACAACAACATCGCCGAGTCCGTCTACCAGCAACTCAGGCTGGAGCGGTACCCGGAACCGGCCTGGATCGTCGCCACCGCCGGGACCGGCGGCACGTCCGCGACCATCGCGCGCTACGTCCATTACATGCAGCACGACACGCGCATCTGCGTACCCGACCCGGAGAACTCCTGTTTCTTCGACGGCTGGACCCGGGGCGACGCGGGCGCGACGAGCGACTGCGGTTCGCGCATCGAGGGCATCGGCAGGCCCCGCATGGAACCGAGCTTCGTGCCCGGTGCCATCGACCGGATGATGAAGGTCCCCGACGCGGCGAGCGTGGCGGCCGTACGGGCGCTGGAACGGGCCATCGGCCGCAAGGCGGGCGGCTCCACCGGAACCGGACTGTGGAGCGCGCTGAAGATCATCTCGGAGATGGTCGCCGAGGGGCGCGGGGGGAGCGTCGTCACGCTGATCTGCGACCCCGGCGACCGCTACCTCGACAAGTACTACTCCGACGCCTGGCTCGCCGAACAGGGCCTGGACATCGCTCCGTACAGCGCCGCGATCGACCGGTTCCTGGCGACGGGCCAGTGGCCCTGCTGAGGGAGTGGCCGACGGCCCGCCGGCAGGTGCGTACGGCTGCCGGCGGGGTGGCCGCCGTTCTCGACGGGCCGGTCGCCGACGCGGTTCCCGACCGCGTGGCCGCCTAGGCGTCCGCGGAAGCCAGCCGCCGGTCGAGGTCGCGTACCGCGTCCCGGAAGGCCCGTCCCAGACCGGGCCGGACCAGGCGCAGCACCGTCCCGAACGGTGCCGGTCCCGCCGCCGCGAACGTCCAGCGCACCCGGGTGCCGGTACCGGCCGGGGCGAGCCGCCACTCCTCCACCAGGGCGCGCACGCCGGGGGCGTTGGTCACGTCGACGCGGTACGCGTACCGCTCGGCGGGCTCCGCGGCCAGGACCGTCTCCTGGAAGCGGACGCCGCCTTTGAGGCGCACCTCGCGCCCCGCTCCGCCCGCGGTGGGCCGGCACATCGTCACCGCGCCGAACCAGGCGGGCCAGCCGGTGACGTCCTCGGCGAGCGCCTCGTAGACGGCCTGCGGAGGTGCGAGGGCCTCGGCCGCGAAGACCAGGCGCGTCGGAGCGGTCTCGACGAAGTCGAGTGCGACAGGGCGGAGTCGGCGTGCCATGGGACCTGTACCCCCAGCGGTTTCGTCGGTGGCGCGACGGGGCCCGGGGCCCTCGCCGGCCAAGACCGGACACGATAACTGGCGGTCCGTCAGTTGTCTGCCGGACCGCTGTCCGCCGGACCGCCGTCCACGCCCGTGCCGTGCTGGGCCTCGACGGCCCCGGACTCGCCGGCCACCACGAGTCCCGGCAGGTGCTCGGCCATCTCCTCACGGGCCCCGGCGGACAGCCCCCGGTCCGTCACCAGGGTGTCGACCTCTTCGAGCGTGGCGAACGAACTCAGCCCCACCGTGCCCCACTTGGTGTGGTCCGCGACCACGACGACCCGCCGCGCCGACCGCACCAGGCGCCGGTTCGTCTCCGCCTCCGCCAGATTCGGAGTCGAGAGCCCCGCCTCGACGGAAATGCCGTGCACCCCGAGGAACAGCACGTCGAAGTGGAGCGAACGGATCGCCTGGTCGGCGACCGGACCCACCAGCGAGTCCGACGGCGTCCGCACGCCGCCGGTGAGCACTACCGTGGCCGCACCGGGACGCGGCCCCTTCCCGCCGCCCGCGCGCTGCGCGGTGTGGAAGACGTCGGCGACCCGCACCGAGTTGGTCACCACCGTCAGGTCCGGCACCTCCAGCAGGTGCTGGGCGAGCGCGTACGTCGTCGTGCCGCCGGACAGCGCGATCGCGCTGCCGCGCACCGCCATCGCCGCCGCCGCCCGCGCGATGTCCTCCTTGGCGCTCAGTTCGAGACCCGACTTCGCCTCGAAACCGGGCTCGTGCGTACTCGCCTCGACCACCGGGACCGCGCCGCCGTGCACCTTCTCCACGACGCCCTGGCGCGCCAGGGCGTCGAGGTCCCGCCGGACCGTCATGTCGGAGACGTTGAGCTTCCTGGTCAGCTCTTGGACCCGGACCCCGCCGCGTCGCCTGACCTCGTCGAGGATCAAGGCACGACGCTGCTCCGCGAGCAGGTTCTGACTGTCGGTCACGGGCGGTCCGGTCCCTTCGTTTCGGGGTACAGGTCGGGGTACGGGCATGGAGGGGTTGCTCATCCTCGCACGGGTGCCCGGCGGCCGGACCTCGGGGAGATTCCGTGAGATTCGGCGAGAGCCGTGCCGCGGCCGTCCATGATCCGGGATCCTTGAGCGGCCGCGCCGTGCGCGGAAGACGATCCTCCCGATCCTCCCACCACGAGAGCGAGCCACAGAAGTGCCCCGTGTCACACCACCTCGCGACGACGACGGCGGCCCCGCGCTCGAACTGCTGGTCCACGGGGTCGGCGGCACCACGCCCCAGGACATGCTCGGTGACCCGCGCACGGTCCGGATCACCGGCGACGAGACCGCGGCCGTCTACCGCCGCGCCGAGGACGTCGAAGCGGACCGGGCCACGGGCCCCGGCGGACAGGTGCCCGACGGGGACGAGACCCGCGACCGGCCGGTCCCCGAGGCGTACGTCTGGTGCAACCTCACCTCCGGCAACGGCGCCCGCGCCCTGTGGCTGCTCCTGCTGCCCTTCATGGTCGCCAACCTCGCCCACTGGATGCAGCCCACCACTCGCGGCCTCACCAGAACCGTGCGCACGTACGGCGTGCTGGTGCGGCTCCTCGCACTGAGCCTCACCGTGCTGCTGATCGCCGCCGCCTGCGAGGTCGCACTGGACCTCACCGCCTGGCAGTGCGCGGGCTCGCCCCGATGCTCCGGTGACAAGTCGTGGCTCGGTTTCCTGTCCACCGAGCGGGGCGGCTGGTGGTCCCAGCCGGGCCGGCGCCTCGCCGTGGCCGCCCTGGTGCCCGCCGCCGTGACCGGCCTGCTCTGGTACCTCTCCAACCGCACCTGGAGCGCGTACGAGTCCCAGCGCCCCCTGCCCGCCGGCGCGGAGCCCGACCCCGACGAGCCGACCGCCCGCCCCGCCCTCGGCATGCCCGGCTTCTGGTACGGCCGCCGCCTCGTCGCCCGGTTGCGCGCCGCCCACACCGCCGCCGGGTTCCTCACCGTCGCCGCCGCCCTCGCCGGAGCGGCCGCACGCCACGACCGCCGCGCCGCCGTGCCCCTGCTGGAAGCGACCGGCCGGTTACTGGAGGGGGCGCTGCTCGCCGGGGCGGTCGTCGTGGTGTGGGTGGTGTGCCGCAGGGGGCGCAGCGAGAGCCGCCTCGACGTCAAGCTGGACAGGGCCGTCACCACCCTGCTGCCCGGCTCGGCGCTGATCCTGCTGGCGCTGACGGTCCTGTACGCCGCGTGGTCGCGCCCCGGCTGGGTCTCGGCGGGCCGGCTCCCGGGCGATCGCGCCTTCGGCATCATCGCCCTCGCCGAGGGCGGCCTGGTCGTCGCGCTCGCCGTCGTCGCGCTGACCATGTACCGGCGCGTGCCCGACGCCCGTACGGCGATGCGCGGACTCGGTGGTCCCGCCACCGCCATGCTCGCCTGCGCGCTGGGCGGGGTCATGACCGGCGGCGTCGCCCAGCGGGTCGCGGACTGGCTCGACGGAGCGGGTACGCCGGGAGAGCCCGGCGGCGTCATCGCGGGCCCCCCGGTGCTGCTCACCTGGCAGGCCTCCGTGATCCCGCCGCTGCTCGTCGTCCTGCTGGCGCTGGGCGCCTTCCTCGCCGTACACACCTGGCGCGCCCGCCGTGCCCTGGCCGGCGGCATCGAGGCGGAGTACCCGGACGCCGATCCCGACGTGGTCCGCACCCGCCGGATCGCCCGCGTCCGGGCGATGGCCGCGCTCACCGACCGCGCCCCCACGCTCCTCGGCGTCACCGCGGCCACCACCCTGGTGTTCGGCGCCGCCGCGCTCGTGGGGGCGTGGGTGACCGGGAAGGTGCCGGGCCGGGCCGCCGCGGGCACCGCCGACTTCGTCGCGTCGGCGGCTCAGGCCGCGCAGGCGCTCGGATCGTGGCTGATCGGCGTCGGATTCATACTGTTCGTCACCTGGGGCCGGCGGGCCTACCGCGACCCCGCGGCCCGCCGCACCATCGGCATCCTGTGGGACGTCGGCACGTTCTGGCCGCGCGCCTCCCACCCCTTCGCGCCGCCGTGCTACGCGGAGCGCGCGGTGCCCGACCTGACGTGGCGGATGGCCGGCTGGACCGACCGCACCGGCGGACGGCTCGTCATCTCCGGCCACTCGCAGGGCAGCGTCCTCGCCGCGGCGTCCGTCTGGCAGCTGCCGCCGCGCGCACGACGGCGGGTCGCCCTGCTCACGTACGGATCACCCCTGGAGCGGTTGTACGCGCGCTGGTTCCCGGCGTTCTTCGGAACGGCCTGTCTGGAAGCCCTCAGCGACGAGGTGCACTGCTGGCGCAACCTGTGGCGCCGTACCGATCCCATCGGGGGACCGGTGCGCGTGAAGAGCGACCAGGCGCCCGGTGTGGACACGGAAGCGCTCAAGGACCCGCTCGCTTACGGACGCACCAGGGAACAGCCGTTGCCCGCTCCCGTGCTCGGTCATTCCGACTACCAGGCCGATCCCGCGTTCGACCGGGAGAGGACCGCGCTGCTGGACCGGCTGCCGCCGTGCGCGGTGCCCGGGCAGCGGCCGGACACCCCGCTCGGTCAGGGGAGTTCCGGCAGGTCCTCGGGGTAGAGGAGGGTCAGGTCGTCCGTGTTCATCTCGGTGAGCTGGGCGACCCGGCCCGCGTGCCGTTCCACCATCGACTCGAAGGTCTGCCGCGCGGTACGGCCGTTGCCGAACGCCGGCCCCTTGGGCAGCGCGGTGAAGTACTTGAGAAGCGCTTCGGCCGTTCCCGCACCCAGCCGGTACTCGTGCTCCTCGGCCTGCTGTTCCACGATGCGCAGCAGTTCCTCCGGGGCGTAGTCGGAGAAGGTGATCGTGCGGGAGAAGCGCGAGGCGACACCGGGGTTGACGTTCAGGAAGCGCTCCATCTCCGCCGTGTAGCCGGCGACGATGACGACGACCGCGTCCCGGTGGTCCTCCATGAGCTTCACCAGGGTGTCGATGGCCTCCTTGCCGAAGTCGCGCCCCGAGTCCTCGGGGGACAGGGCGTACGCCTCGTCGATGAACAGCACACCGCCGCGCGCCCGGTCGAACGCCTCCTGCGTACGGATGGCCGTGGAACCGATGTGCTCGCCGACGAGGTCCACCCGGGACACCTCGACGAGGTGACCGCGCTCCAGCACCGCCAGCGAGGCGAGGATCTCGCCGTACAGGCGCGCCACCGTCGTCTTGCCGGTGCCGGGGGAGCCGGTGAACACCAGGTGCCGGCGGACCGAGGCGGCCTTCAGGCCGGCCTCCTGGCGGCGGCGGCCGATCTCGATCATGTCGGTGAGCGCGCGCACCTCGCGCTTGACGCTCTCCAGGCCCACCAGGGCGTCCAGTTCGCCGAGCACGGCCGCGGACGTCCGGGCGGGCTCCGCCGCCGGCACAGGGGCGGCCACGGGCTCCGTCGCCCGCTGTCCCGGGACCGCGCCGAGCAGCCCGGTGGTCTGCGTGGCCGTCAGCACGGCGGTGGCCTCGGGGACGGTCGCCCGGACGCCGCTCTCGTCGCTGGTGCAGTCCTCGACGAGCGGCCCGTCCTCGGCGAACTCGTAACCGCCGCGCGCGCAGCGCTCGGTGCGGCAGCCGGTCAGCGTCGTACGGCAGCCGTCGATCACGTGGAAGCCGTATCCGCTGCTCCCCGTCACCCGGCAGCCGTGGAAGGTGCCGCGGCCCTCCGCCGAGACGTAGAAGCCCGCCTCCGCCGGCGAGGTCACCGTGCAGCGCTCCATGCGCGGGTCGGCGCCCTTGGTGACGATGACACCCGTCTGCGCCCCGTCGATGGTGCAGCCGGAGAGCGTGCCGCCGCTGCCGTGGTCGCGGAACCACGCACCGGTCGACGCCTCACGGATCCGGCAGTCGTCCAGCTGCGCGGTCGCGCCGTCGCTCACGGACACGGCCGTGTTACGCACCTGGGACAGGTCGCTGTCCACCACGTCCACCCGCGAGCCCCGGTCGAGGACGAACAGCGCGTCCGGTACATCGTGCACCCGGCAGCCCTCCAGCACGGCGGTCGCGCCGTCGCTGATCCACACCGCGGGATAGTCGCCCGTACTGTCGTGGATCTCGCACTGGTTGGCGTCCACGCGCGTGCCGGGGTCCCAGACGGACAGCCCGTTGCGGCCGAAGCGGCGCACTGTGGAACGGGTCAGAGTGAGGACCGCGCGCGAGCGCAGGTCGATGGCGTTCTCGGGAACGTCGTGGATGTCGCAGTCGGAGAGCGTCAGTACGGCGTCGGTGTCGAGCGTGACCCCGTCGGCAGAGGTGCGGTGCACGGTGCAGTCGGTGAGGTGGGCCGAGGCGCGGGCGGCGACCTGCACGCCGCTGCCCTTGACCTCGTACACCTCGCACCCGACGGCCTCGAGGCCGCTGCCCTCACCGGTCACGGACAGGCCCGCACCCGAGGTGTGGTGGACCCGGCAGCGGTCCAGACGGGGGTGCGCGCCGCCGCGCACCGAGATGCCCGACTGCCCTGCCGCGACCACCTCGCACTCCTCGAACACCCCGCCCGCGCCGTCTATGACGCCGATGCCGACCCCCGCCGGATTGTCGACCGTGCAGCGGCGCACGGTCGGCCGGGCGGCGCCGCGCACCTCGATGCCGACGGCGGAGCGTGTCACGACGCGCAGGTCGACGAGTTCGGGAGCGCCGTCCTCGACGAGCAGCGCGGGCGAGGCGGTGTCCTGACCCTCGACGTGGAGGTCCTGGATCACGGCGGAGGCGCGCAGGGTCAGGGCCACCCCGTCCACCGGTGCGATCCGCACCGAGCCGACCGTCCCCTCGGGGCCGCGCAGGGTCACGGCGTGCTCGACGACGAGGTTCTCCCGGTAGGTACCAGGGGCGACGGTGAGCACGTCACCGTCGCCCGCGGCCTCCAGAGCCGCGGCGAGGGAGGCGTATTCGCCTGTGCGGCGCCGCCACCGCGATGTGCCGGTGTGCGTCACCTGGACCGTGCCCTGTGCCATGGCGTTGCTGTGCCCCCACCTTGTGCCGACGTGCTGACGAACTGGCCGCTCCACCGTAGCGCGCGCCAGGGAGCGGAGTTGACCGGTCAGCCGTGCTCGTGGACGGTCCGCCGACCGGCCGGAGAGCGGCTGTCAGCTGCCGGCGCCGGTGCGTCCCCAGTCGGGACCGGCTTCGGCCCACGCCCGGTCGAGCCGGGCGTACCGACGCTGTGTGAGCCGCCATACGAACAGGCGCCTGCCGCCCTCGAACAGTCCGGCCGCCGCTGCCGCCGCGCCGATGCCGGCGATGGTGGCGTGGGTGTCGGCGGTGGCGTCACGCAGGGGGCGGCCGACGGGACGCCCCCGGTCGTCTGTCCACATCCGGAAGCGGTCGCCGGGCCGGGCGACCCGCTGGGTGGTCGTCACCGCTCCGGTGCGCCCCGTCCCGTCGTGCGCCGTCCAGCGGGCCACGACTCCGATGTACGCGGCGCTCTCCGAAGGGTTCTCCGGATCGGGGAGCAGGACCGGCCCGGTGGTGGTACGGACGACGTACGCCGTCGTCCGGTGACGCTCCTTGTTCTGTGCGCGCACCGAGTCCCGCAGCGTCTCGTGGGTGAGCGTGCCGCAGAGCCACCCCGCCGCGGGGGCGGCGAACACGATCAGGAGGGCGACGGCGAACGTCACCCACGCCTCGACGAGATCGGTCGTACGGCACAGCGGGCTGTGCCGCCGGCGCCACACCGTCAACGCTGTGCGCACCGTCCGCACCCCCTTCCGCGCCCCGCCGCACGCCCGACCGCCCCGGGCGCTTCTTCAACGGGTGTGCCGCCCCGGCGGGTTCCCACGCCCCGCCGGCCTATTCGAGGATTCTCACCGGATCACCGACGCGGATGGTCCCGGTCCCCTCGGGCACGAGATTCTGCCCGAAGAGCAGCTTCTCGCCGGAGCGCCGGTGCCGGGCGAGCGTGCGCAGCGGCTCCTTGCCGCGCTCGGCCGTCCGCTGGTCGGTGGTGGTGACGACACAGCGGGCGCAGGGCTCGGTGACCCGGAAGGTCACCTCACCGATGGCGACGCGCTTCCAGTCGTCCTCCGCCCACGGCGCGGTGCCGTCCACGACGACGTTCGGCCGGAAGCGGCTCATCGGGAGCGGCCCCTCGTCGGCGTGGTCCCCCTGCGCGACGAGGGAGTTGAGCGCGTCGAGCGAGGAGAGCGTGGCCACCAGCAGGGGGTAGGCGTCGGCGAGGCTCACCGTCTCGCCGGGCTTCCCGTACTTCGGCGCGACCGGACGGCGGCGCGCCGGGTCGTCGAGATGGACCAGGCGCACCTCGGTGCCCAGGTACGCGCTGAACCAGGCGTGCGCCCCCGCGCCCGCCTCGACCGCCTCCACCTTGTCCTTCCAGAGCTGCACACCCGTCGTGCCCGCGGGCGCCGGCACGGCCACGGTCAGCGGCTCACAGCCGGGCGCGGTCATCCGTATCCCACCGTCCGGCAGGGGCTCGGCACGTGCCAGGGCGAGACGCGGCTGAGGGCGTTGGGTGACCACCTTGCCGGCCGGGTCGACCAGCATCCATCTGCGGTCCGCTGCCGGGCCCCACGGCTCGATCTCCACCTCGCCCGGCGCGCACCCCGCCGCGGACTTGACCGGATAGACGTGGACCGCGTGGAGCAGCGAGTTCGGCATGCGGCCAATCCTGCCAGCCGGGTCCGACACTCGGCCGCCCGGTCAGTACCCCCGGCCCTGGTACTGGTGGTTGTACGGGTCGTCGTACGGCGTCACGGCGGGCACCGGACGCGGCGCCGCGGGACGCATGGCCTCGTACCCGGTGGCGGCGGCCTGACGCGGCGGCTGCTGCTGGTACTGCTGCGGCCCCGGGTAACCGCGCGGGCCCGAGGCCTGTTGCGGGATGTACGGCGCGGGCGCTTGCTGCAGCGGCATCGGCTGGGGCGCGGCCTGCTGCGGATAACCGTAGGAAGGGGCGGGGGAGTAGTAGGAGGGTGCGGCGGGAAGTGCGGGAAGCGCCGCCGGGAGGGCCGGCAGATAGCTGTTTCCGGTGTCGTACGCGGCAGGTACCCGGATGGGAGCGATCTGGGGCGTGCCCCGCTCTGCGACGAGGGAGTCGTAGATGGGGGTGTCCGGGAAGGACGGGGCGGAGTAGTAACCGCCGCCGTAGGTGGCGCGGGGGGAGGTCATGGCACCTAAGTTAAGCCGAAGATGTTCTGGTTGGGGAGCCCGATAAGAGGGTTGTTTTACGGGTTGCGAGTGGCGGCGGATCCCTAATCCGAGCGAACTTGGGAAAAACGGTCGCCGTTCGGCGTTGGGATCATGTAAAGAGCGCCCTGGCCATGGGTTACCCGAGGTCTCCCGGCGATCTTGAGCCCGTCGCTCGCAGGGCTGGGAGAAGCCGGGGAATAGGTTGGCTCCACGGAAATCCTCAGACACCCGCACTCGCGATCGGGGCGATCATGTCCATGCTTAAAGGAACCAATGTGCCGGTGCCGGCACAGGCTGTGCGCGTCGAATTGGGATGGCGTTCAGGCGCCGGTGTGCCGGACGTCGACGCCTCAGCCCTCCTGCTGGTGTCGGGGAAGGTCCGTGACGACGCGGACTTCGTCTTCTACAACCAGCCCGCCCACGCGTCCGGCGCGGTGCGCCACGACGGCAAGACACCCGCCGGGGACAGCGTGACGGACACGCTCCACGTCGACCTCGCCCGGGTGGAGGCGGCCGTGGAGACCGTGGTCGTGGCGGCCTCTGCGGACGGCGGCAACTTCGGCCGGGTGCCGGGGCTTTACGTCCGGGTGCTGGACGCCGCGAACGGCAGGGAGATCGCGCGGTTCGACAGCCAGGACGCGAGCGTCGAGACGGCCTTCGTCCTCGGTGAGCTCTACCGGCGCCAGGGCGCGTGGAAGTTCCGGGCCGTGGGCCAGGGCTACGACACTGGACTGGAGGGACTGGCCAGGGACTTCGGCATCAGCGTCGACGAGCCGCAGCAGTCCGACGTGCAGGCCCGGGCCCAGGCCCGGACCCAGACACCGGCCTCGGGGCCGTCCCCGGTGGCCGCTCGGGCCGAGGCCCCGGCCGCCGCGTCCGCACCGCCCCCGGCCGCGCCCCCGGCCTCTCCTTCCGCTCCCGTACGTCTCACCAAGATCACGCTAACCAAGGAAGCCCCCTCGGTCTCCCTCACCAAGCGAGGCGGCACCACGGGCATGATGCGCGTGAACCTCAACTGGGAGGTGCGCAAACAGTTCACGGGATGGGCCGCGAAGCTCGGCAGGGCCGTCGCCATGCACGGCGACCTCGATCTCGACCTGTGCGCCCTCTACGAACTCACCGACGGCCGCAAGGGCGTCGTCCAGGCGCTCGGCAACGCCTTCGGCTCCCTCCAGCAGCCGCCGTACATCCATCTCGACGGCGACGACCGCACCGGATCCGTGAGCACCGGCGAGAACCTGACCATCAACCTCGACCATCAGGACAAGCTCCGTCGTGTCGTCATCTTCGTGGCCGTCTACGAAGGGGCCCGTTCCTTCGCCGACCTGCACGCCACGGTCACGCTGACGCCGCAGAACGGCGCGCCCATCGACTTCTCGCTCGACGAGTGCACCGTGCCGTCCACCGTCGCGGCGCTCGCCCTCATCACCAACGAGGACGGCGATCTGACCGTGCGCCGCGAAGCGCGCTACCTCGTACCGGAGCGCGGTGTCAGCCCGCAGCGCACCATCGACCACGCCTACGGGTGGGGCATGAACTGGTCGCCCGGAAGGAAGTGACCCTCCCGTCGCGGCTCAGCGCTCGGGCGCGGCCTCGGGACGTGCGTAGGTACGCCCCTTCCAGGCCGCACCCCGCCCCCGGTAGTGCTGTACGGCGGAGTCGACGGTCATCAGCAGATAGAGCACGGCGGTGAACGGCAGCAGCGGAGCGAGCCACAAAGGCTGGCCGTAGTAACGCAGTACAGGAAGGTACGTAGCGGTCATTACGGCCCATGCCAGGCCGCCCGCCCAGGCCGCCGCCCCGTCAACCGACAGCACACCGGCGCACAGAGTGAGCGGGGGCGCGAGATACACCAGCGCGAGCCCCGCGACCGTTCCCGCGAGCAGCGCCGGACTGTGCCGCAGTTGCGCGTAGGCGCTGCGCGAGACCATCCGCCACAGATCACCGAGCCGCGGATACGGGCGCACGCTGTCCACCCGGTCGGCGAGCCCCAGCCAGATCGTGCCGCCACCGCGCCGCACCGCTCTCGCGAGGGACACGTCGTCGATGACCGCCTGGTGGATCGAGTCGGGCACGCGCGCGCGTGCGGCGGCCTCGGTCCGCAGCAGCACGCAGCCGCCGGCGGCCGCGGCGGTCCGCGCCCCCGCCCTGTTGACCCACCGATACGGGTAGAGCTGTCCGAAGAAGTACACGAACGCGGGAACGATCAACCGCTCCCACATGCTGACGACCCGCAGCCGCGCCATCTGGGACACCAGGTCGAGGTCGTTGGTACGGGCTGCGGCCACCAGCTCGCGCAGGCTGTCCGGCGCGTGCGCGATGTCCGCGTCCGTGAGAAGCAGGTACTCCGGTTCCGTCTCGTACTCCTGCCTTCCCCGCGTGCGGGCCAGCGCGATGCCGTGCCGCAGGGCCCACAGCTTTCCCGTCCACCCGGGATCGGGATCGCCCGGCGAGACCACGGTCAGCGGCAGGCCCCCGTGCAGGGCGCTCAGCTCGCGCGCCAGGGCGCCCGTACCGTCGGTGCTGCCGTCATCGACGAGGACGATCTCGGCGCGCCCCGGATAGTCCTGGGCGAGCAGCGGCGGCAGGCTCAGCGGAAGCATCTCGGCCTCGTCGCGCGCCGGCACCACCACCGCGACATCAGGCCATGTGCCGGGCTCCTCGCGGCGCGGCAGTCGCTGGTCCGTACGCCAGAAGAAGCCCTGGCCCAGCAGCAGCCACACCCAGGCGACCAGCGAAACGACCGCAATCCACGCAACAGCACTCATTCGCCGCAGTCTGCCCCACCCCGAGGGCCGCTGGAGGGCGGTCGACTATGGTGACCGGGTGAAGATCGCGCTTATGGACTCGGGAATCGGCCTGCTGCCGACGGCCGCCGCGGTGCGCCGGTTGCGGCCCGACGCCGATCTGGTCCTCTCCTCCGACCCCGAAGGCATGCCCTGGGGGCCGCGTACGCCGGCCGACATCACCGAGCACGCGCTCGCCGTGGCGCGGGCCGCCGCGGCCCACCGGCCCGACGCGCTGATCGTCGCCTGCAACACCGCTTCCGTGCACGCGCTGCCCGCCCTCCGCGCGGAGCTGGAGCCCGGGATCCCGGTCATCGGCACCGTCCCCGCGATCAAGCCGGCCGCCGCCGGGGGCGGCTCCGTCGCCATCTGGGCCACGCCCGCCACCACGGGCAGCCCCTACCAGCGCGGCCTCATTCGCGACTTCGCCGACGGCGCCGCCGTCACCGAGGTGCCCTGCCCCGGCCTCGCCGACGCCGTGCAGCGCGCCGACGAAGAGGCGATCGACCGCGCCATCGCCGCGGCCGCCGCCCTCACGCCGCGCGATGTAAGGGCCGTCGTCCTGGGCTGCACCCATTACGAGCTGCTCGTCGAGCGCATCGGGGCCGCCGTCCAGCCGCCCGGCCTCCCGCCCGTCGTGCTCCACGGGTCCGCCGAAGCCGTGGCCGCGCAGGCCCTGCGCCGCATCGGTGCGAGCCCGGCCCCTGCGGCCACCCCCGGAGCGGACCTCACCGTACTGCTGAGCGGCCGGGGCTCCGCGCTGCCGGCCGAGGCGCTCGCGTACGCGGAGGGCCGCCTCCTGGAGACGGTCGACCAGACGGTCGACGCCGCGCGCTGACCACCGTCCGGCCGAAGGCGGCCCCGCCCGGCGCTGCCCGGGACGCGGATCGTGCGTACGCTGCTACGCATGAGGGACCACCCCCACAGCGAGGGGCGCATCACGGAGCCCCTTCCCGTGATCTGGACCGGACGCGCGACGAACCGCGCGCAGTGGCTGCTCGCGGCAGTCGGCGCGGGATGCCTCGCTCTCGGTGTGAAGCTCGCCGTCGACTCGACGTGGACCTCCGGCGTCGCCCCGCTCCTGATGTCGGTCGTCGGCTGCCTCGCGGCCGGCCTGCTGATCCTCTTCGGGACACTCGCGTTCGTCCACGTGGCGGTCAAGGTCGACAACGACGCGCTGGAGGTCCGGTGCGGCCACATGGGGCTGCCCCGCCGGCGCATCCCGCTCGCCCATGTGGTGCGGGCGGAGTTCGCGCCCCGGGTCACGCCTCGGCACTGGGGCGGCTGGGGATACCGCTGGCGCCCGGGGAAGGGGATGGCGGTGATCGTCCGCAGAGGCGAGGGAGTCGTCCTGCGGCTGGGCGACGGCCGGATCTTCACCGTGACCGTGGACGACGCGGAGACGGCGGTACGCATCATCCGCGCCCGCCTGCACGCGGCCGCGACACGCGGAACGGCCGGGAGCTGACCCCTGTCTGTTCGTGCGCAGGTGTTCGCGCCTACGCGATCCGACCGTTCTGATGAACAGGCCGTGCCTGGGAAGAGCGTGTCGTTTGCCATCTGCCATCTGCCATCTGCCATCGGCCATCGGCCGTCTGCCATCGGCCGCGCTCCGGTCGATACTCTGCTGTGCTCGTGAACGCGCCGAAGCGTTCCCGAGAAGGCACCCTCCTGGGAACGGTGCGTTCCCGGGAACGCCGCGCTGCCGAGGAGAGAGCGTTCCCGGGAACGCACCTTTCACCGGGAGGGCCGTTCCCGCGAACGGTCCTCCGCCGCGGGAACGGCCCGGGCGGAGCCCGGTCACGGGAACGGGCGGGCCGTCGGCACCCGGGGCCGTCGACCGCGTGCCGGCGCCTTCGCCGTAGCGACGCCGGGGGCCCGCGTGTCGCCGTCGTCGGACAGCCGCCGAGCGGTGGCCAAGCCCGCCAGCGCCCCGGCGCCCGCCGTCACCGCCGTGAAGCTGAGCGCGTTGCCGACGCCCGCCAGCGCCGCGACGGCGGTGAGCGCCGCCCCCGCGGTCAGGACCACAGGGGTGTCGCGGGGCGAGCGCCACAGCCCGTACAGCATCCAGCCGAAGGCCGCACCGAGGAGGGCGACCCCCACGACGCCCTGCTCGGCCGCGAGCTGCATCGGCGCCGAGTGGGGCTTGCCGACGGAGTGCGGTGTCTGCTGCGCGGTGGGGCTGAGTCTGCCGAACCGGTCGGGCCCCGCGCCCCGCACCGGATGCGCCTCGGCGAGGTCGAGCGCGTCCCGCCACAGCAGCACCCGGTTCACCGTGAGCTGCCCTTCCAGCGAGACCGTGAGGCCATGCGGCAGGGCGTCCTCGGCCACCGCCCACGAACCGCCCACCACGAGCCCCGTCGCCAGGGCGAAGCCCGCCAGACCCGCCGCCCTGCGGCGCATCCGCGCCGCCGCCAGTGAACACAGCAGTACGCCGAGCGCCGCGGCGAACCCCGCGACGGAACCGAGCACCAGACCCGTCGCCGCCACGAGCAGGGCCAGCAGCCGCAGAGCGACCCGCGGCCCGCGCGGCCGGGCCACCCACGCCGCGCAGCAGGCCGCGCCCGCGGCGAGCGCCAGCAGTGCGGCCGTGGCACCCGTACTGCCGAAGCTCCGGCTCGCGGCCGCACCGGGCAGGTCGCCCGGCAAGCCGTGGTCCGGGTGCAGCAGGACGGCGAGGGCGAGCGCGCCGCACGCGGCGGCGGAAGCGGCGGCGACCGGCAGCAGCGAGCCGCAGATCCGGCCGCACGCGTAGCTCCCGGCGACGGCGAGCACGGCCAGCAGTACGCCCTCCGGCCTGGCCTCCCGCCCGGCAGCGGCGACCAGCGACCACACGGCGCAGCCGCCGAGGACCACGACGCCGGCGGCGTCGGTGAGCGCGCCGCGTTCGCGCGCGCCGGACCGTACGGCCGGTGCGGCCATCCCGTCCACCCCCCGAGCTGAGACGGGCCCCGCCGACCGCGGCCGGGCGGGCCGGGCGTCGGGGACTGGCGCACACGGTAACGGGAGGGACGGTGCTTTGGGCACAGATTGCGCAGGAACATTGCTGCTCCTGCCGGAACCGCCCTCTCCGGGCCGCCCCCCGGCCACCGTAGACTCCGCCGTGTGAGCGCCACCCCCACCGCAACGGACCAGCCCGCGCAGCAGCTGGACCCGCACCCCGCCGCCCCGTCACGCGGGAGAAGCATGCTGACCCGGCTCGCGGCCCCCGCGGCCGCCGTCCTCGCCGGTCTGCTCCTCTACGCGAGCTTCCCGCCGCGCCCACTGTGGTGGCTGGTGCTGCCCGGCTTCGGGCTGCTGAGCGCGTGTCTGTACGGGCGGCGGGCGCGGGCCGCCTTCGGGCTCGGCCTGCTCGCCGGGCTCGGCTTCCTGCTGCCGCTGCTCAGCTGGACGGGCGAAGAGGTGGGGCCGGTGCCGTGGCTGGCACTCGCGACCGCCGAGGCGCTGTTCGTCGCGGTGTCCTGCGTCGGTGTCGCCATGGTGACCCGGTTGCCGCTCTGGCCGGTGTGGGGCGCGGCCGTGTGGATCCTGGGCGAGGCCGTGCGGGCACGCGTGCCGTTCGGCGGCTTCCCCTGGGGGAAGATCGCTTTCGGGCAGGCGGACAGTCTCTTCCTGCCCCTGGCGGCGGTCGGCGGCACGCCCGTGCTCGGGTTCGCGGTCGTGCTGTGCGGGTTCGGCCTCTTCGAAGCAGTGCGTCAGTTCCGTGCGTACCGCTCGACGCGTGAAGTGCCGCGCCGGGGAGCGGCACTCGCCGCCCTGACGGTGGTCGTGCCCGTGACGGCCGCTCTGGCGGCCCTGCCGCTCGTGGACGATTCCGCGCAGGACGGCACCGCCACGGCCGCCGCGATCCAGGGGAACGTGCCGCGGCTCGGCCTCGACTTCAACGAACAGCGCCGCGCCGTGCTGGACAACCACGCACGGCGCACCGAGCAGCTGGCCGCTGACGTCGAAGCCGGTAAGGTCCCCCGGCCCGACTTCGTCCTGTGGCCGGAGAACTCCTCCGACCTCGACCCCTACCGCAACAGCGACGCCCGCGAGGTCATCGACCGCGCCGTTCGCGCGATCGGCGCCCCGACGGTCGTCGGAGCGGTCCTCACGCCGGACACGGGAAAGCTCCGCAACACGCTCATCGAGTGGGACCCGGAACGCGGCCCGGTGGCGACGTACGACAAGAGGCACGTCCAGCCGTTCGGTGAGTACATCCCGATGCGTTCCTTCGTACGGCTCTTCAGCTCGGACGTCGACCGGGTGCGCCGGGACTTCGGCCCGGGCGACAAGGTGGGCGTCTTCGACCTCGCGGGCACGAAGGTCGGACTCGCCACGTGCTACGAGGCGGCCTTCGACTGGGCGGTGCGCGACACCGTGACGGGCGGGGCCCAGATGATCACCGTACCCAGCAACAACGCCACCTTCGGGCGCAGCGAGATGACGTACCAGCAGCTGGCCATGTCGAGGGTGCGGGCCGTGGAGCACAGCCGGGCGGTCGTCGTTCCCGTGACCAGTGGCGTCAGCGCCGTCATCGGGCCGGACGGCAGGGTCGTACAGAAGACGGGGATGTTCACGCCGGACGCACTCGTCGCCGAGGTGCCGCTGCGTTCCTCGCTGACCCCCGCGACGCGCCTCGGCACGATTCCCGAGGGCGTACTGGTGGTGCTCGCCGGGGCCGGTCTGGGGTGGGCCGCCTTCCGCTCCGAACGGGCCCGCCGGGGAACGTCCGCATGACCGCACCCGGCGTTTCGGCGTGAGATCGCTCCCGGGAACGGCCGTTAGGGTCTGACCATGGCAACTCCCGATTTCATCCGCGAGCTCCGGGCCACCGCGGGCCACCAGCTTCTCTTCCTGCCGGGCGTCAGCGCCATCGTCTTCGACGACGAGGGCCGAGTGCTCCTCGGCCGCCGCGCCGACACGGGGAAGTGGTCGGTCAT
Source organism: Streptomyces albidochromogenes (assembly GCF_005981925.1). Classification (GTDB taxonomy): domain Bacteria; phylum Actinomycetota; class Actinomycetes; order Streptomycetales; family Streptomycetaceae; genus Streptomyces; species Streptomyces albidochromogenes. The sequence goes on from NZ_VBVX01000006.1 coordinate 31,670, forward strand.
CGGCGGCATCCCGGAGCCCGGCGAGCAGCCGGCGACGGCAGCCGTGCGGGAGGTGTACGAGGAGACGGCCGTGGAGTGCGTGGCCGAACGCGTCGTTCTCGTACAGGCCCTGAAGCCGGTCGAGTACCCGAACGGCGATCGGTGCCAGTACATGGACATCACGTTCCGCTGCCGTGCCGTCGGCGGCGACGCACGGGTCAACGACGACGAGTCGCTGGACGTCGGCTGGTTCTCGGTGGACGCGCTGCCCGACCTGCACGAGTTCGCCCTCCTGCGGATCAAGCAGGCCCTCACCGACGAACCCACATGGTTCGAGCCCACCGCCCAGCCGTGAAGTGTGGGTGGTGACCACATCGGTACCGGTACGGGCGCTGCCTAGGGTCGGGACATGACCGCGCCCACCACACATCCCACGTACGCATCCGGACCGGACCTCGGCGGCCGCACCGCGCTCGTCACGGGCGCGGCGGGCGGCATCGGCCGCGCCTGCGTGCTGCGGCTCGCGGCCGCCGGAGCCAAGGTCAGAGCCGTCGACCGGGACGCGGAAGGGCTCGAAGCCCTCGCCGGCCAGGCGCACGGCCTCGCCGGCGCGGTGGAGCCGCAGACCCTTGACCTCACCGACCTCGACGCGGCCGAGCAGGTGGCAGCGGGCACCGACATCCTGGTCAACAACGCCGGACTGCAACTGGTCCGCCCCTTGGAGGAATTCCCGCCGGACGTCTTCCACACCGTCCTGACGGTGATGCTCGAAGCGCCGTTCCGGCTGATCCGGGGAGCGCTTCCGCACATGTACGGGCAGGGCTGGGGGCGCATCGTCAACATCTCCTCCGTGCACGGGCTGCGCGCCTCCCCGTACAAGTCGGCGTACGTCGCCGCCAAGCACGGGCTCGAAGGACTCTCCAAGACCGCCGCCCTGGAAGGCGCCGAGCACGGCGTCACGTCGAACTGCGTCAGTCCCGGGTACGTGCGCACCCCGCTCGTGGAGCGGCAGATCGCCGACCAGGCGGCCGCGCACGGGCTGCCGGAGGAACGCGTACTCGCCGACGTCCTGCTCAAGGACTCCGCGCTCAAGCGCCTCCTCGAACCGGACGAGGTGGCCGAGGCGGTCGCGTACCTGTGCGGCCCGCAAGCGTCCTTCATCACGGGAACCTCACTGCCCCTCGACGGCGGCTGGACCGCTCACTAGCTGGTTGAGTGATCCCATGTCCCACGATCAGCAGCACAGCGGCAGCGAAGTCCCCTACCTGGAACTTCTCGCGCGCGGGGCCGCCGCCGACGGCTACGAGCGGCCCGTGCTGGTCGCCCGCGCGGACGGGGCGACGCCGCAGACGCTCGCCGCCCTGGAAACCGCCAAGATGCACGCGCTGCGGGTGCGCGCCGAACTGGAGGGGCGGCGCCGGCGCGAGGCGGAGCTGTCCGCGCTGTACGAGACGGCCCACGACCTCGCCGGGCTGCGCGACCTCGACGCCGTCCTGGCGGCCATCGTGCAGCGGGCGCGGTCGCTGCTGGGCACGGAGGTCGCGTACCTGAGCCTCAACGACCCGGCGGCCGGCGACACGTACATGCGGGTCACCGAGGGCTCCGTGTCGGCGCGGTTCCAGCAGCTGCGGCTCGGCATGGGGGAGGGGCTCGGCGGGCTCGTCGCCCAGACCGCCCGCCCGTACGCGACCGAGAGCTACTTCGACGACCCGCGTTTCCAGCACACCTGGACCATCGACTCCGGTGTGCGCGACGAGGGGCTCGTCGCGATCCTCGGCGTACCCCTCACGCTCGGCAGCCAGGTGATCGGCGTCCTCTTCGCCGCCGACCGGCGGGCCCGGGTGTTCGAGCGCGAACAGATAGCGCTCCTCGGGTCGTTCGCCGCCCACGCGGCCGTCGCGATCGACACCGCCAACCTCTTGGCGGAGACCCGTTCCGCGCTGGCCGAACTGGAGCGCGCCAACGAGATCATCCGCGACCGCAGCGGTGTCATCGAACGTGCCTCGGACGTGCACGACCGGCTGACCGAACTGGTGCTGCGCGGCGGCGGCGTGCACGACGTGGCGAACGCGGTGTCCGAGGTGCTGCACGGGAACGTCGAGTTCACGGAGGCCGACGGGGAGCCCGAGGGCGCGGACGGCCACGCCGTGCGTCGCGGCGACGACTGGGTGGTGAGCGTCTCGGCCGGAGGCGAGCACCTGGGCGCGCTCGTACTGCACGGCCAGCCCGCGCTGGACCCCGTCGACCAGCGGACGCTGGAACGCGCCGCCATGGTGACGTCGTTGCTGCTGCTGGCCAGACGCTCGGCCGGCGAGGCCGAGCAGCGCGTACGGGGTGAGCTCCTCGACGACCTCCTCGACGCTCCCGACCGCGACCCCCGGCTGCTGCGCGAACGCGCCGCCCGGCTGAGCGCCGACCTGGACGCGCCTCACGTGGTGCTCGCCGCCCGCATCGAGGCCCCCCGTGCGGCGAGCGTCGAACGGGAGAGCGCGGACCGCGGCCGGCTCTGGTCCGCGGCCTCGCACCTGGCGGCCACCGGGCACGGCCTCGCTGCGGCCCGCGACGGCGGCACCGTGCTGCTGCTGCCGCTGGGCAGCGGTGACAGCGCCGCCGCCCTCGCCCGCCAGACGGCGAAGCACCTGGGCGGCGCGCTGCGCGAGCCCGTCACCGTCGGCGCCTCGGGTCCTGTGGACGCCCCCGCCGCGCGGCCCGGCGCGGTTGCGGGGGCGTACGAGGAGGCTCGCCGCTGCGTCGACACCCTGCGGCTGCTGGGCCGTACCGGAGAAGGCGCGGCCGCGGAGGACTTCGGGTTCCTCGGGCTGCTGCTCGCGGACAGCCGGGACGGCCGTTCCGGCGGCGCCATCGAAGCGTTCGTACGCCGCACGATCGGCGAGGTCGTCGCGTACGACCGGCGTCGGGGAACCGACCTCGTGCGCACCCTGGACGCGTACTTCGCGTGCGGGATGAGCCCCGCCCGTACGAAGGACGCCCTTCACGTGCACGTCAACACGGTGGCGCAGCGCCTGGAGCGGATCGGCAGGCTGCTGGGGGCCGACTGGCAGTCGCCGGAGCGGGCCCTGGAGGTGCAGCTCGCGCTGCGGCTGCACGGTCTGTCGTCGGCGATGCGGCACTGACAAGAGCCGTTCCCGGGAACGTCCGCAGAACGTTCCCGGGAACGTCCGCAGAACGTTCCCGGGAACGTCCGCAGAACGTTCCCGGGAACGGCTCCTCGCGCGCGTCCGCTCAGACGGCGCGAGCGCCGTCACCGGCCCGTACGACCGCGTCCTCCTGCACCTCCCGCCGCCCCTCGATGTCGCCGAGGTCCCGGTGCCGGGTCTCCTTCGCGCATCCGACGGCGACCACGGTGATCAGCGCGGCGGCGATCACGTACAGGGCGATCGGTGTGGAGCTGTCGTAGTCCGCCAGGAGGGCCGTGGCGATCAGCGGCGCCGGGGCGCCTGCCGCGACGGACGAGAACTGCGCGCCGATCGACGCGCCGGAGTAGCGCATGCGGGTCGCGAACATCTCGGAGAAGAAGGCCGCCTGCGGCGCGTACATCGCCCCGTGGAAGACGAGCCCGACCGTCACGGCGAGGAGCAGGTTCCCGAAGCTGCTGGTGTCGATGAGCATGAAGAACGGGAACATCCACAGGCCCACACCGACCGCTCCCACCAGATAGACGGGCCGGCGCCCGATCCGGTCGGACAGGGCGCCCCACGCGGGGATCACCGCGAAGTGGACCGCCGAGGCGATCAGTACCGCGTTGAGCGCCGTCTGCTTGCTCAACTGCGCCTCGGTCGTGGCGTAGACGAGGATGAAGGCGGTGATGACGTAGTAGCTGATGTTCTCGGCCATACGGGCGCCCATCGCGATCAGGACATCGCGCCAGTGGTGACGCAGGACGGCGACCAGCGGCATCTTCTCGGCGATGGCCGACGCGCTCTTGCGGGCCTCGGCCTGGGCCAACGCCGCCTTGAAGACCGGTGATTCATCGACAGAGAGACGAATCCACAAACCGACGATCACCAGCACACCGGACAGCAGGAACGGTATGCGCCAGCCCCACGCGAGGAAGGCGGACTCCGACAGCAGCGCGGTCAGGGCGGACAGCACCCCGGTGGCGAGCAACTGCCCGGCCGGCGCCCCGGTCTGCGGCCAGGAGGCCCAGAACCCGCGCCGCCCGGCGTCCCCGTGTTCGGACACCAGCAGGACGGCGCCGCCCCACTCGCCCCCGAGCGCGAAGCCCTGGACGAGGCGCAGCACGGTGAGCAGAACGGGCGCGGCGGAACCGATGGCGGCGTGCGTCGGCAGCAGACCGATGGCGAAGGTGGCACCGCCCATCAGCAGCAGGCTCAGCACCAGCAGCTTCTTGCGGCCGAGCCGGTCGCCGTAGTGCCCGAAGACGAGCGCTCCGATCGGCCTGGCGGCGAAGCCGACCGCGTACGTCAGGAAGGCGAGCAGGGTGCCGACGAGAGGGTCGGAGCCGGGAAAGAACAGCTTGTTGAAGACGAGCGCGGCGGCGGATCCGTACAAGAAGAAGTCGTACCACTCGATAGTTGTCCCGATGAGGCTCGCGGCGACGATGCGCTTGAGGGAACTGGGCGTTGGGGGAGCGGTTGCTGGGGCGGCCATGAGTACCACTTCCGGACAGTTGGCGGGGACGTTTCCGTGTCGCCACACCGTAGAAATACGCAGGTCAGCGTCCCATGTGGTGGGACACCATAGTTCCGGGAGCGGCTGTGCGCGCGACCACCATGAAAGGCGCTCGGACGCTGCCGGCGAGCACCGTCCGGGAGGGCCGGAGAACGCCTGCCCGCGTCACGCCTTCCAGCCCGTCCGGCCCGGCGCCGGCCCCGGTGCGGGTGCGGGTGGCGGTGCGGTGCTGACGCGTTGACGGCGTCGCCGGTGGCCGAGAATAACGCGTGGACCGTCCGAACGCCGTAGCGGGACACTGCGATCCCTGGCCCTCGTACTCGCGCGGACGCGTCGCCGCGAGCCGCGGGCTCCGCCTCGTGCCCCTGTCGGACGGACGATCCGGCCGAGGGCGCGCAACCGAACCGAATCGCCCCGCGGCCGGTACCGCCACGACGCCTCCCCGTAGACGCGTGGAGCGGGCTCGCCGCACGACCACACAGGGTGGCCATGGGATTGCCTGAAGCGCGTAAGGAATCGCAGGGCAGGGGCCCGGTGCTCCTGGCACTGCGTTACTACGGCGGGGAGTTGGTCCGGCTCCGGTGGCTGACGGCGCCCGCCATGCTGTCGCCGGCCCTGGGCAACATCGGCATCAACTACATCGCGCCGCTGATCGTCGCCAAGCTCGTCGGACACATCGCCGACGGCGGGGGGTCCACCGTCGGTTCCGTGCTGCCGTACGTGCTCGGCTTCGCCGGGGTCCTGCTGCTCGCGGAGGCGCTGTGGCGCGTCGGCCTGCACTTCCTGAACCGCCTGGACGCCCGGGGCATCGAGCACCTGTACGTGATCGGGATGGACGAGCTGTTCGCCAAGGACGCCACGTTCTTCCACGACAACTTCGCCGGGTCATTGACCAAGCGGGTCCTCAGTTTCGCCTCCCGCTTCGAGGACTTCGTCGACACGCTGACCTTCTCCGTCGTGGGCAGCTTCGTGCCGCTGCTGTTCGGGTCGGTCGTGCTGTGGAGTTACGAACCGCTGCTCGTCGTAGGTCTCCTGGCGATGATCGCGCTGACCGCGGTGTGTGTGACGCCGCTCATCCGACGGCGCCAGGCCCTCGTCAACCAGCGCGAGGAAGCGATCGCGCGGGTGTCGGGTCACGTCGCCGACAGCCTGATGAACATGGACACCGTCCGGGCCTTCGGCGCCGAGGAGCGCGAGGCCGCCGAGCACCGGTCCCGCGTCGCGGAGTCACGGCGGCTCACGTTGCGGTCCTGGGACTACGGCAACCTGCGCATCGACACGCTGGTCGCTCCGATGTCCGTGCTGACCAACGTCATGGGCCTGCTGCTCGCCGTCACCCTCGGCGGGGGCGGGCACGGCGTGGAGGCGGTCGTCGTCGCCTTCACGTACTACTCCAACGCGACGCGGATCATGTTCGAGTTCAACCAGATCTACCGCCGCCTGGAAAGCTCGATGACGGAGGCCGGACAGTTCACCGAACTGCTACTGACCCGGCCGACCGTGCTCGACCCCGCGTCGCCCCAGCCGCTGCTGTCCACCGCGGCCGATGTCCGCTTCGAGCAGGTGACCTTCGCCCACGCGGGCGCCGAGCCGCTCTTCGAGGGCCTCGACCTGGAGGTGAGCAGTGGCGCGAAGATCGGCCTCGTCGGCCGGTCCGGCGGGGGCAAGACCACGCTCAGCCGCCTGCTGCTGCGGATGACCGACATCGACGCCGGCCGGATTCTCATCGGCGGGCAGGACATCAGCACGCTGCGCCAGGCTGACCTGCGCGGCCTGATCGCCTATGTGCCGCAGGACCCGGCGATGTTCCACCGCACGCTGCGGGACAACATCGCGTTCGCCCGGCCGGACGCCACCGACGCCGAGATCCGCCGCGCGGCCGAGGCGGCTCATGTCACGGAGTTCGCCGACACGCTGGCGGACGGCTTCGACACCATGGTGGGGGAGCGGGGCGTCAAGCTGTCCGGCGGACAGCGGCAGCGGGTCGCCCTCGCCAGGGCGATCCTGCGCGACGCACCGATCCTGCTGCTGGACGAGGCGACCAGCGCCCTGGACTCCGAGAGCGAAGTCCTCGTACAAAAGGCGTTGTGGAACCTCATGGAGGGACGGACCGCACTGGTGGTGGCGCACCGGCTCAGCACGGTCGCCACCATGGACCGGCTCGTCGTCCTGGACCGGGGGCGGATCGTCGAGGAGGGGACGCACCAGCAGCTGCTGGCGGCGGAGGGCGCCTACGCGAAGCTGTGGCAGCACCAGTCGGGCGGCTTCCTGGACGACGCCCCCGCCCAGGCCGAACCTGACCTGACCTGACCGACCCCAACGAGCCGCGGACGTTCACAGCATCACGTGCTTGACCTGCGTGTAGTCCAGCAGGCCCGCCATCGACAGGTCGCTGCCGTACCCCGAGTGCTTCACCCCGCCGTGCGGCATCTCCGACACCGTCGTCCCGTGCGTGTTCACCCAGACGATGCCCGTGTGCAGCGCCCGCGTCGCCCGCATGGCGCGGTCGTGGTCGGCGGTCCAGACGCTCGCCGCGAGGCCGTGGCGGACGTCGTTCGCCAGCCGCAGCGCCTCCTGTTCGCCGGTGAAGGACTGGACGGTCACCACCGGACCGAAGATCTCCTCCTGCACGATCTCGTCGCCCTGCTCCACCCCGGTGACCACCGTCGCCTCGTGGAAGCAGCCGGGCCCCGCGAGCCTCGCGCCGCCCACCGGGACCTTCGCACGGCCCGGCAGACGGGGCAGCAGGCCCTCCACGGCGGCGAGCTGCCCCACGCTGTTGAGCGGGCCGAAGTCCGCGCCGGGCCGCAGCGCCGACGCGTGGGCGGCGAACGCGTCCACGAAGGCGTCGTGGAGATCCGCGTGCACCAGGAGCCGCGTCGGCGCCGTGCACTCCTGGCCGGCGTTGTAGTACGCGACGGCGCCAGCTGCGCGGCCGCCGACTCCACATCGGCGTCGTCGTGGACGACGACCGGGGCGTTCCCGCCCAGTTCCAGATGTACGCGCTTCAGACCGGCCGCCGCGGCGGTGCGACCCCCGGGTCACCGTCGAGTCGGCGCAGGCCGTGATCTGGGCCACGGCGGCCCGGGACCTCAAGGTCGCTCCGGAGTTCCCCCAGTTGTGACACCGGCCGGGGTGCCCCCCGCCGCACGAGCGCGGGGCCGGCGCCCGCTGCAAGGGCCCGGCCGGAGCCGCGGTGAACGGGCCCGGCCGGAGCCGCGGGGTGCCGGGGCGGCCGCTGGTAAAATGGGTGCACGCTCGAACACCGCCAGGGCCCGTACCGAGGGGTACGGGCCCTGGCGCGTTGCGGGCGCCAGACCCAGGAAGGTTCCCCATGAACGCGAAGCCGCCGGCTCCCGCATCCTCCCGTGCCGGCAGGACCCAGCGGGCGACAGCGCCGCAGTGCGAACTGTCGACGCCGCCGCCGGTGGCCCCGGGCCTGCCGCCGGCCGCGTCCTTCGACGCACTCGGGCTGCCTCCCGAGCTGCTGGAGACGATGACCGGCCTCGGCGTGACGGAACCCTTCCCGATCCAGGCGGCCACCCTGCCCGACGCCCTGGCCGGCCGCGACGTCCTCGGCCGCGCACGGACCGGTTCCGGCAAGACGCTCGCTTTCGGCCTCGCGCTCCTGGCCCGTACGGCGGGCAGGCGCGCGGAGTCCAAGCGGCCGCTCGCCCTGGTCCTGGTGCCGACCCGGGAGCTCGCGCAGCAGGTGAGCGACGCGCTGGCGCCGTACGCCCAGGCCCTGCGCGTGCGCCTGGCCACGGTGGTCGGCGGGCTGTCGATCAACCGGCAGACGGCGCTGCTGCGGACCGGCGTGGACGTGCTGATCGCGACCCCGGGCCGGCTGGCGGACCTGGTGTCGCGCCGGGACTGCCACCTGAACCACGTGCGGATCACGGTGCTGGACGAGGCGGACCAGATGTGCGACCTGGGGTTCCTCCCGCAGGTCTCCGAGATCCTCGACCAGGTGCGCCCCGACGGCCAGCGGCTGCTGTTCTCGGCCACGCTCGACCGCAACGTCGACCAGCTGGTGCGCGGCTACCTGAACGACCCGGTGCTCGCCTCGGTCGACCGGCTCGCGGGCTCGGTCACCACGATGGAGCACCACGTCCTGAACATCCACGCCGCCGACAAGTACGCGATCGCGACCGAGATCGCCGCGCGTGACGGCCGGGTCCTGATGTTCCTGGACACCAAGGCCGGCGTGGACCAGTTCACCCGCCACCTGCGGGCCAGTGGCGTCCAGGCCGCCGCCCTGCACAGCGGGAAGTCGCAGCCGCAGCGCACGCACACGCTCGGCCGGTTCAAGGACGGTGAGATCACCGTGCTGGTGGCCACCAACGTGGCCGCGCGGGGCATCCACATCGACGCGCTCGACCTCGTCGTCAACGTCGACCCGCCGGCCGACGCCAAGGACTACCTGCACCGCGGCGGGCGCACCGCACGCGCCGGGGAGTCCGGGAACGTGGTCACGCTGGTCACCCCCGGCCAGCGGCGCGAGGTGAACCGGATGATGACCGACGCCCGCATCCGGCCGACCGTCACCCAGGTCCGCTCCGGCGAGGAGAAGCTGACCGCCATCACGGGGGCGAAGCGCCCGCCGGCCACGGTGGGGGCCGCCGGCGGAAACGCCCCATTCCGCGGCATCGGTACGCGCCCGGGCCGCCCCGCGAAGGAGTCCCGCAAGGCCGCCGAGGCCCGCAAGGCGGCGGAGGCCCGCGCGGCGGCCCGGGTGCGCAAGGGCCGCTGACGCCGGGCTGACCCGCGACCGCGTGAACGGGCGCCGGGCCGGCGGGGCGCGTACGACACGGAGGCCAGCACCCGGGCGGCGGGCCCGGCCGGCCGCGAGCCGTTCCGGCGGCGCCGTGTCAGGCGCCGAGCTTGCCGACGGCGTCGCGCAACGACGCCGCCACCCGCGACACGTCCTCGCGCGTGGGCGTCGCGGTGCCCATGCGGTCGACGAGCTCCGCCCGGGACACGAGGACCGCCGCGCCGCGGAAGTCCTCACTGCCCTGTGCGGCCCCGCCGACGACCTGGGCCCGTCCTTCCAGCAGCACCAGGACGGCGCCGTCCTCGGTCGTGTCCAGGAGCTCGTGGACCAGATTCTCGTCGATCATGTGTGCCGTCCTCGCGCTCGTGCGGGCTGCCTCACTCGGAGTTCTTCTGTACCAGGCAGTCGTATCCCAGTTGCATGGCGTCGGCGACCGCCAGGGCGGTCAGGCCGCCCGTCACGGTGCGCGTGGCACGCGGCCACAGCAGGTGGGCGCCGGCGAGCGTGGTCGTCAGCCAGACGCTCAGGCAGAACGGGCAGGTGACGAGCTCGCCCACGGTCGACCTGACGTCCCCTCCGCGCGCGCTCTCGCTCACCTCCGCCGGGCCCGTCGCCTTCTCGTAGCGCGTGAACGGCGCCCGCAGGGGGCTGGTGACGGAGCCCTTGCTGAGCAGTCGGCCCAGCCGGAAGGTGGCCGCCGCCGTGAACAGGACGTCCAACGGGTCGTGGCGGTCCGGCAGTTTCGCCTTCCGCGCGCCGACCGCCGCGCCCCAGGCCGCTGTGTACGCGCCGAACGCGACCACGGCCCCCAGATGCCCGCCCAGCCGGCGTTCCTCCTGCGGAGAGTAGGCCCTGCTCGCCCGCCGGAACGCTTCCCTGACCCGTCGCATGTTCCTGCCTTCCGTACGCACGCCGTGATCGGCGGCGTCTTCGCCGCCCGGCGTTGATGGTCGTCTGTGGACGGTGCGTCCAGCGGCCGCCGCACGGCTCCACCCCGCGGGCACGCGACCGGCGAGGTCCCGGCGATTCGGTCACGCACCACAGGTAACCGTTCGGCGGGAACGGAAACGACCCGGTCGACGGTTCGGCGGCGGACGGGCCGTTCGAGGAGCGGCGCAGGGGGAGTGGCCGGGCACGGGCCCGCGCGGTCCGAACATCCGTTCCGAGGTCCGTGTCCCGCGCGTTCACACGATCGAATGCGGCGTCGACCGCGTTGACTTCCGCGCCTAGTGCAGATTCACTAGACGAACACTGGTGTATGCGCACTATCTTGAGGTAGGAATGCGACAGCTCGCCACAGGGCGCCCGCCCGCGGGAAGGGCTCGTCGATCGACGCCGCGCCGCTCGGCCGGCCGTGAGCGGCGGGGGAGGTGCGGCCCGCCGTGACCCTGCGCAGATTCGAGTCGTACGCCGTCGCACGGGCCGGCGTGGCCCGAGTGGCCTTCGGCGGTGAGCTCGACTGGGACAGCGCCCCTTACATCCGCAAGGCGGTCGCGGCCTGCCTGGAGGAGCGGCCGAAGACCTTGTGTCTCGACCTGTCCGATGTCTCCTTCTGCGACTGCGCCGGAGTCAACGCGCTGCTGGAGGCGCGGATCGCCGTGAGCGCGGCGGGCGCCGGCCTGGTGGTGGAGGGGATCGGAGCGCAACTGGGACGGCTGCTGGCACTGATCGGGGCGAGTGACGTCCTCACCGGGGAGACCGCGGCGGAGGCGACGGAACCGGCGCGCCGCGCCTGAGGAGCGACGGCGGCCGCCGGGCCGCCGCCCGTAACCCTTCTGGCATGATCGTGCAGTCCGCCACCAGCAAGGATGCTCCGATGCCTTCACCGCCCCCGCGCGACCGACCGGTCCGGGTTCTGTTGGTCGAGGACCACGACATGGTGGCCGAGGCCATATCCCTGGCCCTGGAACGCTCGCCGGGCCTGGAGATCGTGGGACGTTCGGCGACCGTGGCCTCGGGGCTGGCAGACGCCGGGCGGCACCGGCCCGACGTCGTGGTGATGGACCGGCGGCTGCCGGACGGTGACGGTGTCAGCGCCATCGCGGACCTGGAGGCGCTGGTGCCGCGGGTACGCGTGCTGGTCCTCGCGGGGGAGGCCACCGCGTCGGTCGCGGCACGCGTGGCGGAGGCGGGCGGAGCCGGTCTGATCCTCAAGGCCGACGGACTGCGCGAGCTGGAGGACGCCGTACGTCGCGTGGCGGCGGGCGAGATGGTGTTCAGCCAGGACCTGCTGGGCGACGTGCTGGGGCGGCTGTCCGGCAGGGAGCCGGGACCCGGTGCCAAGCTGACGCCCCGGGAGCGGGAGACACTCGACCTGCTCGGGGAGGGCTTCACCACCGCGGAGATCAGCGGCCGGCTGGGCGTCGCTCTCAACACGGGACGCAACCACGTCCAGCGGGTGCTGGAGAAGCTGGGGGCCCGCTCCCAGCTGGAGGCCGTGACGATCGCACGACGCGAAGGGCTCCTCGGGTGACCCACCAGCCGCCACCGCAGGAGTACGCGCGCAAGCAGACGGGTCCGCTGTCGGAGGCGGCCTTCACCCTCCTGGTGCAAGGGGTGCTGGACTACGGCATCTTCATGCTCGATCCGCAGGGCTACGTGATCAGCTGGAACGCGGGCGCGGAGCGGATCAAGGGATACAGCGCCGCCGAGATCCTGGGGCGGCACTTCTCGGTCTTCTACCCGACCGAGGACAAGGAGGCCGGCAAGCCGCAGTGGGAGCTGGAGACCGCCGTGGCCGACGGCAGGCTGGAGGACGAGGGCTGGCGCCTGCGCGCCGACGGTTCCCGGTTCTGGGCGAACGTCGTGATCACCGCCCTGTGGGGCGAGAACGGCGAGCTGCGCGGCTTCGGCAAGGTCACCCGTGACATGTCCGAACGCCGGGCCGCGCAGCACGCGCTCAGCGAGCGGCGCCGGTTGTTCGACCACCTGGTCCAGGCGCAGGAGACGGAACGCCGCCGCATCGCGTGGGACGTCCACGACGACTCCATCCAGGCCATGGTCGCTGTGGGCATGCGGCTCGAACTGCTGGCGGAGCGGGTGCCCGAGTCGTGTGCCGCCGAACTGGAGCGCCTCGAAGCCTCGGTGCGCGGGGCGATCAACCGCCTGCGCAACCTGACGTTCCGCCTGAACCCGCCCGGCATCGACCGGCACGGGCTGATCGAAGGGCTCTCCAACCACCTCGACGACGTGGTGGGCGCCTGGGGGCTCACCCGTTCGTTCGAGCACCGGCTGGACAAAGAGCCCACGCCCGAGACGGCCATCACCGTTTTCCGCATCGTCCAGGAGGCGTTGCTGAACGTGCGCAAGCACGCGCACGCGACCGCGGTGACCCTGCGCGTCGAGTCGGCCGACGGTGGCATCCTGACGCGTGTGATCGACGACGGAACCGGCGCGCCGATGTCGCGCGACGTCGTGCACGAGCATTTCGGAATCATCGAGATGCGGGAGAGAGCCGAGACGGCGGGGGGATGGTGGTCGATGCGCAGCGAACCGGGAACGGGGACGACCGTGGAGTTCTGGGTGCCGAGCCCCGAGCCGACGCCGCCGCTCACGGACGATCTGCCGTGACCGCGCGGCCGTCGGGCGACTCCACCGGTTCGCCGTGGCGTGTGATCCTCTGCGACGACAACCCGATGCTCCTGGAAGCCCTGTGCGAGGTCGTGACGGCACAGCCCGACCTGGAGGTCGTGGGCACCGCACTCAACGCCGATCAGGCGATCGCACTCGCTCGCCGCCACGAACCGGACCTCGTGGTCCTCGACGTCCGGTTCCCCGGCGGCGGCCACTTCGTCGCCAAGGAGATCGCACGCTGCTCGCCGGACAGCCGCGTCGTGGCGTTCTCCGCGTACGGCGACAAGGGCTCCGTCGACGAGATGCGGAACGCCGGCGTCGCGGAGTACGTACTCAAGGGCGCCACCAACCGGGAGTTCCTGGCGGCTCTGCGCCGGGTGGCGAGCCCCTAGGCGATCGCCCGTCGCGCACGCGGACACGCTGTGCCCGTCACGACCGGGTGGCAGGAGCGGCGCCCCCGTGCTCTGCTCGGACCGACGGGCGAAACCACCGGGCAAAGGGGAGCCGTGACCGCGAAGGATGCCACTCGGCAGGAGACCATCTCCGAGTTCCGGGACACGGTGAACCTCACCGCCGCCGAACTGGAGCGCTGGCTGGAGAGCGACGAGTCGCGCGGCGTCGGCCAGAAGAAGGACGGCGACGACGAGAGCGTCGGTCACGAGTCGGGCCGACGCATCGTCGAACTGCTCCGCACCAAGGAGTCGGAACTCGACGACGACGACGTCGCCCACATGCGCAAGGTCGTCGGCTATGTCCGGCGCCATCTCGCCCAGCGTCCCGACGGAGACGTCGCACAAAGCCCGTGGCGGTACTCCCTCAAGAACTGGGGCCACGACCCGCAGAAGAAGTGACCGCCGCGCGGCCTACGACCGGCCGGTCTACGCGCCGGTGGAGGATTCCGTGCCGCGGTCTTCCGACCGGTCCGCGGAATCGACGACGTCCGCACTGCTGAGGGCGTCGTCATGGGTGGACGCCTCGGCGGAGGAGGGCGCGGGGCTGAGGGCGGCGATCGCCGCCCCCACCGCGAGGGACGCGACGGCGAGCATGCTGCGCTTCTTCATACCCGGTTCAACTCCCCGGCCCGGCCGGGGTCACGCCGCGGACCGCTCGAACGTACGTCGCCCTACGGTCCGGCCCCGGCCACGGGCCCGCACGGCCGGCGCCCCGGGACGCTCGCCGACGGGCGCCGGATCACGTCCGGGCCATGAGCCGCAGCATCGCCGTGTCGTACCGCGCCCGCAGGCCCACGTCCTCCGACACCCGCAGCAGCGCGCCCAGCGCCCGTACCGCGCCCTCGTCGTAGCCGGACGACTCCGCCTCGCGGGCCGCGTCCTCGAGGCGGCGTACCCCCTCGGCCTCGTCGCCCATCCCCAGCAGCGCCTCGCCCGCCACCGTGAGCAACAGCGTGCGGGACGCCGCCGACGCGTCCGGGGCGCCGTCCAGCGCGAGCGCGTCGACGGACGTGCCGAGGGCCGCCCGCCACTGCCCGGCGGCCAGCCGGTGCCGGGCGAGGTGGTACAGGGCCAGCCGCTCGGTGTGCGGGGCGCCGGCCTCGCGGGCCAGCAGGGCCGCCCGCTCGCACCCCTCGGCCGCCTCCTGGGGGCTGCCGAGCGCCGCCTGGGCCAGCGAGAGGTTGACCAGCGCGGTCGCCTCGCCGCGCCGGTCGTCCGCCCGGGCGGCCAGTGCCGGGGCGGCCTCCAGATGGTCCAACGCCTCCTCGGTCCGGCCCTCTTCGGTCAGGACCCATCCGAGCAGGGCCCGCACCCGCGACTCGGCGCGCTCGTCGCCATCGGCCCGGGCGGCTTCGAGGGCGGTCTCCAGCAGCGGAGACCAGCCGTCGAGCACCCGCCACACCATCTGCGGCCACTGGGCCAGCACGACGCGCCACGTCCTGCCGTGCAGTCCGGCGGCGCGGGCCGCGGCCGCCGCCAGGGCGAGGTCGTCGCGCTCGGCCGCGTACCAGGCCATGGCCCGGTCCCGGTCCGGGAACTCCCGTACCGCCTTCGGCGCACGGAAGTCGGCGGGCAGCTCGAAGCAGGGCTCGTCGCCCGGTTCCGCCGCGCCGGCCGCGGCCAGGGCGGTGGCCACGCTGTGGTCGAGCACCCGGACCAGCGCGTCG
Organism: Streptomyces albidochromogenes; assembly: GCF_005981925.1. Lineage (GTDB taxonomy): Bacteria > Actinomycetota > Actinomycetes > Streptomycetales > Streptomycetaceae > Streptomyces > Streptomyces albidochromogenes. The sequence continues at coordinate 46,768 of NZ_VBVX01000006.1, forward strand.
GGGCCGGCGTCCAGACCGCGCGCGTACAGCCGTACGAGATCGTGCAGGGTCCAGCGGCCGGGCGCGGTACGGGTGACCAGGTGCGCCGCGGTCAGCTTGTCGAGGGCCGCCTCGGCCGTGACCGGGTCCGTCCCGGCCAGGGCGGCCGCCGTGTACCGGTCCACGCGCGTGCCCGGGTGGCGGCCGAGATGCGCGAAGTGGTGCGCCACGTCCTCGGGCAGCCGGCGCACGGTGAGCCGCAGCGCCGCCCGTACGCCCGTGTCCTCCACGTCCAGCAGGCTCAGGCGGCGCGACTCGTCCGACAGTTCGGCGGTCATCGCGCTCAGGGACCAGTCCGGCTGATCGGCGAGCCGGGCGGCCGCCACCCGCAGCGCGAGGGGCAGCCCGCCGCACAGCTCGGCGAGGCGCCGGGCGGCCACCGCCTCCGCCAGGACCCGCTCCTCGCCGAGCACCGCGGCGAGCAGGGCCGTGCCGTCCTCAGGTTCGAGTACGTCCACGGGGACCGGACGGGCGGCGTCGGACGCGATCAGCCCGCGCAGCCGGTACCGGCTGGTCACCACGGTCACGCAGCGGGCGCCGCCCGGCAGCAGCTCCCTGACCTGATCGGAGCCGCGGGCGTTGTCCAGTACGACGAGGAGCCGGCGGCCGGCGGCGAGGGACCGGAACAGCGCGGACGCGCCGGTCGTGGTCTCGGGGACACGGCGCGGAGCGACCCCCAGGGCCAGCAGGAACTCGCGCAGCACTTCGAGGTGGGCCGGCTCGCCGGTGTCGCTGAACCCGCGCAGATCGGCGTAGAGCAGGCCGCCGGGGAACGCGGCGCGGTTGCGGTGGGCCCAGTGCACGACGAGCGCCGTCTTGCCCACGCCCGCGGGCCCGGTGACCAGGCAGACCGGTGCTTCGCCGGCCGCCGCCCGGGACAGCGCGGTGAGTTCGGCCGCGCGCCCGTGGAACCCGCGCGGCACACGGGGCAGCAGGTCGGCCGTGCCGGCGGTCGGGGCGGCGGACGGCCCGTGGGCGGCGGTGGGCACGGCCGGCGGCGCGGGCGCCTCCTCGGCCTCGTCGCCCTCTCCGCGCAGCGCCACCGCGTAGGCGTCGGCCAGCTCCCGGCCCGGGTCCACCCCGAGTTCGTCCGCGAGCAGCCGCCGGGTGCGGTGGAACCAGTCGAGCGCCTCGGAGCGCCGCCCCGCCCGCTGGAGCGCCCGCATGAGCGCGGCGGACAGCGATTCGCGCAGCGGATGGTTACCGGCCTCGGCGCGCAGCACCGCCGCCGCGCGGGCGTGCTCGCCCAGCCGTGCGTACGCCGAGGCCAGTGACTCCACGGTGGTTAGCCGGAGTTCCTCCAGCGCGTGCGCGGCGGCCTGCAGCGGCGGGCTCGGATACGCGCCGGTCAGCGCGGGCCCCTGCCACAGCGACAGCGCCTCCTGGTACATCGCCACGGCGTCCGCCGGCGGGCGCCGGCCACGCGCCAGCGTCACGAGCTCCTCGAAGCGGTGGGCGTCCAGCAGGGTCTCCGGCATCCGCAGAACGTACGCGGCTCCCTGGGTGACCAGTTCCACGCCGTACATCCCGGCGTCGGCGCCGGCGAACAGCACGCGCAGGCGCGACACATGGCCCTGGATGACGCTGCGGGCGCGCGGCGGCGGTTCGCAGTCCCACAGGGACCGCGTCAACTGCTCCAGCGGAACGGGGCAGTTGGGCCTCAGCAGGAGTGCGGCGAGGAGGCTGCGCCGCTTGGCGGGGCCGAGCGGCAGTTCGCCGGCCTCGGTGGCGACACAGACCGCTCCGAGCAGCCGGAACTCCACTGGCACAACTCCTTCGGGGGAAAGATCCAGGTTAACGGACGGTTCCGACGGTCCCGGCGGTCGGCCGCCCGCCTGGCCGAAAAGGGTCTCAGCGGTCCGCGGGCCACTCGGCCGGCACAGAAACTGCCCCGCCGTGTTCCGGATATCGAACGAGTCGCGGGGGTAGGCCGGTCGAGGGGCGGAGGGGCCCATTCCACCGGGTGCCGGCCGCCTCACCCCTGTGCTTTTCGCCGGTCACCGGGCCGGCCACCGCGAACGAACCTTCTGGAGCCAGCAGATGAAACACGAGACCCGCCCCGTCGTCATCGACCCCTCCGGTGCCGACATCCACGCAGAGGGAGCCCGTATCCGCGAACAGGGACCGGTGGCGCTGGTGGAGCTGCCCGGCGGAGTGATGGCATGGGCGGCCGGCGATCACGCGTTACTCAAGGAACTGCTCACCGACCCCCGGGTCTCGAAGGACCCCCGCCGGCACTGGCCCGCGTGGATCGACGGGGACATAACGCCGGACTGGCCGCTGTTCACCTGGGTGGCCGTGACCAACATGTTCACCGCGTACGGAAGCGACCACAGGCGCCTGCGGAAGCTGGTCTCCACGGCGTTCACCGCGCGCGCCACCGAGGCCCTGCGCCCCCGGATCGAGCGGATGACCGCCGACCTGCTCGACGGCCTCGCCGCGACACCCGAGGGGCAGGTGGTGGACCTGCGCGAGGAGTACTGCTACCCGATACCCATCCAGGTGATCTGCGAGCTGTTCGGCGTCGATGACGAAGGGACGCGCAAGGAGCTGCGCCGGCTGGTGGACAGCATCTTCAACACCGCCGCCACGCCCGAGGAGGCGGCCGCCACCTTCCGGGGCATCCACCAGGTGCTCTGCGACCTCGTCGCCCTCAAGCGGGAAACCCCGGGCGACGACATGACCAGCGTCCTCATCGCGGCCCGCGAGGAGGACGGCGAGCGGCTCACCGAAGCCGAACTGGTCGACACCCTGCTCCTGGTGATCAGCGCCGGGCACGAGACGACGGTCAACCTGCTGGACAACGCCATCCACGCCCTGCTGACCCACCCCGAGCAGCTCGCCCTGGTCCGCGCGGGCCGGGCCACCTGGAACGACGTGATCGAGGAGACGCTGCGCGTCCAGGCGCCGGTGGCCAGCCTGCCGTTGCGCTACGCGGTGGAGGACATCGAGGCCGGGGGCGTGACCATCGAGCGGGGCGACGCGATCCTCGCCGCGTACGCCGCCGCCGGGCGCAACCCCGCGCACCACGGCGACGACGCGGACCGCTTCGACGTCACCCGGGTGAACAAGGAACATCTCGCGTTCGGACACGGCGTCCACTTCTGCCTGGGAGCGCCACTGGCCCGGCTCGAAGCACAGATCGCGCTGCCCGCCCTCTTCGAGCGCTTCCCCGGTCTGGTGCCGGCCGTGCCGGCACAGGGGCTGCGGCCGGTGGCGTCGTTCATCTCCAACGGCCACCGCACCCTCCCGGCCCGCCTGACCGGCGGAACGCGCCAGGCCGGCTGACCCCGGCCGCGGCCCGCCGGGCGCGGGGGAGGGCTGCCGGGAAGCACCTCAGCCACGGCGAAGGGCGGGCCGCCGTCCGGGCAGCGGCCCGGACGCGGTGGCCGGCCGTGCCGGAGCCCGGACGGGCCTTGCCGGGGGCCCGGGCCGACGCACGCCGCTCGCCGCTGGCCGCTCGCGGCTCGCGGCGAGGACAGGTGAGGGAGACCGGTGATTCCACCGATGCCCCCGCGCCGGACGTACGGCGACAGTGGCACCCGCCAGCCAAAACGGCGGTGCCCGCCCCCCCCGTACGACCAGACGCAGTCCTCGCGAAGAGCGCCGCGTCGGGCCCGGCGGCCCCGCCACGACCGAGAGGACGACTCAGTCGTGCAGCAGTACACCAGCGAGACCAGCAAGGGCGCTCCCGGCGCCGCCCCGCTCCGCCGCCACGGCCGCCTGCGGTCGGCGATGGCCGGCCTCGCGGCGCTCCTCGCCGTCGGCGGACTCGGCACCGCCCTCACCCCCACCGCCCAGGCGGCGGACAACCCGTACGAGCGCGGCCCCGCCCCCACCACGGCGAGCATCGAAGCGAGCACCGGCCCCTACGCGGTCTCGCGGACCACCGTCTCCTCCCTGGCCGTCACCGGCTTCGGCGGCGGGACCATCTACTACCCGACCTCCACCAGCGACGGCACCTTCGGCGCGGTGGCGGTCTCGCCCGGCTTCACCGCCGACCAGTCGTCCATCGCCTGGCTCGGTCCGAGGCTCGCCTCCCAGGGCTTCGTCGTCTTCACCATCGACACCCTCACGCGGTACGACCAGCCCGACAGCCGGGGCCGCCAACTGCTCGCCGCGCTCGACCACCTGACCGAGCGCAGTACGGTGCGCGGCCGGATCGACAGCTCAAGACTCGGCGTCATGGGCCACTCGATGGGCGGCGGCGGTTCGCTGGAGGCGGCCAAGAGCCGGCCCTCCCTCCAGGCCGCGATTCCGCTCACCGGGTGGAACACCGACAAGTCCTGGCCCGAGATCCAGACCCCGACACTGATCGTGGGAGCCGACGGCGACACCGTCGCCCCGGTCGGCACGCACTCCGAGCCCTTCTACGAGAGCCTGCCGTCCTCGCTCGACAAGGCGTACCTGGAACTCAACGGCGCGTCCCACTTCACGCCGAACACGTCCAACACCACCATCGCGAAGTACAGCCTCTCCTGGCTCAAGCGGTTCATCGACAACGACACCCGCTACGAGCAGTTCCTCTGCCCGCTGCCCCGGCCCGGCCTGACCATCGAGGAGTACCGGGGCAACTGCCCGCACGCCTCCTGACGGCCACCCCCGTCGGTGCCGGTGCCGGTCGCGTCGCTCTGCGCGCGCCGGCACCGGCACACCGCGTCCCGCGCTGCGCCGGCACCGGCACACCGCGTCCCGCGCCCGTGTGCGCGGGCACAGACTTCGCCCGCCGGCACTGGGCGCGCGCCCAGCGCCGCCCTCCCAACTCGCCCTTTCCCCAGGTCAGATGGGTGGGCAGGTCTCCCCGCCCGTACTGGACGCGAGGCTTCCGTCACCGTCCGCGCGGACGTAACGTGACGGGCGTGAGCGGAGGACGACCGTGAGGGGTACGGTCCGGCTGTACGGCCGGCGCACCGAGCTGGAAGCCGTGGCAGCCCTGTCGGGCCGGGTACGCTCCGGCCGCGGCGGCGCTCTGCTGATCGCCGCGGAGCCCGGACTCGGCCGCACCGCCCTGCTCCGCCGGGCCGCGGCGGACTTCGGCGCCGGCCCCGTCCTGCACACCCGGGCGGTCCCGGCCGAGAGCCGCCTCCCGTACAGCGCGCTGCACGCGCTGCTGTGCGCGGCGGGCGGCGCGGGGCCCGCCGGTGTGCCGCGCTCCGGCCTCGCGCCGGGCGCCCTGCTGGAGCTGCTGCGCACCCGCGCCGCCGGGCGGCCCCTGCTCGTCTGCGTCGACGACGCGCACCTGTGGGACGACCGGTCGCGCGCCGCCCTCGGCTTCGCCGCCCGCCGCCCGGACGCCCTGAGCGCCGTCGGGCTGCTGCTGACCGCGGCCGCGCACCAGGCGCACGACCCCGACCTCGCGGGGCTGCCCGTCGTCCGCCCGGGGCCGCTTCCCGAGCACGCCGCCGGGGACCTGCTCGACGAACTGACGGGGGAAGGGGTGGACCCCGCCGTACGGCAGGCGCTGCTGCACGAGGCCGAGGGCAACCCGGCCCTGCTGAAGGCCCTGCTCGGCCGCCTCTCGCCGGCTCAGCTCTCCGGACACGCGCCGCTGCCCCGGCCGCTCGCCGACGGCGACGCCCTGCTGCGTACCGTCGGCGAGCGGCTGGCCGCCCTGCCACCGGACACCGGGTTCGTGCTGCTGCTGGCCGCCGCCGCGCAGGAGCAGACGCCCGAAACCGGGGGAGCGGACGCGGCCCTGGTGGCGCGGGCCGCCCGCGCCGCGGGCATCGGCACGCGGGCGCTGGACGCCGGGCAGTGGGCGGGCGTGGCGCGCTGCGACGGGGACCTCATCCGCTTCGCGACCCCGCTGCTGCGACGGGCCGTGCACGCGGGCGCCCCCGCCGCCCGGCGGCGGGCCGCCCACCACCTCCTCGCGACGGCCCTCACGGGTGACCGGCACCGCTTGGCGCGCCTCCTGCATCGCGCCCTGGCGGCCGAGGCTCCCGACCCGCGCCTCGCCGCCGGCCTGGCCGCCGCCGCCTCGGCCCCGGGGGTCCGCGGCCCCCAGCGCTCCCTCGCCCTCGCCCGGGCCGCCGAGCACACCCCGGCGGACGACGGCGCCCGTACGTCGCGCCTGACCGCCGCCGCCGAACTCGCCCGCCTCGCCGGCCATCCGCACCGGGCGCGGGAGCTGCTGGCCGCCGCCCGTGCGGGGGGCGGGGTCCACGACGCCGTACGCGGCCGGGCCGAACTCGCCGCGGGCCTGCTGGGCCTGGGCGACGGCCCGGCGGGGGACGCCCAGGCGGCGCTGCTGGTGGCCGCCGGACTGCTCGGCCCGTACGACCCGCGCCACGCCCTCGCTGCCCGCCTCGCCGCGATGGAGGCGGCCTGGGCCGCCGGTGACGCGGCGGGCTGCGTCACCGCGCTCGGCGGCGCCGATCCGGCGCCGGCCGGGTCCGCTACGTACCCCGCGGGGCAGGGCGTGTGCCCGCACGCGCCGCCGGGGCGGGCGACGCCGTACGCACCGGGCGGGAGCGGCGCGTCGTACGACGACTACCGCGGCGGCATGCTCGCCGCCCTGCGCGCACGGCCCGCCGAAGCGCGCGGACCGCTGCGGCGGGTGCTGGAACGGGCCGCGGACGACGACGATCCGCAGCGGCTGCTGCGCGCCGGGTCCGCCGCGCTCGTCCTCGGCGACATCGCGGCCGCCCTGCGCGTCACCGCCCGGGGCCTCGCCCTGGGCCGGGCCCGCGACCACGTCGCTCTCGTGCCCCAGCTCCTGGAGCACCTGGCCTACGCCGAGTTACGGGCCGGGCGGCACGCCAGGGCCGGAGCGCACGCCCGCGAGGGACTGACCGCCGGCCACCGCGCCGGCCGGCGCAACACGCTCGCGCACCTGCACGCGGTCCTCGCCCTCGTCGCCTCGGTCGAGAGCGACGCGGCGGCCGTGGCCGGACACGTCGGGGCCGCCATGGCGATCGCCGGCCCGCACGGCCTCGCCCAGGCCGCCACCCTGGCCGAATGGGCCTCGGCCCGCGTCGATCTGGGGCGCGGCCGGGCCGCCGAGGCCGCCGCGCGGCTCGGTCCGCTCGTACGGGAGGGGCCGCGCCGGGGGCACTTCGCCGTCCGCATGCTGGCCGTTCCCTGCTTTGTCGAGGCCGCCGTGCTCGCCGGACGACCGGACGACGCGCCCGCCGTGGTCGAGGAGTTCGCCGCCTGGGCGGCCCACGGCGGCGATCCGCAGGCGCCCGCGCTGCTCGCCCGCTGCCGGGCGCTGCTCGCGGGCCCCGACGAGGCCGACACCCTGTTCGCGCACGCCCTGGCCCTGCACGCACCGGCCGGCGGCGACTTCGAGTGGGCCCGCACCCAGTTGCTGTACGGGAAGTGGCTGCGGCGCCGGCGCCGTCCGCGCGAGGCGCGCGGACGCCTGCGGGACGCGCTGGTCGCCTTCGAGCGTTCCGAGGCGCTCGCCTGGGTGGACCAGACCCGCGCGGAGCTGCGGGCCACCGGGGACGTGGCCGCCGGCGAACCGGCCGGGGCACTGTCCTGCCTGACGCCGCAACAACTGCGCATCGCACACTGCGTCGCCGAGGGGGCGACCAACCGCGAAGTGGCGCAGCGCCTGTCCGTCAGCCACCGGACCGTCGACCACCACTTGCGCAACGTCTTCGCGCAACTGGGCGTGCGGTCGCGGGTGGAGCTGTCCCGGCTGGTGGAGCGCGCCGGGCGGACCGGCTGAACTCCGGTACGGGACCCGCCGCACGAGGCGCGTTACCACGTACGGAACAGGGAGGCAACCACTCCCATTCCCCGCGTGGCTGGTTATGATCTGCATCCCCCACGTCCTGTCTCCTATACACATCTCCGAGCCCACGAGACTAGCGCTCATATCGTATGCCGTCTTCTGCTTGAAAAAAAAAGAAGAATATGAAGTTACGGGAGGAACGGCTGAGTCCAAAGGCACAGATATGCTTGCACTGTCGCCGGAAGATCGAGCAGGCGA